>JAJXWH010000100.1 GCA_021781745.1 Bacillota bacterium | reverse complement strand
GTTCAATGTTTTTGTCTTGCAAATATAAAATATCTCAACTTTTTAGGGGTGGCAAGTTATTTATATAAAAAATAAGAAAAATCAAAGGGTTGCTGTCTTAGTTAGATAAAAAACTTTGACAGTACCATTAACACTTAGGGGATGATTATATGATAAGAGAAATAGTAAAAGAAGATTTTAATGGGTTAATGGAACTCTATATGCAGTTACATGATAATCCTATGCCAGAAAAGACAACTTCAGTAATGGAACTATGGAGCAGAATTTTAAAAGATAAAGAACATCATATTGTTATTGCTGAAGAAGATGGGAAGATAGTATCTTCGTGCGTATGTGTTATAATACCTAATTTAACACATAATCAGCGACCATATGCATTTATTGAAAACGTAATAACCGATAAAAACTATAGAAAAAAAGGACTTGCAACAGCTTGTTTGAATTATGCTAAAGAAATAGCTGTTAAAGAAAATTGTTATAAATTAATGCTATTAACAGGTTCGAAAGAAGAAAGTACACTAAATTTCTATGAACAAGCAGGATATAATCAAAATGATAAAACTGCTTTTATACAGTGGATATAATTTAAGTTTGAATTTAAATTAATAACTCAAAATTTATGAGAGGTGATATTCAAATGACAACATACGAAAAAAGTTTAAACATTTTAGAAGAGCTATTTGGAAGAGATTATCAATTTGCTTTAGCAACATCAAATGATAATATTCCATCTGTTAGGTTTATAGATACATTTTATGATAATAATGCTTTTTACATTGTTTCTTATGCAAAATCGCAAAAGGTAAAAGACATTGAAAAAAATCCTGAAGTTTCAATGTGCAATAAACTTTATCGATTTAGTGGAAATGCCAATAATATTGGACATCCATTACGTGAGGAAAATTATGCAATAAGAGAAAAATTGATAAAGGTATTTGAACCTTGGTATTTTGCACACAATAACGAAAATGATGAAAATATGTGTTATGTGAAAATAGAATTAAAACAAGGTTTTTTTTATAAAGATGGAACTGGATATAAAGTAGATTTTGAAAATAAAGAAGCTGAGGAATTCCCATTTTCATTTGATATTGTAATGATTGATTAATTTGAAATTAATAATGATTATGCAGAAGAAATGAATAATGTATACAAATGGATAGATGAAAAGGTATTCCCATATAAAGATGAAATGTGGGGAGGTTACGATATGGCTATTCAAAAATAGCTATTTACAAGTTTTATTTCAAAAGGAATGGTAATATGATGGAGATAAAGATAATAAATCAAGATTTTTCAGTATGTAAAGTTGAAAATTTATCACAAATAGATTATTCGGATAAGTTTTGTTTTATTGGTAAGACAGATGAAGAACTGTCATTAGTGTGCAGTACAAAGTCGGTGCCAGAAAATGCAATCGAATGTGATAGTGGTTGGAAAGGATTTAGGATACAAGGAGTATTAGATTTTTCTCTTATTGGGATTTTATCAAAAATATCTGACTTATTAGCAGAAAATAAAATTGGAATATTTGCAGTGTCAACTTATAATACAGATTATATATTTACTAAAGAAGAAAATTTTGAGAAGGCAATAAATGTTCTTAAGGATAATTCATATAAGATAATTCTATAGGTTCTTAATTTGTGGTGGGGGTAGATTTGTTGATGATGTAAAGAACATATAGTTTATATAATTGACTGCCAAGAGAAGGAGGGTGATATTGTGGATTTTAAAGATATAGTGATAATAATAGTATTAATAGTAATCATAATTATTGTTAATAAGTTTTTTTCTTTGGGCCCATTAAATTTACTGAAGTACATGAACTATATAAACATGGGTGAAAATGCAGTTAAGGGTTTTGTTAAAAGAGAATTAAAACAAGTTAAGGATAAAAAGAGAAATTTTGATAACATAAGACAATTATTTGATTTATCAAAAAAGAATATATCGACTATTGATAATCAAACCTGGGATGACTTGGTAATGGACAATGTGTTTACTCAATTAGATAGAACTTATTCTAGTGCAGGGGAATTTGTGCTTTATAAAATGCTTAGAAATCCGTTGATGAATGAAGAAAAGTTAGATAAGAGAAGTAATTTGATTGATTTATTTAAAAAGGATTCAAATTTAACTGTAAAGTTAAGATGCATTTATTTTAAACTTGGATTTGATAATAAAAATAGGCTGATTGAAATGATAAATGGGTTGCTTTCTGTAAATAAAACAAAGTTTTATATTTATTCTATATTAGGAATTCTTCCTATACTTTTAATTATAAGTGCCATTTTATTTAAGCAACCTTATTTTATGGCAGTTTTAGTTTTCTATACATATTTTATAATATATATTCATAATAAAGAAAGTGTAAATGTAAAGGCTGTTGGCCTTGTATATTTAAGAGATTTAATAACTGCAGCTAAGAGTATATCTAAAATTCAGAATAATGAATTGCAATCAAATATAAGAGAAATTAAAACATTGCTAAATGAATTAAAAGATATTGAGAAAGCTACTTATTTAATAAAAGTAATAAATTCCTTTGGTGGGCTATTAGAGATGTTTTCAATACCTTTTCTTATCGAAGAATCTACATACTACAAAATAAGTGGAAAATTAATTGAAAAGAAAGATATTATACTTCAATTGTATTGTAGAGTTGGAGAATTAGACGCTCTAATTTCTGTTGCAATCTATGAAGAATGTAATAAAGAGAAATGTACAAAGCCTAAATTTATACCTGAAATTTCATTAAAGATAAAAGATGGCATTTACCCCTTATTAAAAAATCCAGTTGAAAACACAATTAAAATTTGCAATAAAGGGATAGTATTAACAGGGACGAATATGTCAGGTAAATCCACATTTTTGAGAATGGTAAGCACTAATATACTTTTAGCCCAAACATTTGGTTTTGCTTTAGCTAAAGAGTACGAAGCATGTTTTTTTCATGTTGTATCATCAATAAGTCCTAAAGATGACATAGTTAATGGAAAGAGCTATTATCTAGCAGAAGCAGAGTCTATTTTAAGGATAATAAAATCATTAGAAAAAAATATACCAATATTTTGCCCTATAGATGAGATATTTAGGGGAACTAATCCGATAGAAAGAATATCTGCATCAGCAGAAATTTTAAAGTATATTAATAAAAGACAATCTATTTGTATTGTAGCCACACACGACAAGGAGCTTTCGGATATACTTAAGGAAAGCTATGATTTTTACCATTTTAGCGAAAATGTAGATAAGAAGAATGGATTGAGTTTTGACTATAAAATAAAAGAAGGCGTCTTAAAAACAAGAAATGCTATTAAGCTTCTTGATTATATAGGTTATCCAAAGGAGATAATAAAGAATTCGTATAAAAGAATAGAGGATATTCAGGGGTATGTTTAGATTTTATATTTAATTATAAGGAATCATCCCATTGCCATGGCACTTCATTTGCCGTTAGAGCAGAAATATATATATTTCTTTGAAGGAAGTTGGTGTAGGTTAAGAAATAAATTGGCTATGATATCAGGGGGAAGTAAATAGTGTATCGAGAATAGATAAAATATATAGAAATTAAATATGAGAGCTATAGGCTGTAGCATATTCATTTGTATTGCGTTATAATCATTCGTAAGATTTAATCTTATAGGAGATTTTCTTTTAAGATTATGGAAAATTGGATATAATGAAAATAAAATTAATTCAATGAAGAAAGAAGGTGATTTAATGAGGAAGAAGATACAAATAGGAATTTCTGATTTTAAAGACTTAATAGAAGGAAATAATTACTTTGTAGATAAGAGTTTACTAATAAAAGAATTCATAGAAAATGGAGCAAGGATTATTTTAACACCACGACCTAGAAGATTTGGAAAGACACTAAATTTAAGTATGCTTAGATATTTCTTTGATATAAGGACAAAAAACGAAACTAAAGATTTATTTAAGGGATTAAAAATAGAAAATGAAAAAGATATAATCAAACTCCAAGGGGAGTATCCTGTTATTTTTATAACCTTTAAGAATGAAAAATATTTATCTTATGAAGATTTTAAAGATGGACTTATGTTTTTATTATCAAGTCTTTATAAGGAACATGATTATTTACTTAAAAGTTATAAATTATCAAATATTGATAAGCAAGATTATATTGAGATGATGGAGAAAAAGGCTTCTATGGCTGCTTTATGTAATGGAATTAGCTCTCTTATGGGATATATGAATAAGCATTACGGGAAAAAGGTAATGCTGTTTATTGATGAATATGATGTGCCAATTCAAGAAGGTTATTTAAATGGATACTATGATCAAATGATTGTATTAGTAAGAAATTTATTAACTTCTGCTCTCAAAGATAATCCATATGTTGAAAAATCATTAATAACAGGAATCCTTAGAGTTGCGAAAGAAAGCATCTTCTCAGGACTAAATAATTTAGAAGTAAATACTATTTTGAGATATAGTTTTAATGATAAATTTGGTTTTACAGAAAACGAAGTTGAACAATTAGTTAATTACTATAATGCTATAGAAAACATTGAAAGCATAAAGAATTGGTATAATGGTTATATTTTTGGTGGTCAAGTAATATATAATCCATGGTCAGTATTAAATTATTTAAAGAATTTAAGAGAAGGTTTTATGCCTTATTGGATTAATAGCAGCAGCAATGATCTAATTAAAAAATTATTGATTAAAGGTGATAAACAGATAAAACTTGAATTAGAAGAGCTTATTAATGGGAATTCTATAGCTAAGGTGGTTGACGATACTATAGTAATGTCAGAGGTTGAACATTCTAATCAAAATATTTGGAGTTTTTTGACTTTGAGTGGTTATTTAAAGGCTGTAAAGACAGAAAATATAGAAGGAATTTTGAATTGTAAACTTAAAATTCCTAATAAGGAAGTATTAATTTTTTATAAAAACCTAATTGAAAAATGGTTTCAAGATACTATGACTAATCAAAAGTATGAATTGATGCTAAGTATGCTTATAACCGGAGAAATAGAGATATTTGCTGGTATATTTGAACAGTTTGTAATGAATAATTTAAGTTATTTTGATGTGTCAGGGACAGAACCAGAGAGGGTTTATCATGCTTTTGTTCTTGGAATGCTTATATCCCTTTCAGAAAAATATGAGGTTAAATCTAACAAAGAAAGCGGTTATGGACGGTACGATGTCGTGTTGATTCCAAAGGATACATCTAAAATAGGAATTGTCATAGAATTTAAGAAAATAGACGATTTTTTAAAAACTACAATAGAAGAAGCAACTACAGCAGCCTTAAAGCAGATAGAAGATAAAAAGTATGAACAAGAACTTGAAAATCGAGGAATAAAAGATAGAATAAAGATTGCTATTGTATTTAAAGGAAAAGAAATTAAAATCACTAAGGCATAAGTAATAGCAGATGATTGTGGACAATTAGTAATAAAACCAAAAAACTTGAATTTAAAATTATTGGAATTGTCAGGGGTGTGGAAATGTTAGATATTATGGATGAATTGAAAAATTATAAACCAGTGGAATTTAAAGAAAATTTACATGAAGATGAAGATAATGAGACTGAAGAATTAAGAAGCATATTAAATGTATTTACTAAGTCATATGAAAGAATTAGTAAAGAACAATATAAGACATCAAACGCAATAGATGAAGTATTGGATGTTCTTGAAGAAAATAATGAAATTAATAATGAGATGCAGGCTGTTATAAAAGACTTAAAAGAACAGTCTGCAGATAAAGAAAATGAATTAAAGGTAATGCTTAACACAATAATTAGTATGTCAGATACTTTTGATTATATGAGTAATTATGTGTTAAATAGTGATAATGAAAATTTAAAAGTTCAATTTAAGCTTGTGCAGGAACAATTAGTAGAAAAATTAGCTAAAGCTTCAATTTTAGTTTTAGGAATAGTAAATGGTAAGGTTGATATTAATATTCATCAGCCTATAGGTACAAAATGGCAGGAAGATAAGCCAGAAGATACAGTTTTAGAGATAGTTAGAAAAGGCTATATGTATAAAGGAAAACTTTTAAGAAAGGCTGAGGTTGTAATTAACAAATTTTAGTAGTGCATTACGAAAAATAAGTAATAAAAGGAAGGTAGTTAATGAGTAAAAGTAGAATTATAGGTATTGATTTAGGAACATCTACATCAGAAGTGGCTGTGTTTGAAAATGGAAAGGCAGTAGTAATAAAGAACAAAGAAGGAGAAGTTATAACTCCTTCAGTGGTAGGAATTTCTCAGGATAATGAGTTAATAGTGGGTAAGGATGCCAGAGATCAGCTAATACTAAGACCTGCTAATACCGTAATTGAAGTTAAAAGGCTTATGGGATCAGGCAAAACTGTTACAATGGGTGAAAAGGAATATAAACCTGAGGAAATTTCCTCTTACATTTTAAGTTATCTTAAAGACTGTGCAGAAGCTTACATTGGAGAAAAGGTCGAAAGAGCAGTAATTACAGTTCCTGCATATTTTACTGATGAACAGAGAAGAGCTACAGTAGAGGCAGGAAAACTTTCAGGTTTTAAAGTTGAGAGAATAATCAATGAACCTACAGCAGCTGCATTAACCTATGGAATAGATCATATGGAGGAAAATGAGCATGTACTAGTTTATGATTTAGGCGGAGGAACTTTAGATGTTACACTTCTTGAAATGTTTGATGGTGTTCTAGAGGTTAAAGCTTCGAGTGGTAATAATCATCTTGGGGGAAAAGACTTTGATGATAAACTCATAAATTATTTAGTAGATAAGTTTACGGAAGAACATAATATTGACTTGTCAAAGGATATAAAGGCCATGGTGAGACTTAAAGAAGCAGCAGAAACTTGCAAGGTGAAGTTAAGCAGCTCAGGAGAGCACAAAATTGTATTGCCTTTTCTTGCGAATAAAGGTAATGAACCTATATCCATGGAAATTCTTATTACAAGAGATATTTTCGAAGAACTAATAAAAGAGCTTATATATTCAACTAAAGCTCAAGTCGAGCTTGTTTTAAAAGATGCATCTCTTAGTACAGATGACATAACTACTATTTTGTTAGTTGGAGGCTCAACTAGAATACCACTTGTTAAGAGCTTTTTGCAGGGGATTTTTAATAAAGAGCCAAAATCTCTTGTAGATCCTGATCTTGCGGTTGTTATGGGAGCGGCAATCCAAAGTGCAATATTAAATGATGAACTTTCAGCTGAGACTGATATACTTATTACAGATGTTTGTCCGTATACTCTTGGAATTGAAGTATTAGAAGTTTTTAATGGAATGCCAATACCTGATGGTTATAGTGTTCTTATTAATAGAAATACTACAATACCAGTAGTTAAGGAGGATATTTATTATACAGTAGCTGATGAACAAACAGAAGTAGAAATAAAAATATATCAAGGTGATTATAAAAAAGCATCAATGAATAATTTTCTTGGGAAGTTTAAGCTTTCAGATATCCCTAAAGCACCAGCAGGCGAGGAAAGAATTAAAGTCAAGTTTACTTATGACGTTAATGGCATTCTTCAAGTGGAAGCTGTTGTAGTAAGCACTGGGAAAAATGCTAATATTACTATTGAAACAACTGGAGTAGAAATGGAACAAGAGGTTGATCTTGAAACTTGGGAAAGTACTGAAGGTGCTAGAAAATACAGGAGAATTATAAAAAAGGTTGAAAAATATATAAGTGAAAATAGTGAGGATGAGAGTATCTTTGAACTGGATTCCTTAGTAAAAGATTTAAAAAAGGCTATAATTACTGGTAAAAAGGAGTTGGCAGAAGAGTTAGAAGAGGAGCTTACAGATATAATGTACGAATTGGAGGAAGAATAATGCTTGAGAAACTGTCAAATATATATATGGAAGAAGGTCTTAAAAATTTATATGAAATTAAATTAACAACTGCTCAATTTAATTTTAAAAAAGCAGTGAATATTAATGATAACAATTGGAAGGCCAAGAATTTACAAGGATTATGTCTATATACTACAGGAGAGTTTGACAGAGCTTTGAGCCTATGGGGAAAAAGTATAAAAATAAACTCTGAACAGAATAACAGAGCATATTTCTATATAGCTAGTATGAAAGATCAAAAGTTTTTAACTTTTTGTGAACTATATAATAAAGCTCTAAAATATGCTCAAGATGGTTCTTTTAAGAAAATAGAAAAACTATTAAAAGACAGTGATTTTGACAGCTGCAAGATTATCTCTTTCATGAATTTTAAAGGACTTTGTATGCTTAAGGCAGGAAAAAAAGATGAAGCAATAGCTATATGGAAAAAGGTATTGCTTATTGACAAGGAAAATGAAGCTGCAAAGAAATATATAATTAATAGTTTGGATAAGAAATATGATGATAATTTTATTTACAGCATTTTAAGAAGAATATTAAAAAAATAAAAATTCATGAGAAGGTGATATAAGTGAAGGACTTTTATAAAATTCTAGGACTTGAGCCAGAGGCTTCTAAAGAAGAGGTGAAAAGAGCATATTTTAAGCTTGTAAGAAAATATCCACCTGATAGATATGAAAAAGAATTTATGGAAATAAGAGAGGCTTATGAAACTTTAAGTAATGAGAAAACTCGAAAGCAGTATGATGCAATTAACTATCTGCCTATAGAGATAAAAGAATCATATAATTCAGCAAGGACTTTAATAGAAGAAGGTGACTTTACAGCTGGAATTAAAATTCTTGAAAAAATACTTAAAATAGATTCAGAACTGCTTATAGTTAAGTCACTTTTAGGAGAAACTTGTTTAAAAAATAATAATAGTGGTAAAGCTATCAGAATATATGAAGAGTTAACGTTAGCAGAACCAGAAAATGCAGCTTTTGCAGGATATCTTGCCGAAGCATATCTTACTAGAGGGTGGCAAAAGAAAGCTATAGAAGCTTTTAATAGAGCAATAGAACTTGATGAGGATAATATTTCACTGTGGATAGGATTAAGTGATGCTTATATTAAGAGCCATGAATACTGGCAGGCAAGAGGAGTTTTGGAAAAGGCATTAGATAGAAAGGCAGATATTAGTGACAGTACTACAATTTATTTAAGATTAATTATGCTTAATATATCTTTTCAGATGTATTCTGAAATATATAAATATTTAGATAAACTTGCAGACCTTGCAGTAAATAATAAAGAAATAAGAGATAATGTAGCATGGACATTGTCTCATATAGCACAGCTGCTAATGCACATAGATAGAGACGCAGATGCTCAAAGAGTTATAGATACTGCAATAAAAATATTGCCAGAGGATAAGCATATATTACAAACAAAAAAACAGATTGAAAATGTAAATAAATATGGAAAAGAATTTGAAAGACTTGAAAGAGATAAGAAAATAAAAATGGAAGTAACTGCACTCATTGGTTTTGAAGTAGTTCCTGATAGTTTTCTTGAATTAGATGGAATGGATAAAAAGGTAATGAAGTATTTTCACGAATATCAAATTGTGCGGGAATATGAAAAGTTTAGAAATTCTATTCAAAAATTAAAAAAGAATTATCCTGATTTGTATTTAATAAAAGCAGATTTTTTTGAAAAAGTTGAAAATAGTATAGAAAGAAAAAAGATGCTATCTAATTATAAAAGTCAGATGGGCCAATATCTCGATATATTAGGAGAAGCTTTTGGTTTAGAAGAAGACGAGGATGATTATGATGAAGACTGGTTTGAAAGAGATTTATCAAATAATGATTTGTTTGATGAAGACTTCGAACAGCAAGAGCCATTTGTAAGAGAAGAACCTAAAGTTGGACGAAATGACCCATGTCCATGTGGAAGTGGTAAGAAATATAAGAAGTGCTGTGGAAAGTAATATTTTTAAAAATTAGGAATCCATAAAAAGACTCCTGTTACATATACTTTTAAAAATCCGTGCAACTTTAGGTGGCATGGATTTTTTAAAGATCAAGTGATTGCAGTAAAATCATAAAAGAAACTAGGGTTATTAGTCTCAGAGGATTAATAAAAATGTAGCGATAGATATAGCAAATTCATTGTTAAATATAAGATTAATTAAGGAAAAGAATATAAATGATGAGGTATATATAAACCTTGTTTATTAAGTGGTTTAATTTGGATATAATTAAGATAGTGAAGTGTGAGGTGGATTATGTTTAAAGAGGACTATGTCTTAAACTTTGATAATAAAGAAGTAATTCAAAAGATAAAAGATTATTTATATAATAGAGAGGATGTTGCAGTAGCTTACTTGTTTGGATCTTTTGACACAGAGGACTTTAATAGCAGCAGTGATATAGATATTGCTATTTTACCTATGAAAGACCTATCATATTCAGAATGTTTACACATGAATTCAGAATTAGAGGATTTAATAGAATTCCCTATTGATTTAAATAATATTGAAGCTCTGCCTGAGTATATACAAATTCAAATATTAATGAGAAATAATCAATTATTTTGTAAAGATGATTTATTAGAACAAAAATTTCTTGATAAAGTTAATTTTTGGATTAAAACTGAATTTCCACTTTGGAAAAAGCTTATGTTAGATAAATAAAAGGGGGAATACAATGAAAAAAATAAATATTACACGATTAAATGTAACAATAGGTAAAACAGCAAAATGTTTAGATGAATTAGAAGAATTCTATAAAGAAATTATTTCAAAAAAATATGAAAATAATGCTTTGATTAAGAGATCCATGGAGTTATCTTTTAGAAGTTTATTTAATAGTTTTCAATCTCTAGTGGAAGACTATATTTCTATCGTACTTAAAACTTTAAGCATAGATGTGAGCAAAATGTACTTCAGACAATGTTTAGATTTGTGCGTCGAAAATAAATTTCTCTCTCAAAAATTTGTGGATGCATTTAAACCAGCCATAAAATTAAGAAATGATATTGCACATGGATATGATGTTCCAACAATTGAAGCTCTTATTGATTATTATGAGAGTAATAAAGAAGCATATAAAGAATATATTGCTAATATTAGCTCCTTTAAAGATTCTTTAAAGGAGAATGATATATTCTAATCCGGCTACGACCGAAGCAGGAATAATAACTAAAATATCACATTTACTGTGGTATTTTTTGTTATACACGTATTTATCCAGCCATACTATTAGAAAAATAATTGAGTATATTTTACACTTTTTAAATTTAAAATAGTGGTTTTAATGCTGAGTTCGCAAATTGAGAAGGGTTGTATTCAGAAGTTGAGCAGAAAAATAGCTAACATCGAATTCATTACTGAATTGATATTAGCCACCATATCGCTCAATTTCTGAAACAACGTTGTTGAACGAATAGAATTATATAGTTACTATGGGATTTGAATTTTTTCGTTTCTATTTAAGAATAGCTGGTAACTATGATTTTTGAATAGAAATTTTAGAAAACAACTATTTTAAGCTTGGTTGAAATAATTTAAGGTATAATGCCCCCTCCCCCTACAAATATGAGTTCTCACGGAAACTCTATAGAGTCTGTGATTACTCTATTTTACTAATTTGATTTTTTCTTGATTCCCCCAATTTTTTTGAATAAAATACTTGACAAATGTATAAAAATTTGCAGCCATCC
>JAJXWH010000037.1 GCA_021781745.1 Bacillota bacterium | reverse complement strand
AAAGCAATTCAACGCAGACACTATTTTACAAGGAATAAAGACTACTACAAAGGAAGAATTTTATTAGAATGTAATAACCATTTCTTGACAGCTTAAGCTGTCAAGAACATATTTTGGTGTTGAGCCCATAATATGACTCTATTTTATTAATCCAGGACGTGACTAATTCTATTTATACTCGTGACCAATCGCTTAGGGTAGCTCTTTCAATCCTAATTCCTTTAGAAATTGATTATGAAGTACTTTAGCATTTCGTATTCTCTCTTCAATTGAACTCAGATCTTCATTAACTTTATTAATGTCGATGATTTCTTCCTCTGTAGCTGTGTTCACATATCTTGAAATATTCAAGTTGAAATCATTCTTTTCGATTTCTTCCATTGAAACACGGCGGGAATATTTTCTATCACCTTCTTTTCGGTATTGATACGTCTCAACTATTCTATCAATATGTTCTGGTAATAGAATATTCTGGCGCTTCCCTTTTTCGTAATACTCACTTGCATTGATAAATAACACATCATCAAATTTCTTGCATTTTTTAAGAACAAGGATACAAACTGGAATACCAGTAGAGAAAAATAGATTAGCAGGTATACCAATAATTGTATCGATATTCCCATCCTTAAGAAGCTTTGTTCTAATTTTTTCCTCTGCACCACCACGGAAGAGAACACCGTGCGGTAGAATAATTGCCATGGTACCCTCATCACTTAAGAAATGGAATCCGTGCAATAAAAATGCAAAATCTGCTGCTGATTTTGGTGCAAGTCCATAGCCTTTAAAACGAAAATCTTCTGCCAATGTATCATTCGGCTCCCAACGATAACTGAAGGGCGGGTTTGCTACAACAGCATCAAACTCAAGTTTTTTAGCAGGATTCATCTCATTTAAAATATCCCAATCATTCAGAAGTGAATCTCCATGAAAAATCTGGAAGTCAGAATCTTTTAACCCATGAAGCAACATATTCATACGCGCAAGATTGTAGGTAGTAATATTTTTTTCTTGTCCGTATATCTGACCAATAGAATTTGCTCCGAGTTGTTTTCTTACATTTACAAGGAGCGACCCAGAACCACAAGCAAAATCGAGAACTCTTTTGATTTGTTTCTTTTTACCTGTACTTGGATCTTGACTGTCTAGTGTAACGATTCTAGAAAGAATCGTTGAAATCTGTTGTGGTGTATAAAATTCTCCGGCTTTTTTACCTGATCCGGCTGCAAACTGACCGATCAAATACTCATATGCATCCCCTAAAACATCACTATCATTAGGAAACTCAGAAAGTCCCTCAGCGATTTCAGTAATGATAGAACACAACATTGTATTACGAGAATCGTATGTCTTCCCAAGTTTGTCAGAATCAAGGTTTACTTCTGAGAATAATCCACGAAATGTACTATCAAAAGATTCATTTTCTATGAATTTAAAGCCTGCTTGCAATGTCTTCAAAAGGTGATTATTCTGCGTACGTGCTAACTCATAAATATTGCTCCAAAGATAATGAGGCTTGATTACAAAATGAACTTTTCGACGCATTTGTTTCTCAAAAGTGGTTACTTGGTCTAAATTATTACTATACCAAAGCACAAGTGGTGTTAACTTTTTAGATTCTAATAGCGCTTGATGTTCATAAATCATCGTTTCTTTTGTTTGTTCTTCCAACTGCTGTTTGTGAAAATAATCCGCAACCTGTTCTTTTAACATGTCAATTTTCTCATCTTGCTTGTAAATAGCATAGATGTTTTTTATTTCTTCTTCACATTTCACGTAATCACTACCAAGTTCTTTCTTCGCAGCTTCCTCATAATGGTCAGAAAGGTATCGCAAGAAAAGAAATGATAGCATATAATCACGGAAGTCGTCCGCGTTCATAGCACCTCGTAGTTTATCGGCTATGCCCCACAGGGTAGCACCAAGTTGTTTTTGTTGCGAGTCATTCATTCCTCTACCTCCTGAACTTGAATTTCATCAAAGAATTTTTTATTAAACTTGTAATCCTCTATAAAATTATTGAGTATGTTTTTAAAGTGTTCTTTGTTTTCCGGAACCATCTCTTTAGGATCAAATAAAGAATACCCACCATGACTCAATAGATCTAACAGTCTTTTATGCACCGGACTATCTTCTTCCTCATCTTTTCTTAAGCAAGAAGAGAAGTGTGCAAAACCATGAAACGATGCCGTTTTCTCTAATATGTTTCTAAGTATGTTAAAGTGGTAAGTATATATTTGACCTGAATCAGAAACTTTCTTAAGTTCCTTTAATAATGCAACATGGTGAAAAAACGGAGTCTTTGCAGTATCTTTTAGAACATATGTACCACTGGAAGAATTCTTATGCAAATACAATTGTTCAGATCTATTAAGCTCATTGCATATAACATTAAAAAATAATGTGTGATGCGAAGAAATGATAACTTTTAATTCACTTGTTCTCGCTAATTCTGCCAGATGGCATGCAACAGCAACTACATTATTGTCATCTAAGGATGAAATAGGGTCATCCACATAAATGTACTTTACCCAGCTGTATGATTCAACTTTATCCATCACCAACTGAATTATAGCAAGAAAGAAACACCATATAAAAATAATTTCTTCTCCACGAGATATCTTTATATTGTCAACCCTTTGTGTCGTACCTGAAATTAATTCATTTCTGGAAAAACGTATTGCTGATTCTTCATAAAAAATGGAAAAATCAAAATCAGCATACCTATGAAGCAAAGGGCGAATTCTACTTTCCATTTCAAGCTCTTTTAAGCCTGAAAAAAAACGTGAGCTACTATTAAGCTTTAAAACACGTTCTGTATCATTGTCTAAGTCATTGTCCCAATAAAAAAGATCTTCAGTAAAAGCATTATAGTAAAGAGTGTCAGCAGTTTTTTCACCTGTTTCTTCATTAGACTGTTGTCCTATAGATTTGAACGCTACCGAGAGCCTTGTCTTGCCCGTACCGTTGTAAGCAAACAAAGCAATACGTTTTTTAGTCTCTAATAGCTTTCTGAAATATATAGAAATATCTTCAAGGGTATCGAATTGATTATTATACCCTATACGTCTTAGGACAAAGTCGATATTTGCGAGCTCCTGTTCGGACACGCCCTCATTTAATGAGTATTCATTGGTTCCTCTAGTTTTTTTATAATTTTCAGTAAACAATCTTATATATTGTTGAAAATCATCGTTGTTAAGCTTTTTATTCTTAAGGTTTTTAAAATCTACTTCTGTAAATTTTTCTGGAATTCTTATAGTCATTCAATCGCCTCCTGAGTAGAAGGATATAAGCCTTGCATTAAGGATTTTTTGTGTTGTTTTAACTCTTCTATTTTTTCCGATTGTGCATTGATGAGATCATCTATCGTTGTGAGACAATCAGCAATACGCTGTTGCTCAGCCTTATTTGGGGGATATTTTACTGACACTTTTTCAATGACTTTAACAGATAAACCAGGTTGTGCTTGACCAGTAGCATATTGATTCAAGTTCATTTTTACTAATTGAAAGTAAAGCCATTTCACAATTACTTCTTTTGACGGGTAACAGACAACCGCATGTTCTGTTGCATAAAATTTTCCTTGAACAAATGTAACATTTCCGCAAAGTGCGCCTTGCCTTCCGATTAATGGATACTCCCCATCGTGTGTAAATGTCTTGGAAAATCCCCGAAGTCCGTTCCCACCATAACATGGGAAATCATTAGATGTTCGTTTACCATTAATTTTATTAGTTGATATAAAATTACCCGCTTGCATTCTGCAAATATTGAATAATTTCTTTTCTTCCCACATCCCACAATTCCTAAACTCTGGAAATCTCCACTCTGGTAGACTTTTACCCTCAGCAGGGAATAGCTTTTGCATTAACCCTTTTTTGTGATCTTTAAGCGCCAAAAATTTTTCATTTTCAACACTAATTAGGTCATCAAGAGACGAGAGGCAGTCAGCAATTTTCTGTTGTTCTTTCTTATCTGGTCTTGGTAATAATATAGCAGAAAACTGACTATAACTTACCATTTTACCATCTCTTATACCTTCCAAGTCTTTGTTTAATTCTTGAATAAATCTGCTTGTCTTGAAGTAATGTTTATAATATTGGTCAACTATATCAACTTTTTTGCGTAAAATTATATATGCTGGACTGCAAATTCCGTGAAACAAAGAGTATTCAATACCACCTTGAAAAGACCTTAAGCTTATAATAAAGTCACCTTTTTCAACAACTTTATAATTTTCAAGGCTTTTATCTGTAACAGATACAGTATAATCAATCTCATCCCTAGGAATTGCTCCATACTCTTGTGTAATGGCAAGCACTGACAAATCAGAATTATGATTTTTATTGCTAATTGGTTCAAAAATCAAATTCCCATTCTCACAAACAATGGCACCATTAGACTTAAACTCCGGAAACCTCAATTTTAGCACTAATGTCGTTTTTTCTTTCTTATTCATATGCTTTTAACCCCACAATCTCACGACCACCAGCTAATTTTTTTAAAAGTGGAATTAAATCACCCATCAGTTCCAGTTCTTTCTTAGTTCTATCCCTCCAACCAAGGTCAAGAGGTTCAAGAAGGTCATTTAATTTTTCACCGTCAAATATCATACGCCCAATAATCTCATCAACAAATGATTGTAAATATGAATGCTCAAGTCCGTGTGTTGATGCAATTTTAACAATCTCTTTTATGGATTTTTCTTCTTTGAACTTTTGATAACCGACTCTAATAGCTTTCTCATCCAAGCCTTTGCCAGCCTCTAGGGTATCAATATATTCTTCAATATCCTTTCTTTCTTCCATCAAGTTAGAAGTAGAGCATATGAGGTCGATTAATTCTTTTTTAGTCATTTTTTCTTTCTTTGGTACATCAGGTTGAGTGTACATAGAAATAAGCGACATAATGTAGTCATAGTCAATTATGGCAGAGGAAAATAGAACAAATTCAAAATCGAGCTCTTCAATTTCTGGCACCTTATGTTCTAAATTTTTTCCTTGTTGTGCCTTTAATTGTTGTGCTGTTTCAATATACACTCCACGGAATGCACGTAAAGTATCTTCTGGTAACAATTCATCTATCTTTGCAGCTTGTTCTTCTTTTATATCTGTATATTGATCAAGCTGTGTTTTAAGCCGTTGTACTTCTTTAAATTTATCAATAAACTCTGCTCGTGCTGTATCACCTTTTAAATTACTTACTTTTTCCGGTTTGCATTCTAATCCTTGAGATTCCATGAATTTTTCAAGTGACAACACAGCTTTTTCAAGTTTTTCAACAACAATTGGTGCTGGGTCTACAAGCCAAATTTCCTTTACCATTTCACTATTTTTTTTGCCTGAAAATAACTTTATAGCAGCATTAACCTCATCTTCATGACCTCTGAAATCGATTATGTTGCCATAAGGCTTAGTAGGATTTAAAACACGATTCGTTCTTGAAAATGCTTGTATTAAGCCATGATGTTTTAAGTTTTTATCAACATATAGTGTGTTTAGATATTTAGAATCAAACCCTGTTAAAAGCATATCCACAACAATAGTAATATCAATTTTATTTTCGTGTGGATAATCTGTATTGGAATATTGCTGATCTTTGATACGCTTTTGCACATCTTGATAGTATAAGTCAAATTCATTTAAACTGTGGTTTGTTCCATATGCGTCACTGTAGTCCTTAATAATTCTTTTAAGAGCTTCTTTTTTCTTGTCTGGATCTTGTTCATTGTCAAGTTTCTCCTGAACAAGGTCTTCTTGAAGTTGTTTCACATCTTTGTCACCCTCGGCAGGTGGAGAAAAAACACAAGCTATATTAAGGAGCTTAAAGTTAATGTCATTCTTTTTTCTTTCTTCTTGCAGTTCCTTAAATAATTCAAAATATTCGATAGCGTCATTAATACGCGCTGTAGCAAAAAGAGCATTGTAACGTCTGTTGTAAGTTGCTGCATCATGTTTTGCAAGAATAGCTTCGACAACCGCTTTTTTACTTATGATTGAGTCTGCTCTTGCTGCTTTTTTAACATCATCAGGCTTAAAATAATCAATATGAAACCTTAGAACATTACCATCATCGATGGCATTTGTTATTGTATAGGCGTGTAACTCTTTCTGAAAAACATCTTTTGTAGTTCTATAAGAACCAATAGTTCCATCAATTTGCTTGTAGGTTGAATTATCTTCAAATATTGGAGTTCCAGTAAAACCAAAAAGTTGAGCCTTTGGGAAAAAGCTCTTTATCGCATCGTGGTTATCACCGAATTGGGAGCGATGGCATTCGTCAAAAATAATTGCAATACGTTTGTCACTAAGTTTTGTCAAACGTTCTTTATAGGTTAGTTCGCCCTTTTTCTTTTTCTCTTGGTTCCGTTTACTATCTTCATTGAGAGCAAGCCCAAGTTTTTGGATAGTGGTAACAATAACTTTATCCTTATAATCATCTGAGGTAAGTCGTCTAACTAAACTTTCAGTATTTGTGTTTTCTTCAACACAACCTTCCTGAAACTTATTAAACTCTAAACGAGTCTGCCTATCGAGGTCTTTTCTATCGACTACAAATAAACACTTTTCAATTTCTGGATTATCCTTCAAAAGTGTTGATGTTTTAAATGATGTTAAGGTTTTACCACTTCCAGTAGTATGCCAAATATATCCATTCCCACGGTTTTGTGCAATACAATCTATTATTGCCTTGACAGCATAAATCTGATACGGACGCATTATCATTAGCTTTTGCTCGCTCACTACAAGTACCATATATCGGCTAATGAGCTGACCAAGGGTACATTTTGGCAAGAAGTTATCTGAGAATTCATATAAGTTAGTTATTTTTTCATTTTTTTCATCAGCAAACTCATATATTGGCAAAAATCTTTCATCTGCATTAAAGCAAAAGTGTTCCTTGCGATTATTAGCGAAATAATACGTTTTTGTTTCGTTACTCACGATGAACAGTTGCATAAAGCAAAGAAGTGAATTTGTGTAACCATTTCCCGGATCGTTTTTATAATCTATAATTTGCTCCATTGCCTTTTTAGGGGTAATAGTAAGGGATTTTAATTCGACTTGAACTACAGGAACACCATTTATGAGTATAATAACGTCATATCGATGATTGCTGTTATCTGTATTTATTCGTAGTTGATTTATCACTTCAAATTCATTTTTACACCAATCTTTAATATTTACGAGCGTAAACTGCAATGGCGTATCATCGTCACGTTTAAACGTATTAATCTCTCGTAAAATTTTAGCTGCAGTGAATACATCTGATGTGATAATACTATCTCTTAAATGTGCAAACTCAGAATCGCTTAACTTAACACGATTCAACTTCTCAAAATGCTGTTTAAAATTAGCCTCAAGAGAAGCTTTATCTCTAATGTCGTCGCGATATGTGTATTTTAAGTCTTTAAGCTTCTCAATAAAAGCTGACTCTATTTGGTTTTCTGCTTTCATCATCGGACTCCTCTCATAACAATTTAAAATTAAGTATCCTTACAGTATAATCAATTGTTGCTACTTAAAGTTCATTTCTTAACTACTTCTATTAGATCTTGTTCTATATATTTTCCTTTACTTAACTCAATCAACGCATGTCTTGCAATTCTATTTGGTTTTGTGCGACCATTTTCCCATCTGTTTACGGAAGTAAATCCAACATGGAGTTCTCGTGCAAAACCCTCTTGAGAAAGCCCCAAATCTAAACGTATTTTTTCACAACTTCATTTAACTCCATATAGATAACACCACCTATAAACTGTTTAATTTGCAGAGTTATACAAAATAAAGTATAGCATAAGCTATAGCATTTTACAATTTCCCAAACACCATATTATACCAATGCAGCAAATACAAAACCGCCTCGAGATTTTAATACAAGGCGGTTTTTGTCCGTATTCAGTTTACCTTTGAACCTCAGTTCACAAGTTGTCTTTATGACCACTTGTATTTTAACTATTAATCTTTTTAGCCAACTTTCTGTCTTTTTTCAATATTTGGGCGTAAACTGGGCTTAAAGTCTATACTATATAGTATCTAAGCACCAGTATTTATACCTATTTGATTATTTTTGTGGTCTCATTGTTGGGAATAATATAACATCTCTAATTGATGCTGAATCAGTTAAGAACATTATAAGTCTATCTATACCCATTCCCATTCCACCTGTTGGCGGCATACCTGTTTCAAGTGCACTCATAAATTGTTCATCTAACATGTATGCTTCATCATCACCAAGCTCTCTTTCCTTAGCTTGTTGCTCAAATCTTTGTCTTTGAACTATAGGATCGTTTAATTCTGAGTATGCATTACAAAGTTCTCTACCAAATACAAATCCTTCAAACCTTTCAGTAAATTCTGGATTCCCTCTCTTTTTCTTTGTAAGAGGTGAAATTTCAACTGGATAATCCATAATAAATGTAGGTTGAATCATATTGGCTTCACCAAACTCTTCATACAAAGCATTTAAAACTTCACCTTTTGTTACTGTATTTAATGGCTTAGCAAATTCTAGGTGTTTTTCTTTTGCTATAGCTTGAGCTTCTTCATCAGATTTTATTTCATTGAAATCTACTCCAGCATATTCTTTTACAGCGTCAACCATAGTAATTCTTCTCCATGGCGGCTTAAAGTCTATCTCAGTACCTTGATAAGTTACCTTAGTAGTTCCATTAATTTTTTCGCAAATATATGCAACCATATTCTCTGTAATTTCCATCATGTCGTTATAATCAGAGTAAGCTTCATATAATTCAATTGATGTAAATTCCGGATTATGCCTAATTGACATTCCTTCATTTCTAAAGTTTCTTCCTATTTCATATACCTTTTCAAATCCAGCAACAATTAACCTCTTAAGGTATAATTCTGGTGCTATTCTTAAATACATATCCATATCTAAAGTATTGTGATGAGTAATAAATGGCTTTGCTGCTGCTCCACCAGCTATTGCTCCTAGAATAGGTGTCTCTACTTCCAAGAACCCCTTATTATCCAAAAATTCTCTCATGGCAGAAATAATTTTACTTCTCTTAAAAAAAGTATCCTTAACTTCTGCATTTGTAATTATATCAACTTCTCTTTGCCTATATCTTAAATCCGGATCTTTTAATCCATGCCATTTTTCCGGAAGGGGCTTCAAAGATTTGCAATTTAATTCAAAAGTATTTACATTTATTGATACTTCACCTGTTTTTGTTGTAAATACCTCTCCTGTTGCTGCAACCCAATCGCCTAAATCAAGAGACTTATATTGTTTTAAATTTTCTTCCCCAACTTTATCAATCTTTAAAAATAATTGTATCTTTCCATCTCTATCGTGTATATCTGAGAATACAACCTTACCTTGACCTCTCTTAGACATTAATCTTCCAGCAACTGTCACTTCTTTGCCTTCCAATTCATCATAATTTGCTTTAACTTCTTCTGATGTATGAGTTCTATCTACCTTATAAACATCAAAAGGATCTTTTCCGGAATTTTGTAGCTCTGCTAGTTTAGCTCTTCTCAAACCTTCTTGTTCATTATATTGAGACTCTAATTCCTGCATGCTCATTTCTTCTGTTGACATATTGTACCTCCAATTAACTTCTACTTATTCCTAAAATCTCAAATTTATTAACTCCATCTGGAACTGTTACTTCTACAATGTCACCAACTTTTTTACCAACTAAAGCTTTTCCAACTGGTGATTCATTTGATATTTTAAAATTCATAGGATCTGCTTCTGCTGAACCTACTATTGAATATTCTACTTCTTCATCAAATTCATAATCTTTAACTTTAACTTTTGATCCAACTGAAACGATATCACTTGGAATTTCTGATTCATCAACAACAACTGCATTTTTTAACATATTTTCTAATTGTATTATTCTACCTTCTGTAAATGCTTGGTCGTTTTTAGCTTCATCATATTCAGAGTTTTCGCTTAAATCTCCATAACCTAATGCGATTTTAATTTTTTCAGTTATCTCTTTTCTTTTTACTGTCTTTAAATATTCAAGTTCACTTTCTAATTTTTTAACACCTTCATAAGTCATTACATATTGTTTTGATTGGCTCATACACTTTACTCCCCTTTAAAACCTTCTATAATTTATTTAATTAATAATTTATGCTCATTAGTTTCAATTTGCAACTGATCAACACTTAGGTATACTTAGATTAACTTTATTATTATGATATTATATTACTTATATATCAATTTTAATTCTGTTTATCTAAATATTTTAAGATAATTTTTTAGCCTCAAAATCATTTAACTAATTATAAATCAGCATATATGATATGTCAATAAATCCTAAATCAAAGTAACTTATGTCATTGTTCTTAAGCTTATTTATAAAAAATACATCTGAGTTTGTTTAAATTGCTATATATAATAATCGTTCCACTAAAATAACCCAAAATTAATTTAGCATGTAAACATATTACTAATAATTATTATTGTTATTATTCTTATATTATCTACAATTATTTTTTTAATACATATAATCCATAAATATTGATAATTTAATTTTCATTAACATAACTCTATGTACTTCATAATTCTTCTTTATAACTTGTTAAAATTTCTATTACCTTTTCACTATCATCTATCGTATTGATTTCATTTTTAATATCTGTACATCTTGGTAATCCTTTAATATACCATGATGCATGTTTTCTCATTTCTCTTATAGCTTTGTACTCACCGTCATATTTAAGTGCCAATTCATAATGCCTAAGACACATTTCAACTTTTTCTTTATTCGAAATTTCTTGAATCGGCTCATTCTTTAAAGCGCTATTAATTTGCTTAAATATCCATGGGTTTCCTTGACTTCCTCTGGCAATCATTATACCATCACAATTAGTTATTTCTTTCATTCTAATGGCATCCTCTGGTGAAAACACATCTCCATTACCTATTACTGGTACAGATACACCCTCTTTAACTTTTTTTATTATGTTCCAATCAGCAAACCCTTGATACATTTGCTTTCTGGTCCGTCCATGGATGGCAATCGCATCAGCACCAGCCGCTTCCATTCTCTTTGCAAATTCTACAGCATTAATGTTATCTTCATCAAACCCCTTTCTAAACTTTACAGTTACTGGTTTTGATGATACTTTTTTTATAGCTTTCACAATTTCATATGCAAGATCTGGCTCTTTCATCAATGCAGATCCCTCTCCATTTTTAACTATCTTAGGGGCTGGACACCCCATGTTTATATCGATAATGCAAATATCCTCTCTACCGTTTAAATGTTCCTCACAAATATTTGCCATTATTTCTGGTTCTCTGCCGAAAATCTGAGCCGCCACAGGCCTTTCTTCATCAGCTGTTCTAAGTAATACTTGTGTATTATCACTTCCATAATATAAAGCTTTAGCACTAACCATTTCAGTATAAACTAATCCACATCCCATTTCTTTGCACAATCCTCTGAAAGAAATGTCCGTTACACCTGCCATAGGCGCCAAAAATATGTTATTCTCAAAGGTTAAATTCCTTATCTTCATTTAGAATGTACTCCTCACCTTCGTATACTTTTTTGGACCCTTTATTATTTTACTTGGCTTTAAAATTTTTATATTTCTTTATTTTTTTCATATAATATTTTTAATCCTTCTAATGTTAAATCTGAATCAACTTTATCTATAACATCAGTTCCTTTAGCTATTAAATTTGCTAGCCCACCTGTTGCTAAAACAAAAGGTTCCTCTTTATACTTAGAATTTTTCATTTCTTGTTTCATCTTTTTTACTATATATTCAACTTGCCCAATATAGCCAAATAAAATACCTGCTTGCATACTTGATACTGTATTTTTACAAATCATATTCTTAGGCACTTCTAATTCTACTCTTGGAAGCTTAGCAGCCCTTTCAAATAACGCATCTGCTGAAATTCTTATTCCTGGGCATATACATCCCCCGAGATAATCGCCATTTGCTCTCACTGCGCAGAAAGTTGTGGCTGTTCCAAAGTCTATTATTATAACAGGTCTTTTATAGATTTCATATGCTGCAACAGCATTAACTATTCTATCCGCTCCAACCTCTCTTGGATTATCATACTTGATATTTATCCCTGTCTTTATTCCTGGTCCAACTATTATAGGTTCATGATAAAAACATTTTCTTAACATATTCTCTAGAGAATGCATTATATTAGGAACAACAGAAGAAACAATAACTCCAGTAATATCTTTAGGATTAATCTTACTTAAGTCAAACAACTGCATAACTTGTATACTATATTCGTCTGAAGTTTTATTTCCTTCACTTGAAATACGCCAACTAGCTATATATCTTTCTCCATCATGTACTCCCAAAACAATATTGGTATTACCTGCATCAACAAGTAAAATCATAGAAAGCACCACCTTAATACAGTTAAATTAAAAGCAGCCCAAAGAGCTGCCTTAATTTAGAAATTCATTAAAAAATAACAATATAATTTTAACAATTCTAATTAATTTGTCAAGAGTTTAAATGTATTTTAAGATATCCATTATTTTCTTAATAATTAATTCTCTAAGATTTTCTAATTTCACCTTAAAATAATCCTACTATTTCCCCATCTTTTAATACATCCATCTTATTTGCAGCTGGAACTTTAGGAAGACCTGGCATTGTCATTATATCTCCTGTTTGAATAACAATAAATCCTGCTCCATTTGATACTCTAACTTCTTTAACGGTAATATCAAACCCTTGAGGTCTACCTAAAAGACTTGGATTATCTGATAAAGAATATTGTGTTTTTGCCATACATATAGGTAATTTGTCCAATTGGAATTTTTCTAGCTCAGAAATCTGCCTCTTAGCGGATGGTGTATAATTAACTTTATCAGCTCCATAAATTTCTTTAGCTATAGTTAATATTTTTTCCTCAATAGACTTTTCCTTATCATAAATTGGAGAAAAATTAGAATTATTATTATCTAATATATCTAACACTATATTACCAAGTTCAATTCCACCTTCTCCACCTTTAGCCCATACATCACATAGTGCTACTTTAACTCCCATTTTATCACAGAACTCTTTAATGAAGTCTACTTCCTCAGAACTATCCGTAATAAACTTATTTATTGCAACAACAGGAGTTACATTAAATTTTTTGATATTCTCTATTTGTTTTTCTAAATTAGCTACTCCTCTTGATAAAGCATCAACATTGGGAATATTTAATTCAGTCTTTGCTACTCCTCCATGGTGTTTTAAAGCTCTTATTGTTGCAACCACTACAACGCACTCTGGCTTTAATTCACCATATCTGCATTTAATATCAAAGAACTTTTCAGCTCCTAAATCAGCACCAAATCCAGCCTCCGTTACTACTACTTCTCCAAGTTTTAATGCAAGCTTAGTTGCCATTATTGAATTACATCCGTGAGCAATATTTGCAAAAGGACCTCCATGTATTAACGCTGGAGTATTTTCTAATGTTTGAACTAAATTAGGTTTAATAGCATCCTTCATCAGTAGTGCCATAGCACCTTGAACTTCTAATTGTTTTGCATAAACAGGATCGCCATCTAAATTATACGCAACTACAATATTACCCATTCTTTCTTTTAAATCTTCTAAATCGCTCGCTAAACACAAAATAGCCATTATCTCTGATGCAACAGTTATATTGAATCCATCTTCTCTGACAAACCCATTAACTTTCCCACCCATTCCAACAACTATATGTCTTAGAGCTCTATCATTCATATCTATAACTCTTTTAAATACTATTCTTCTTGAATCAATTTTTAAAACATTTCCTTGATGTATATGATTATCTATAGCGGCTGATAATAAATTATTAGCAGATGTAATAGCATGCATATCACCAGTAAAATGAAGATTGATATCTTCCATTGGTACTACTTGAGCATATCCTCCGCCAGCAGCTCCACCCTTAACTCCAAAAACAGGACCCAATGATGGTTCTCTTAGTGCTATTACAGCGTTTTTACCAATTTTATTCAAAGCTTGGCCTAGGCCTACAGTAACTGTTGATTTTCCTTCCCCCGCCGGAGTTGGATTTATTGCTGTTACTAAAACTAATTTTCCATCCTTATTATTTTTAACTTTATTATATACATCTAAAGATATTTTACATTTATACTTCCCGTAGTACTCAATATCATCTTCACAAAGACCTAATTTTTCGGCAACATTTTTTATCGGCTCCATCTTTGCTTCTTGTGCAATTTGAATATCACTTTTCATCTATGTATCCTCCTAATATTAACCAAACTCGATTTATTGTATTATCATTATATCACTTCGACTTAAGCAATAAAAGTTCTTTCGAATAATAAATACAAATTCGTATAAAATATTCGCCTTATAAATAATATCATTATTATTCTTGAGCTAAAATTTCACTGTCCTTTCTAAGTCTCTATATATTAATTAATTAACATATGTATGCTTAAATATTCATAAATTATTAGAAAACCTAATATTATAGCTAAACTAAAATAAAAGCTATTTCAAAACAATTTGTTTCGAAATAGCTTTATAATGTTAATTGTTTGCAAAAATTTCCTCAAATTCTTGAGCATCTAACTTTTCTTTTTCAATTAAAGCCTGTGCAACTGCATGTAATTTATTAATATTCTCTTTTAACAGCTTATTTGCCTTTTCATAAGCTTCATCTATAAACCTTTTAATTTCTTTATCTATCTTAGATCCAACTTCTTCACTAAAGTCTCTTCCTTTACCTAAGTCTCTTCCAAGGAATACTTCATCATGCCCCGAAGTATTATACGATATAGTTCCAATATCTTCACTCATACCATAATCCATAACCATACTTCTCGCAATATGACTGGCTCTATCAATATCATTTTTAGCACCAGTACTTATGTCCCCCATAATTAATTTTTCAGCAACTCTTCCTCCTAGAAGTCCAACCATTTCATCTTCTAATTTCGATTTAGATGTATATGATGTATCCTCCTTAGGAAGGTGCATAGTATACCCTCCTGCTCTACCTCTTGGAATTACACTTATTTCATGAACCGGATCACAATTCGGAAGTAATTTCATAACAACTGCATGACCTGCCTCGTGATAAGCTGTTAATTTTCTATCATGTTCTGTTATTACTTTACTTTTCTTTTCAGGTCCTGCAATTACTTTAGTTATTGCTTCTTCCATTTCAGACATAGAAATTTGTTTCTTATCTCTTCTAACAGCGAGTAATGCGGCTTCATTTGTCAGATTTTCCAAATCTGCTCCTGAAAAGCCTGGAGTTCTCTTAGCCAGCACATCAAGTTTAACATCTTCTTTTAAAGGTTTCTTCTTGGTATGTACTTTTAGAATCTCCTCTCTACCTTTTACATCTGGAGCTCCAACAATTATTTGCCTATCAAATCTTCCTGGCCTTAATAATGCTGGATCTAATATATCAGGCCTATTTGTGGCTGCTATCATGATTATACCTTCGTTAGCACCAAATCCATCCATTTCAACAAGAAGTTGATTTAGTGTTTGTTCTCTTTCATCATGTCCGCCTCCTAAACCAGCACCTCTTTGTCTTCCAACAGCATCAATTTCATCTATAAAAACTATACATGGTGAATTTTTCTTTGCTTCTTCAAATAAGCTTCTAACTCTAGATGCACCAACACCAACAAACATTTCAACGAAGTCCGAACCTGAAATACTAAAGAACGGAACTCCAGCTTCTCCAGCTATTGCCTTTGCAAGTAATGTCTTTCCTGTTCCAGGAGGTCCAACTAGTAAAACACCTTTAGGTATCCTTGCTCCCATTTGTATATATCGCGCTGGTAACTTCAGGAAGTCAACGATTTCCTCAAGTTCAGCCTTCTCTTCATCGGCACCTGCTATATCCTCAAATGTAACTGTTTGAGTATCTGGTGTTACCATTTTAGCTTTACTTTTACCAAAATTCATTACACCTCTTCCGCCACCTCCACTTTGTGATTGTTGCGTAAAGATAAATAAGAATATAAATATAAATACCGCCATTAGTACAAATGGAAGCAACGTTGCAATCCATGTTGCATTATTAGATGGTTTTTCAAAAACCACCTTCACATCTGGCTTAGGTTGATTTTCTATTAATGAACCTACAAGTTCACCAGGAGCATAAGTAACAAACGACTTACTGTCAGTGGTCTTACCTTCTATTGTCATACTATCTTCTTTAACTACAATGCTCTCTATTTCATTTGCATTCCACTTTTGTATGAATGCGCTATATGCCATATCACTAGAACCTTTTCCTGTTTGCCACATAGTAACTGCTGCTAAAACAAGCATGACTGAACATACAATCCATACAGCTGCACTTGAATATTTTTTCATTCAAGGCCCCCCTCTCTCATCATATTTAAAATTTTACCATAGGAATATTTTTATTACAATAAAATTGCAACTTCTATTTTTCGTATACTTCAGGCTTTAATATCCCTATAAATGGTAAATTTCTATATTTTTCAGCATAATCTATTCCATACCCAACTATGAATCCATCAGGAACTTCAAAGCCAATGTATTTAACATCTAAATCAGATGTTCTTCTAGCTTGCTTATTCAATAGAGCAACTATTTTTATACTATTTGCTTTCCTTGCCTCTAAGTATTTAAGTAAATATGTTAATGTAATTCCTGTATCAACAATATCTTCAACTACTAAGATATCCTTTCCTTCAATATTGTTATCCAAATCTTTTAAAATTCGTACAACACCAGATGTTTCTGCTGAATTTCCATAACTAGAAACAGCCATGAAATCTATCTCACAGTGAATAGATATATTTTTTATTAATTCTGCTGCAAAAATCACTGAGCCTTTTAAAATTCCAACTACAACTAAATCCTTTCCTTCATAATCTTTACTTATTTCACTTGCGAGTTCCTTAATTCTCTTTTTTAAAACTTCTTCTGAAAATAGTACTTCTTGTATATCTTGTTTCATATCAATATTCCTTTCTCTGAATGACTACTTTTAATATATTTTTACTTTTGTTAGTAATCTTATATTCCTCTGATGTTCTAATTCCAATAATCCATGCAATTTTTTCATCAAAACATAAAATGGGTATATTATCTCTTTCTTCTTTAGGTATTTTCATATCAATAAATATATCTTTCAATTTTTTAGTTCCATCCATCCCTAACGGAGTAATTTTATCCCCATTCCTTCTAGTTCTTAATGAAATTATTTTATTTATTTTATCAAAATCAAAATATTTTATTAAACTATTTTGATTTAAATTTATATTATTCTCTTTGTAATTATTTATTACTGAAAGTTCAATATAATAACTATAAAATTTTATTACATTTTTGCATATATTACCTTTATCAATAGCTATTTCCTTCTTGTCAGTAACAAAAGGTTTTTCCACTCTGCTTTTTATGTATATATCCCCATAAATATTTTCAGCATAAATTTCATTAGGTAAATCTAAAACTTTTCCTGAATTTTTTTTTGCTAAGTCTATAATTATATATATATGCTTCATTTCAAGATCATAATTTGATTTTGAAAATTTAGTTATGGCATGCCTTAAGGCTCTACTGACTACGGGTTCTTCTTCTTTAAATATTTCCTTTTTTATTATAAAATAATCATCACTTTCTACACAATATTTATTGTATATACTTAAAGATAAATTTTCAAGAAATTGATTATCCTTTTGCAGTAGCAACGCCATTCTATTTAATGTTTGCATTATATCAACATTAAAGTTCTCTTTCATATATGGTAATATATCTAATCTTATTTTGTTTCTATTATATACTTTTTCAAAATTAGTTTTATCGATTCTAGGTCTTAAATTTTTTAGTTTTATATATTTTTCTATTTCATCTCTGCTAAGACATAAAATCGGTCTTATTACTTTATTATCCCTGCTGGCTTTAATTCCTACAAGTCCTTCAAGTCCCGTTCCTCTCATAATTCTAAATAGAATCGTCTCAGCCTGATCATTAGCATTATGCGCAGTAGCAACTTTGTTGAATTCCTCCTTCATCAAAATTTCTTCAAAAAAGTCATATCTAACCTTTCTTCCTGCCATTTCAGAGGACATTTTATATTCTTTTGAATACGCATTTATATCAACACGCTTTATAAAACATTTTATTCCCATTTTATTACACAAATCTATTACATATTCTTCATCTTTAAATGCATCGTCACCTCTTAATAGATGATTTACATGAGCCGCCTCTATTCTTATATTCAATTCCTCTTTTAAGTCATATAAGATATTTAAAAGGCAAACTGAATCTGGCCCTCCTGAAAGAGCAACTAAAATTTTATCCCCTGGATTAATTAAATTATTATCTTTTACATAAGATAGTACTTTTCTATACAAAAATTAACACTCCTACTTATTCGTAATATAATACTGTATAATATATTTTACGCATATATATTATAGATGTAAACATTATTATTTTTCAATTTAATTCTTATTCTAAATTTCCTGGGAAATCACTATTACAATTTTATTTTATAGTGGCTTTAATATCATCTATAATTTTTTTTAAAAAATCAAAAATCGGATTTAATCTAAAATTACACCTAAACATAAATTATTAATAGCTGTTTCAAAACTAAATCATACTCAAAGCTTCGAAACAGCTATTAATATATCTAAGTATCTGAGGAAATGGTTAAATTCACCTCCTAACTATTCAAATAAACTTTTGAAACCACAACTGTCATATCATCTTTAATAATTCCCTTACTCAATTTCTTTGCTTTCCCTAATATCTTTTGAGATAACTCTCTCGGATCTGCATTAATTCCTATTAAATATTCCTCAAGCCAAGTTGCTTTTTCCGAGTTAGATTTATCTATATCTAGTATTCCATCACTTACATTTATTAAAACATCCCCAGGTTTTAATGTTTCTTTTATAAGCTCAACATCAACTTCATCAACGAGTCCAAATGGTAAGTTTTTAGAGTTAACAGCCTTTACCTCACGTCCCCTTTTAATATAACTAGGTGCTGCACCTATTTTCACAAATACCGCATCCCCATTATATAAATCTATTTTATTTAAATCTAACGTAGCATATTTCTCACCTTCCGCAAACCTCATCCCCATTATTGAGTTAACTGTATTTACCGTTACATCCTCATTAAATCCTGCTTCCACAAGCTTCTCTACCAAATCCACAGTTGATTTACTTTCTTCAAATGCTTCAGGTCCAGATCCCATTCCATCACTTAATATAGTCATATAGTTTCCATTAGCAGTTTTTCCAAAACTATAACTATCTCCGCTTTGCCCTTCTCCAGCTTTGGGTTCAATAGCTCCGTAAGATATCACATAATATTTCGGTTTTTCTTCAATTACAACATTACATTCATTCGTTTTAGGATTAATATTACACCCATCATCTCCTATATACAACTTTAGTCTCATAGCACTACTTAGCAAAGGAAGTATCTTTTTCTCGAAGTAACTACCTCCTTCACAATTTTTCATACTAATTCTAATTTTAATTCTACCACTTTTATCTATATAACAAAAAACTTCACTATAACTAATCAAATTTTTATTTAATGTTCGTTTTACTATTCTTTCTAGATCAGTATCAATACTAACCTCCCTTTTAAAATCATTTAAGAGGTTATCTAATGTACATGATATATTCGATATATGCGCTGATAAGATATTTTTTCCTTCAGCTAATCGCTCCTTTATTGCTTCGTTTACATTGTAATTATTCACAATTCCTTCTGTGCTCTTTAAGAGCGTAAAGTTTTTTACGCATTTCTTTTGCAAATCTATCGGCATGGCTAAAATGCCATTTTCATAACTTTGAATTAACTGTTGAAAAGAATTGAATGTTTGATGAAAATCCCTTTCCCAGCATAAAGACCTATTTTCACAACTTGTGCAACTCCTATCTGCTAAAGCTTCAACCAAAGCACTTCCTTTAGATTTAATTAATAACTTTTCATTATCACTGGTGCTTCCTAAGCATTTTGACATTGTTAATAACACATTTGTAAGTTCCTTTAACTTAAAAGTAAATTCCTCCTTTATTGCATTTAATTGAATTTCACCTAAAGACGCCTTTTTCTTATATGGATTTATTTCAACTTCAATACTTTTAAATACAGGCTTGGGAATGCATAGGAATAAAAATGAACTAGCCAAAACCTCAATCCCTAACTTCAATGTTACTGCATTAGAATACAAAGCTAATGCGGAATATACTATTATACCTGAAAGTATTGAAAATATTTTCCCTGTATCTTTAAATATACCAACAGTAAGTCCACCAACACCAAAAAAAGCTACACTGTACATCATGTCGTTGGATGCAACTCCAATCATTATCCCCATTGCAACTCCAATCATAGCTCCATATGCTGCTCCGCCTATATAAGCAATCGCTAAAACTAGTGTTAATGCACATATATTTCTAATAGAGTAGTTCAAAAAATTAATATTGCCTATACCAGAAACTATTAGACATAAAAATATTCCTATGCTAACTATCTCTTCAGAAGAAAAAAAGTAATTAGTGTTAACTTCTTCTAAAGAATTTAATGCATACTTAATAACATAATATATAGGAACAACAATTAATGTTTGAATTAAACATAAAGTTATGTCTACTCCCAATTCATATTTATTTACTAGAAGGCCATAAAAAAAGAAACTACCCAAAAGTATTATAAAACTTTCAAATTCCTTTCTTCTTCTTCTAACTGGAGCAAGAACGTAATATGATGCTATTAAAGTCAAGGCTATTAAATATACATAACCATCTGTTAGCAAGTCGTTTATTGTTAAATATCCAATTGAAATTCCTAACGCTGCAATTAAGCTGTTTTTCTTATTTTCTTTTGTAACAACAGCTATTAAGTAGGCTATACCAATAGGCGCTATCCCTCGACTATCGGATTGATTTAATAATAAATTTACTCTACCAAGTAAAATTCCTACAACTAGAATCACTCCTAGCTTTACCACAGATGTTCCCATCCATGCTTTTCTCTTTATATTAGTTATTTCACCTATTTCTTCATATTTGTTTATACCTAATCCATATTGCACATCGGCTCGCCTCATTTCCAAATAATGTAATATGATTATAGCATCTTAGTTTTACGATAAATGTCATATGATGTTTCTCGCATAAATTTTTCGTAGGACAACTTCATCTAAATTTCACTAATATTTAATGATTTATTAGATTATTCTCTTTACCATAAAGTTTAACTAAAATGTTCTAACTACATTAATAAATCACCTCTAAAGCTGATTATAACTTTCTATTTGAAATAATTATTAATTTGTCGGTAATCTTAATTTATTAGAAATTTATAAATAAACTTTATTTCATAAAAACTATAAAGTCTGAATAAGCAATCCCTTGCCTTTGTTATTTTTCCAATATATAAGATATTATTAATTTATATCTCAAAAAGCTCCAAAAAATAGACACAATACAAATGATTCTTGCACCATTTGTACTGCATCTCTTTTTATAATTCATATGGAATCGAGTCCACCAAATATACATGTTGCGTTAATATAAATAGTAGGAGAGTTTGTATTAATACATGATCTTGCTTTATTAGTAGCACCCCCAAATATAGGTATACTTGATATTTTCACATTTACATTTCTAGGCACCATTATATCTATCTTACCAAATATAGATATAGAATTAATAACAATATCTTCACTAATTATTGCATTTAACAGATTCAACTCTATTTTCCCAAAAATAGCCATTACATTCGCTCCATCAAATACTACGTTAGGATAAATCTCTTTTTGATTAGTAAATATTGATGTATACTCTAAGCACTTTTCCACCTTAACATTCCTATCAATATATTTACTGCTATTTTTATAAAAGTTATCTCTAAAAACAATTTTAATTCCAATTAAAATTAATATTACCGGAAAAATAAGTCTAGTTATCATTCTAGTATTAATAATATCTTGCGATGACAATAAAAGCATAATGCCAATAATAAGACCAACAATATTTCCAGTGCTTAATCCGTTTTCAATTATACCTATTAAACACGGAATAATAATGAATAATGTCCACCATCCATAAAAAAACAAGTTAAAATTCCATAAATTAAAAATATTCCCTGCATAAATAGCACCAAGTGCAATAAAAATAATTCCCCATACCACATTAGAAAATTTGCTTTTCATCTTTTCCTACCTCTCATCATAATAATTAAAATAAATATAGCTAGTAACTAAAATGTTTTAGTCTTAAACATACTATAATTTTAACTTTATAACAAGATTAGGGTCAATTATTACCATATTAACATTTGCTTAATATTTGCTTAATATTTATAAAAACCATGTATCGATGTTTCCTTCAGAATAATCTTCTCTTTTTCCAATGTAATTAAAATATACGCTCAAACCTATTAATGAACTTTTCAAATCATTAGAATTTCATAATTTTTTACAACAAAAAAGACTTAAGCAATTAGCTTAAGTCTCTTGGTGCCGAAGACCGGAATCGAACCGGTACGGTATTTAACTACCGCAGGATTTTAAGTCCTGTGCGTCTGCCAGTTCCGCCACTTCGGCATATTCATTATATCTAAAATATAAGATAATTCACGACATTTATACTCTATCTTCATTTCTAATGATAAAATATTTTTTATTATGTATGGTTGCGGAGGCAGGACTCGAACCTACGACCTTCGGGTTATGAGCCCGACGAGCTACCAACTGCTCCACCCCGCGATATTCTTTTATCATATATATGGTGCCGAAGACCGGAATCGAACCGGTACGGTGTTTAACCACCGCAGGATTTTAAGTCCTGTGCGTCTGCCAGTTCCGCCACTTCGGCACATATTGGTAGCGGAAATAGGACTTGAACCTACGACACCTCGGGTATGAACCGAGTGCTCTAGCCAGCTGAGCTATTCCGCCATATTTAATGGTTGCGGAGGCAGGACTTGAACCTACGACCTTCGGGTTATGAGCCCGACGAGCTACCAACTGCTCCACCCCGCGATATTCTTTTATCATATATATGGTGCCGAAGACCGGAATCGAACCGGTACGGTGTTTAACTACCGCAGGATTTTAAGTCCTGTGCGTCTGCCAGTTCCGCCACTTCGGCTTGCTGTATAACTAAGTGTCAACAACAAAGCTAATTATAATATATAATCTTTGCACTGTCAACAAAAAATTCAATATAATTTTTATATTTGCATTTTTCCACTATATTCAGGTCATTTTTTATTATGTAAAGGCCATTTCAAGCCTATTATTACAACATTTTAAATTAATAGTGTAGAACAAATTATGAAAAATCGTTTAAGATTTTTATAATTATATTCTACACATAAAATATTCCAACTCACTTTATAACTATATAGTTTATTTTACCTAGCTAAAAATTTAATAACCTTTTTTTCCACCCTTGCCCTTGAACTCTTGATGTTTTTTTACATCTTGCATTCTCTCTTCACTATCTTTTAAGAACTTAGACATAATATCTTCGAAATTACCTGTATTATTAGTCTTTTTCTTATCAGTTGCTTTCCAATCAATTTCCACTGGCTTAACTGATTTTTTTTGAATATTTGCTTGTTTTATAGAAAGACTAATTTTTCCGTTATCATCAATTGAGATAACTTTTACTTTTACTTTATCTTGTTCATTAAGATGCTCTCTAATATCTTTTACGTAAGAATCTGCGACTTCTGAAATATGGACTAATCCAGTTTTGCCTTCAACTTCAATAAAAGCTCCAAAGTTTGTAATGTTTATCACTGTGCCCTCTACTATGTTTCCTGCCATTAAGGTCATGTTTAAAAGACTCCTCCTTAAATTTAAAAAATATATAAAATAAGAACAAATTCTGATATACAGAAGTTCTTTAATTTAAAATATAAAGTTAAATTATTATTTAATATTATTATATGCCAGAATTCTATAAGTTTTCTATATATCAAAAGTTAATTAGAACCTTGACCCGTAACCTCACTATTAACAACTTTTTCTCCTGGTTTAATCATGCCAAGCCTTTCTCTTGCTAATTTTTCAAGATAGTCTGATGAATCTGAATTAATTTTATCGACTTCATCTTGGAGTCGTTCATTTTTTTGCTTAATTTCATTTAGCTGGGATTGTTTACTATCAATTTCCTTTTGTATTCTGTTCATTGTTATACTTTGTCTAATATAACTAAACGTAAAGAAAATAATAAACCCAGCAATTATTATTCTTTTTATTATTAACTTCTTTTTCATCTATAGAACCTCTATTTTGCAAATTCTCCTAAGACTATTTTAAACACTATATTGCTAATATTCAAGTAATTTTTTCTCATTTCCTCTTATCTGTAATTTTATACACAATTATTTTTAATGGGTACAATGTATTTTTTAATATTATCCGAATAAATTTGTAAAATAATTTTGCTATTATTACCTCACTAGTATAAATATATTTACTAATGAATCTAAAATACAATAAAATAGCAACCGTTATAAGTATATATACATAGGGAGTTAAAAAAGCATAATTAGTATATAATAGAAAAGTAAATACAACTAAGGCAATAAGTATACAAAATAATAAATCTTCTATTACTGTTAATATTTTTATAGAGTTTAGCCCTCTGATTACTCTATATATATCGAACAATATACCTGTTATGATACCTCCAATGAGGCTGTAGATAACAAGACTAATTTGCATGCTCAATCCTAAAGGCATAGTACTATGTTCCTATTTAAATAATTTATTTATTATACTTTCATTGCTCTTTTTAGATACTTTCCCATTATAAACGATAGATGCAATGCTACCAGCAATTATAACATCTCCGTTCTGTACATCTAATTTATTCATTTTTAACTCTTCTCCCTTAATAGTCAGATTGCCTAAACTAGTGGTTAAGTCTATTTTTTGCTCATCAAAGCTTATTACTTCTATGACACCACTTAATGTTAATTTTCTTCTATTTTCTAAAGATAAACTTGATTTATTATCTTCTACTTTATTTTCCACTCTTTTCTCCATCAAAGATTCCTCCATTCATTTTTCTTATACAATATATGTTAATATATTGTAATTTAGAATTCAGAATCTTTTATAATAACCATATATATAAATTAAAGAAAGAGTAAGAAAGCTTCATTAGCCCTTACTCTTTATCTTCTTCACCTTCAATAATTGTATACATATCTTTTGCTTCTTCTTTTCTTACATGTTCAGCTATATTAATTATTTCTGCTTTTAATATTCTATTGGCAAATGTGATTTGAATTATGTCACCTTCTTTTACTGTTGTTGAAGGCTTTGCCACCTTATCATTTATTTGTATACGACCACTCTCACATATTTCTTTAGCCACAGTTCTTCTCTTTATGATACGAGATACCTTTAAATATTTATCTAATCTCATAATTTTCTCCTTCACTAAAAGAACCCGAGAAAACTCGGGTTCATATTCACTCTGTCTAACTCGTATTTTATTACTTGTTAACTTTATCTTTGAATTCTTTACCAGCTTTAAATACTGGGACAGTTGTTGCAGGAATGTTTATAACTTCTTTAGTTCTAGGATTTCTTCCTTCTCTAGCTGCTCTTTCTCTTGTTTCGAAAGTTCCAAAACCAACTAGTTGAACTTTTTCTCCTTTTTCTAGAGCTTCCTCAACGCTTTCAATTAAAGCCTTTAATGCTAATTCTGCATCTTTTTTTGTTAACTTACTTTTTTCTGCCATACTAGTAATTAATTCTGCTTTATTCACAATAACATCCTCCTTAAAATCCAGTTATATATTTTTAACTGTTTTCTTTATGTACTAAATTGCACTTCTTTATTATATAACCTCTTCAGTTACCCGTCTATAGAAAAAGCGCTTTCTTTTCCTATATATAACTAAATAATCCAATAAATCGTTACAACATAGTTCTTTATAAATTATTATTCTGCATAAACTAGAAAATTCCTTTAATTAAATCATAGATTAATCTAATTTTTTTGAAATTTCCCAAAGTTTATCCATTTCCTCCAAACTCATGTTTGTTAATTTAATATTTTCATCCTTTGCCGCCTTCTCAATATACTCAAATCTTTTTATAAACTTGTCTATAGTATAATTTAATGCTATCTCTTCATCTACTTTTAGAAACCTTGCAACGTTAACACATGAAAATAACAAATCTCCAACTTCTTCTGTTATTTTCTCCACATTTTCTGTATTATATACATCAATTACCTCTTTAAGTTCTTCTTTTACCTTATTTATTGCAAAATTAATATGTTCAAAATCAAATCCAACCTTTTTTGCTTTTTCTTGAACTTTATGTGCTCTTAAAAGTGCTGGCAAACCTTTTGTTATTCCTCTCATTTCTTCGGTAATATTTTTATACCCTTTTTCTCCTTTTTTTAGTTCATCCCATTTTACTAGTACTTCTTCTGAAGAATTTATTTCACTAGAATTATTAAACACATGCGGATGTCTATTTATCATCTTATTACAAATGCCTTCTATCACATCACTTATATCAAAATACCCATCCTCTTTTCCAATAGAAGCATGAAAAACAACTTGAAGGAGCACATCCCCTAATTCCTCAATTAGTGAATTTTCATCTTCTTGTTCTATTGCATCTATAACTTCATAACTTTCTTCTACTAGTGCTTTTTCAAGAGATTTATGAGTTTGTTCTCTATCCCACGGACAACCATCCTCTCCCCTTAACTTTTCTATTATTTCTAAGAGATCATAAAAATCCTTCTTATTTTTCATATCCTTTGGAATATAAATGGACGTTAAATAATCTATATCTTCTTGCATATCCAGCTCATATAACAGTATTTTTCTAATACTTTCCTGTCCCTCTATTCCTGCAGCTCTTACGTAATAAATTTCAGTTTCATCGTCATAATATTCTAGTAATTTTAACTTAACTTCTGATGCTATTAATTGATTATACACTTGGGTAATTACAGTCCCTATTCTTTTGTCCAAAACCTGATTATCTATATCAAAGGAGTCTATAACCTTAACTCCCTCTATAGGATCAATCTTAAGACTTTCTATCATTGCATCAATGAAACTTACTGCAGGTAGTATTTTATATTCTATATTATTTTCATTACATAGTTTCATCAAGTTAAATACTGATTTTTCTGCAACTAGAGGGTGACCAGGTACTGCATATATTAAATCTCCTAATTCTTTCTGTTTCTTAATTAAATCATTTGCAATACTTAAATATACCTGATCAAAGCTATCTATGCTCTCATACATGTTATCATAGGTTCCAAATTTAATATTTTTTTCTCTTAAGTAATCTACTGTTGGATGCTTTTCTGTTCTTAAAAATATATTCCTATTACTTTCAAGTTCGCATATTGTTCCTATTGTCAATGCATCCTTTGCTCCTGGTCCTAATCCTACTATTTTAATCATTAGAGGCTCTCTCCTTTTATCTTCTTTTCAATCTACTCTTTATATCTTCCACATTAAAAACTTTAAATACAATAATTAATATAATATATATTATCATACCCAAAAATATAGATGTTAAGCAAGATATTCCATTACTTATTGTATTCCTATATATAATATTATAACTAATTAATACCAATAGCATCATAATAGTCGATGCATATGCTGGTTTAATTATAATTTCATATAAATTTAATTTTACCTTTAATGTAAGTTTCATAGTTATTATATTTAATATACTTACAAATGCATAAGCACTAAGACTCGCAATAACTGCACCGTATATATTAATAGCCTCCATGGAAACTAATGTCCAAGTTAATATTATCTTTACTATGCATCCACATAATAAGTTAATAACAGGTTTAATGTAATTACCTGTTCCTTGCAAAATCGCTGTTGTTGTTTGAGTTATTATTATAAAAGGAATAGTTAATGATAAATATTTCAATATTTCTATTCCTTCAAATCTACCTGGAAATATAAACTTCATTACCGGCTCAGCTAAAAAGAAAAGTCCAAAGGTACAAGGAATTGCTATTACAGCTGCCATTTTCATCGATACATCTATTTTATCCTTAAGCTCTTTCCGCCTCCTCAGAACAAAATTCTCAGCTATAATTGGAATTAAAGATGTGCAAATGGCCATAGAGAGAGTTAATGGAATATTTATAATTACAGACGCCTTCCCAGTTAATTGAGCATAGAGTACAGTTGCCTGTGTATTTGTAAAGCCGGCTTGCAGTAACTTTTGCGGAACTAATATTGAATCAATCAAGTTCATAATGCTGCTAACAGTTGTTCCCAACGATATCGGTATTGCAATTTTTAATATTGTATTTAATATTTCAGGATTACTTTTTACTTTTTTTACTTTATAATTCTTCTTAATTTTTTTATAATTTGTGTATAAATATGTTCCTCCAAGAACTGCACCAGCGGTAGCTCCAAAAGCTGCGCCTCCTGCCGAATATTCAATTCCTTTTGGTAATAAAAATACAGCTAGTCCTACACCAAATATGACTCTTCCAATTTGTTCTATTATTTGTGATATGGCTGATGGCGTCATATTCTGTAATCCTTGAAAGAAACCTCTAAATATTGTCACAAATGATATTACAATTGGTGCAAATGATATTCCTATTAGTGAATAGTATGCTTTTGAATCCCATTTTAAAAATGCTATTATTGGTCTTGCAAAAAAGAATAATGCTACTGTAGTGCCTGTCCCTATTATTGTCATTAAAATGGCTGACTCTTTCATCACTTCGAAACTTCCATATATATCATTAGTTGCATTCTTTTCCGATATCATTTTTGAAATTGCAACAGGTACTCCTGAAGCCATGGCGATAAAAAACATATACAGTGGATATGACATTTGATAATATCCTATCCCTTCATCGCCAATTAACATTATCAGCGGCCACCTAAAGAATAATCCTAAAAATCTAGTTAATATTCCCGCAACTCCAAGAATGATACTCCCCTTTATTAGGGATTGCTTATTCATAAAACACCTCCAAACTTACATATTATTAATAATTATTATTATTGTAAGTTTAGAGGTATTATTCCTTTTATTTTTCATACTGCAACTAATTTATTGATATTATTGCTCCATTTGTTTTCCTAAAAATGCCGCTGCTGTTTCAACTAATTTTGTTTCAACTTCACCAAGCTCTACATCTTCTTTTGATAATATAATTACAGCACCAATTTCATCACCTTCTGCTATAATTGGTGATATAACTTGACTAGTGTACACACTTTCATCATCATCGTTATGTAATGGTATTACTGAATTATTAGCCTTACTTAATAAGACAGTTTTTCTTCCATCCATTATTTTTTCTAATTCACTGCTTACTTTTCTTTCTATGTAATCTTTTTTAGGTGCTCCACTTACTGATACAAATGCATCTTTATCAGCTATTAGTACAATATTACCTATAACTTGTTGTAAGCTTTCACAATATTCTTTTGAAAAATTAGTAAGCTCTTCAATTGGGGAATATTTCTTTAGAATAACACCGCCATCTCTATCAGTAAATATTTCTAGCGGATCTCCTTCTCTTATTCTTAATGTTCTCCTTATTTCCTTTGGTATTACCACTCTTCCTAAATCATCAATCCTTCTAACAATTCCTGTTGCCTTCATTGGTTATATAACCTCCTTATAACTCTATTAATTGGTTGCAGTATTATTATTTGAATTTCTAGAAATTTTATACACTTATAGACAAATTTTATATAAGTATTTTTTGAACAATACTAAGGCTAAATATAGACCCATTTTTACATATATTTTAAATTTATTTATCCACTCATATTATTAACATTTATAGACCTAAATATAAAAACTGCCTTAAAATAGTACTATACTATTTTAAGGCAGTTCAACTCTTAACCGTTAAATATTCTTATTTTCATTCTTAATTATTTCAAATTACAATCTATCTTCATATGTTTTTACTTTTAAATCATTTTTCCATTCTGTTATCTTTGAATTAAAAGTATCACCTTGCTTTTGTTGTAATAAAGTTGATTTAATTTGATCCTTTACTTGGTCAAAAGGAGTTACTTGAGCACCTTTTAATCCTGTTGCCTTTATTATGTGATAACCATATTGACTCTTTACTGGTGCTGAAATTTCTCCCTCTTTTAAATTCTTAAATCCATTCATAAATTCTGGAACTAAATCTGTTGAATTATATGCTACAAATCCTAAACTTCCACCTTTATCCTTACTTCCTGGATCTGCTGAATTTTCTTTAGCTAATGTTGCAAAATCAGCACCAGCGTCTAGTTTTGCTTTTATTTCATTAGCTTTTTTTAATGAAGCATCGAAATCTACTGTTTTCCCATCACTAGCTTTCTCAGCTATTAGAATATGTGAAGCAGTCGCACCTGCCCCTTGTGTATACTTAGAATCTTTATTTTCATTATAATATGTTTGGACTTCATCATCTGTAACAGCTACGTCCTTTAATATATTATCTTGAACTGCCTGCATTACAAGCTGATCCTTTAACATACTTCTAAGTTGATCTTCTGTTAATCCATTTTGTTGTAAGACACTCTCAAATTGCCCTTCCTCAGGATATTGAGTTTTATATTGATTAATTTGGTCATCAACTTTTTTATTTAAATCATCATCAGATGGCTTTAGATTTAATATAGTTGCTTCTTGCAAAAGCACCTTTTGAGTTACCAGACTATCTAATCCTTTTTGCTTTGCCTGTTTTACTTGATCTTTAACTTTGTCATTAGTCTCATAATCATCACCAAACTGCTGCTTTAACTGTGGACCTATTTGTTTATCTAAATCACCTTTTGTTATTTTTTCATTTCCAACTGTTGCAAGAACTGTATTTTGTATTGCCTCTGGTGTCTTTTCAATCATCTTACATCCCATAGCTGATACTGCAATTGCACATAAAGCCACCGATGCAATAATTTTTTTTAATTTTTTCAAAATTTTCCCCTCGCTTATCTTATATTTAATCTTAAAAAAGTAACCTATCAAAATATCCTATGTATATTGAACTAGATAATGTTATCTTTTAAAGATGTCGTACTGAAAAAGTCATAATATTAGTATATCAATATTATTTTTATTATTCAAATTTTTTGCGCCATTTTATTTCTATTACTTTTCATTTATATCATATATTTGTTACAATATTATGTCATTAAATACTTCTTTCAAAAATTCTAGTTTATTTTCTTTCTTTATATGTTTTAATTTAAACGCAAAATATGGATTTGCTCCAAATTTAAGCACAACGCTATTTTTATATTTATCCATCAATATTTTAAAAGTGTTCTTATAATCACTTTCACCTTGCGCAAATTTAAACAATATTTCTTTTGGAGTTTCTTTTATCTCTTCAATGAATATAGATTTAGCTTGACTTTTTATATAGGCAATATCCATTAAATTATATACAGGTTCTGGTATCTTAGAATATCTATCCTCCAATTCTTCTTTTATGTCATTGTAGTCATCTATACTTTCGATTGCTGCTATCTTCTTGTATACTTCAATCTTTTGTATTTCATCTTCAATATAATTTTCTGATATAAAAGCATCTACTTTTATATCTAACGTAGTTTCTATTGGTTCCTTTTGAATTTCTCCCTTGAGCAGTTTAACTGTATCTTCAAGCATTCTACAGTATAAATCATATCCTATTGATGCCATATGGCCATGTTGGGATGAACCCATCATGTTACCTGCACCTCTGATTTCAAGATCTCTCATGGCTATCTTAAATCCAGATCCCAGCTCAGTAAAATCTTTTAATGCTTTAAGTCTTTTCTCTGCTACCTCTGTTAAAACTTTATCTTTGGTATATAAAAGGTATGCATATGCTATCCTATTAGATCTGCCTACTCTTCCCCTTAATTGATATAACTGAGAAAGTCCCATTTTATCTGCATCGTAAATTATTATTGTATTTACATTTTGGATGTCCATTCCTGTTTCTATTATTGTTGTGCAAACTAGTACATTGTATTCTTCTGACATAAAATCATACATCTCTTTTTCGAGTTGTCTTTCTGCCATTTGACCATGAGCAACCCCAACCTTGCTTTCTGGTACTAATGCTTGAACGTATTTTGCCATTCTTTCAATATCTTCCACTCTATTGTATACAAAATAAACCTGGCCACCTCTGCCAATTTCTCTTAATATAGCGTCTCTTATAAGTTGATCATTTTGTTCTACAACATATGTTTGAACAGGATATCTTTCCTCTGGCGGTGTTTCAATGACAGAGATATCTCTAACTCCACTTAATGACATATGAAGCGTTCTAGGTATTGGAGTTGCACTTAAAGTTAAAACGTCAACATTCTTCTTAATTCCCTTAATTTGTTCCTTCTGCTTTACTCCAAATCTTTGCTCTTCATCTACTATCAATAATCCTAAATCTTTAAATTGGATATCCTTAGATACTAATCTATGAGTCCCAATTAAGATATCTAGATTACCTTCCTTCACCTTTTGTAGAATTTCTTTTTGCTGTTTTGCAGTTCTAAATCTGCTAACCATATCTATTTTTATTGGAAAGTCTGAAAATCTATTTTTAATATTTTTGTAATGTTGCTCTGCCAAAATAGTGGTAGGAACTAATATTGCAACTTGTTTCCCATCCATAACAGCCTTAAATGCAGCCCTTAGTGCAACCTCAGTTTTACCATATCCAACATCGCCACATAAAAGTCTGTCCATTGGTTTATCTGATTCCATATCATACTTTATTTCTTCTAGTGATGTCAACTGGTCTGGCGTTTCTTCAAAAGGGAATTCATCTTCAAATTGCTTTTGCCATTCAGTATCTTTAGGAAACTTATGTCCTTTTACAGTACTTCTCATGGCATAAAGTTTAACTAGATCATCAGCTATTTCATTAATTGATTTTCTAGCCTTTGCTTTTGCCTTTTGCCACTCAGCACTTCCAAGCTTGTTAACCTTGGGAGATTTCCCTTCACTACCAATATATTTTTGTATCAAATCAAGTTGATCTACTGGAACGTATAATTTATCGCCTTTATCATATACAATATCTAAATAATCTCTTTTATGTCCCCCAACATCAATTTGTTTGATTCCCTTATATACACCAATACCATGATTAGCATGAACTACATAATCCCCAGGTTTCAACTCAGCAAAACTCTTAATTTTGGAGATTCCCTTTTTCTTTGATTTACTAGTTCTTAGCTTTCTTTTTGCTTCACCAAATACTTCCCTATCTGATATTACACAAACCTTATACTCGGGATATTCAAAACCCTTTAGCTGATTTCCAAAGGTTATTACAACTTCACCATAAGAAATATCATCAACATTATCCCTATAAACACTTTCTATTTCCCTATCTCTTAAGGTTCCGACTAGACGTTCCCCCCTTGCTCTTGTTCCCGATAATATTAAAGTTTTATATCCTGCCTTTTTCTTATTTAAAATATCTTCGATTAATAAATCTAATTGACCTTGATAATTATTTAATGTTATTTGTGCTACGTTGACTGTTAACAACGGTCTTAGCCAATCTGTAGCCTTACTTAACGCTTCAAAAAAAGCAATTTTTTGATCTTCAAATAATCCTAATACTTCTTCCTTATTAATTAATAAATTTCCTTGCCCTGGGAAAATATCTCCCCTTTGAGAGAAAGCTGTAAAATTTTCTTCAAATTCTATATATGTAGATTCTAATTTTCCTTTGCATCTTTGTACATTATCAACAATAACAAAATAATCTTTAAAATAATCAAAAAGTGTTTCTGGCTGCTTCACAAAGTACGTTAAATAGCTGTCAATGGTTTCAAAAGAGGATGTTTCTTCTAACACTTCTAAGTTTTTATTTAATATTTTTCTTAACTTCTCTATTCTTTCATTATCGCTATCACTTGAAGCAATCTTATCAAACTCTTCTTTTAAGTTATCACGCCCAAGTTTTAACGTTTCTTCAGATATTATTATCTCTTTTGCTGGAAAAATATCTATTTTCTTTACTTTTTCAATACTTCTTTGGGATTCCGTATTGAACGTTCTAATAGATTCTATCTCATCACCAAAAAGCTCAACCCTATATGGATAAGTTGAACCTGTCGGAAACACATCTAATATTCCACCTCTCAGTGAGAACTGCCCCTTACCTTCAACCATTTCCACTCTTTCATAACCTGATTGAATTAATTTCTTTGATATTTCAGTAAGGTTAACTTCGTCGCCTTCTTTTAACTTCATGCTATACTCCAAAAATAACTTATGCGGAGTATATTTAGCTGCAAAGGCCTCTATAGATGTTACTATTATTTTCTTCTTCTTATTTAGTATTTCATTTATTACTTTTAATCTAGCCCATCTTAAATCACCAGAAATAGCATCAATATTATAGAAAACCATTTCTCTTATTGGAAAATAATATACTTCATTGGTATAAAATATCAAGTCTTCATAAAGGTTTTTTGCCTCCATATCACTTTGCGTAACAATTACCATAGACTTATCAATATTCTCAAAAATTCCACCTAAAATGTATCCTCTACCAGACTCAGATGCACCATATATACCAATAGGGTATTTTTTTCTTTCAATACCTTGCATTATATTTTGAAATTCTATACTACCTTCCAAGGGCTCTAATAACCCTTTTAATCTCATCCCATGCACCTTCCTTAAACAATTGTATTTGCTTTAAATCCATTGTATTGATTCATAGCTGTTTTAACGTCATTTTTAATTATTTCTGCAGTCGCTTTTGTTGATACCTCAATAACTTGGTTTAAGATAACCGTCTCTTCTTTTGTAAACTTTCCTAATACATATTTAATTAAATCACCTTTAGGTTGTCCTACGCCCACTTTTATTCTTGAAAAAACATCACTACCAAGGTGCGCTATAATGCTTTTTATTCCATTATGCCCACCTGCACTTCCTTTTTCCCTTATTCTTAAATTTCCTACTTCTAGACTAATATCATCATATATAACTAAAATCTCGGTATTATCAAGATTATAAAAATCTACTACCTCTCTTACACTTTCTCCACTTAAATTCATATAAGTAGCCGGCTTTAAAAGCATAACTTTTTTTCCTTCAATAAAACCTTCTCCATATATACCTTTAAATTTTTGCCTATTTAATTCAATATTATACTCTCTCATAATATTATCAATAACTTTAAATCCAATATTATGTCGTGTATCTTCGTATTCTTTTCCCGGATTTCCAAGACCTACTATTAAAAACATCCTACTCTCTCCTCCTTTGATATTTATCTATTTTACTCTTATATTTTGTTAATGAAAATGTGAATGTTACACCCACATCAGGATGATTTTTGGCCCATACCTCTTCACCTTGTTGCATAAGTATCATTCTTACTATAGGCAATCCAAGTCCAGTGCTTACCTTATTAGTTCTAGACTTATCTGACTTATAAAATCTATTCCATATGTTTCTTATTTCCTCATGGGTAATTATAGGCCCATTGTTATATATATCCACAAGGACTTTTGCTCCTTTATGATATGTGCTAATTTTTATTATCCCTTTGCTGCCACAATATTTAATAGCATTATCCAGTAAATTGGTTAAAACCTGCATTGTTTTATCTTCATCGGCTTTCACATAACAATTATCATCTTGTAATTCTATTTTAAGTTGTATTCCTTTTTCTTTTATGTTTTGTTCATTGTTTATAACACAAAGTCTAATTAACTCATTTATATTAACTTTTTTCATGTTAAACTTCAATTTACCCGATTCAATTGCAGACAAATCTAGTAAATCATTTATTAGTCTCGTTAACCTTTGTATTTCACTATAAGCAATATCCAAATAGTAACCTTCTTTATCTTTTGGAATCACACCATCTATTATACCGGCTATAAACCCTTTTATAGATGTAATTGGAGATCTTAATTCATGAGACACATTAGATATGAAATCTCTTCTATTATTCTCAACCTTTTCTAAAGATTCAGCCATTATATTAAAAGAGCCTGCAAGTTCACCAATTTCATCCTTCGATCTTACATAAACTCTTCTATTAACCTCACCGTTAGCAAACCTCTTAGCTGCATTGTTAATTTCAGCCAAAGGATTAATTAATATTTTTTTTGAGACCAAAGATAAAACTACAGATGCAAAAACCATTGCTACTAGTGCTGATGCCCATACAATTAAGTATATTCTATGTAGCTGCTTACTAATAATTGATAATGGAGTTGTCATTGTAACATACCCTTCAAATTTTCCATCTTCTGTTATTGGATATATGTAGGTATAGTCATCATTAATATATTCTACAGGTTTCCCATCGATCAGATAATCCATTTTTTTATCAGAAATAATTGGTTTGTCTTCAATATTCTTATTTATTTCGGTTTTCGAATAAATATATGTATACCCATGTTTATCTGAAACAATAATATCCGCATTCGCCCCAACACTTGCCATATCTACAATAGCCTGCAACTTATCCAATTTTATCTCACTATTTTCAGCATTATATGTTTTAACTGCTTCAGATATATATTCTCCATCTTGTTCAAATTGAGTTCTTTTTTCATTAAAAGATGATATTCTAAACCACATTGATAGCGCCCATGCTAATAAAACTAGAACTATTGTCAAAATAACTATAAATGTCATTATTAATTTCTGAAGTAGACTCCCGCATTTCATTTAGTTCACCTCAAATTTATATCCAACACCCCATACTGTTTGTATTTCCCATTGCTCTCCACCGCTTAATTTTTCTCTCAATCTCTTTATATGAACATCTACAGTTCTGGAGTCTCCAGGATAGTCATACCCCCAGACTTCACAAAGTAATTGTTCTCTTGTAAAAACTTTATTTTTATTGTTGGCTAAGTAATATAACAGTTCAAATTCTTTTGGAGGCATTTTTATTTCTTCCCCATTATATATAACTTTATAAGAAGTTGAGTCTATTGATAAATCGCTTAACTTTATTATTTCATTTTTAAAATTGTCTGAAGAATATCTTCTGAGCACTGCTTTAACTCTAGCTAATAATTCCTTAGGCTCAAAAGGTTTTACTATGTAATCATCAGCTCCAATTTCTAATGCTAGAACTTTATCAAAAGTATCCCCTTTTGCAGTAATCATTATTACTGGAGTTTCCTTTTGTTTTCTTATCCATTTTAATATATCAATTCCATCCATATAAGGTATCATTACATCAAGCAAAACAATATCAGGGTTATAATCTAGATATAATTCTTGGGCTTCCTTGCCATTTAGAGCTATTTTCGTATTATACCCTGAACTTTTTAAATACATATCTATAACTTCACTAATATTTTCATCATCATCTACAATTAAAACCTTGGTTGCAACTCCATCCACTGCTTTTCCTCCTTGAAATATTTCCATATTATTCATATCCTAATATAACATAAATAATATTTTTTTTATAGCAAACAAAAAAATATATTATTATTTGCTTAAGTAACTTTTAAATTTCAAACTATTTTAGCTTGAAAGCGTATCTATTATTTCTTTAATATTTTTATAAAAAATAGAATATATATTTATTACTATAATTTCATAATAAATATACATTCTGTTTTTGCATTTGAGGATATTTTTAAATTAAATACCTATCTTATTGGTGACATTCAAATAATTTGCTAATTGGCTGATCATCATAAATTCTTTTTATTGCTTCTGCAAACAAAGGAGCAACTGAAATAGAAAAAATCTTTCTATTGTCATTATCTTCTTTTAGTGGAATTGTGTTTAGCATTACTAGTTCTTCAATTGCTGAAGCATTTATTCTATCCATTGCTGGACCTGATAATACTCCATGAGTGCAGCAGGCATAAATATTTTTCGCCCCTAAATCTTTAAGAGCATTTGCTGCATTTGCAATAGTCCCAGCAGTATCTATCATATCATCAATTAAAATACATCTCTTTCCTTCAATATCACCTATAATATTCATTATTTCGGAAACATTTGCTTTGGGTCTTCTCTTATCTATAATTGCTATTGGTGCTTGTAAATTATCTGCAAATTTTCTTGCTCTAGTTACACTTCCTAAATCTGGTGAAACTACTACAACATCTTCTTGATCCATTAACCCTTTTGATATATAATGTTGTGCAAGTATTGGCGCACCAAGCAGGTGGTCAACAGGAATATTAAAGTATCCTTGAATTTGGGCTGCATGTAAATCCATAGTTAGAACTCTATTCGCTCCTGCCGCAGTTAACAGGTCTGCAACTAATTTTGCAGTTATCGGATCTCTTGATTTAGCCTTTCTATCCTGTCTTGCATAACCGTAATACGGTATAACTGCTGTGATTCTACCCGCTGATGCTCTCTTAAATGCATCAATCATAATTAATAATTCCATTAAATTATTATTAACCGGTGAAGACGTAGATTGTACTATGAATACATCGTTACCTCTAACAGTTTCATTAATATCTACAGATATTTCCCCATCACTAAAAGTTGAAACTTTAGAATTTCCCACTGGAACTCCTAATATATCGGCTATATCCCGAGCTAATTTTGGATGCGAATTTCCAGTAAATACTTTTATATTTCTCCCATGAGTTATCATAATTGAGAAGACCCCCTTTATAATTTTGGCTGATTTATATTAAAAACTTTATTTTTTTAATCCTTTTTTCTCTACCCATCCTTTAATATTTCTTTGCTTAGCTCTTGCCACAGCAAGATCGCCTTCATTTACTTCTGATGTAATTGTAGAGCCTGCCGCAATATACGTATTATTGTGAATTGTAACAGGTGATACCAAATTAGTATTACAGCCTATAAAGCTATGATCTCCAATAATTGTTTTATGTTTCTCTTTACCATCGTAATTTACAACTACTGTTCCACATCCAAAATTACACTCTGATCCTACTTCAGCATCTCCTATATAAGTTAAATGAGATACTTTAGTTCCATCCCCAATAGTTGATTTCTTTATCTCTACAAAGTCTCCTATTCTAGCATGCTTACCTATTGTAGATTCAGGTCTTATATATGCAAATGGTCCAACAGTAGTATTATCACCAACATTACTATCCAATATAACTGAAGATTGAATCTCTACTTCATTTCCAATTGTACTATCTGCTATTCTGCAATTCTGATAAATTAAACAGTTATCCCCTATCTTTGTATTACCTTCTAAAATATTATTCGGATATATTATTGTATCTTTTCCTATTTCAACATCGATTCCAATATAGGTTGTTTTCGGATCGATTAACGTAACTCCATTTTCCATATGTTTAAGATTTATTCTGTTTTTAAGGATTTCTTCTGCTTCTGCTAATTGAACTCTTGAATTTACTCCAATAGTCTCTTCATAATCAGTTAAAACTGCACCAACTTGCTTTCCTAGAGATTTTAATATTTCTATGACATCAGTAAGGTAATATTCACCTTGCTGATTATTATTATTTATTTTTTCTAAGGCACTAACTAACAATTCAATATCAAAACAGTAAATTGCAGTATTCATTTCACTAATTTTAAGTTCTTCTTCATTACAATCCTTATGCTCTACTATTTTTAAAACTTGGTTATTTGCATCACGCACAATTCTTCCATAACCAGTCGGGTCTTCCACTAATGAAGTTAAAATAGTTGCGGCATTATTATTTTCAATATGATCATTGAATAATCTTTCAATAGTTGATTGCTTTATTAAAGGAGTATCACCTGCAAAAATTGCGACTACTCCTTTTTTATCTTTTAAAAAATCGTTAGCACATTTAACAGCATGACCAGTTCCCAATTGTTCTGCTTGCAATGAATATGAAACATTTTTATCTAATGTTCTTTCTTTTACAAGTTCAGCACCCTTACCTATAATTACATTTATATCATCGATTCCTGATTTTCTTACTGAGTCTATAACATGTTTTAACATTTCTTTACCACATACTTTATGCAATACCTTAGGTATATCTGACTTTATTCTCTTACCCTGACCAGCTGCCAAAACTAGTGCACATTTATACATTATATATCACACCTCTTTTATAAGTTTAGACATACGAAAGAAATAACAATCACAGATGTTATTCTTTATATCAGCTAATAGAACTTTTTATCTAATAGCTGGCAATTATTTTAACATATTGACTTGTTATTCTTCTCAATATACCTTATATTAACACGATTAATCTCTTTAAATAACATATTAAATATTCATGCTAAATTAATTATATTTGAAAGCAATAGTTATTTCAACCCATTAATATCTTAATATTTCCCAAGTGAAACTTAGTTTAACAAAACAAAAGGAAGTCATAAAAACTCCCTTTTGCTCATAAGTTTATTGCTCTTCTACAACTTCTTCTGAAATAGCTTTTTCATACGCTTCTAAAATTGCAGTTTGAATTTTTTCCCTTGCTTCTGTGTTTATTGGGTGAGCTATATCCTTAAATTCTCCATCTGGTGTTTTTCTACTAGGCATAGCAATAAATAAACCCATTTGTCCTTCTATGACTTTGATATCGTGAATCACAAATTCATTATCAAATGTAACAGAAACTATTCCCTTCATTTTACCTTCTGATGCGATTTTTCTAATTCTAACGTCTGTAATTTTCATTTTACTCCACCCCTCCCAGTTGCTTTAAAAATATTTAATATTTATATATTTTCTCCACAAATTTCTAAATTCCTTTTTTATATTTAATAAATCCTTAAAAATTTATTTTTTTGTAGAAATTAACATAAATTAATACAACTAAGAGATTGTCCGATTAAAATAATTTATGAAAATATTTTTGAAGGCTGTATTCCTATAATTGCTGATTTATCTACTTCCTTTAGTTCCACAATAGAAACATATTCGTCAATTAGCTTCTTTTCAGTTTGCTTATTATCTACCAGTACTCCGATTCCTACTAATTCACTATCAAATTCTTTTAATAAATCCTTAATTCCAATGGCAGTTCCTCCACCTTTCATAAAATCATCAATAAATATACATTTACTAGATGGCTTCATTGACTTCTTAGATAATGACATTTGTTGTAATCTTCCATTACTTCCTGAAACATAATTTATAGTGACTGTTGGCCCCTCCGTTACTTGACTATCTCTTCTTGCAATAACCAACTGTACTCCCAAATTTCTTGCAACTTCATAAGCTAGCGGAATTCCTTTAGTTTCAACGGTAATTACATAGTTAACATCTTTTCCTTGAAAACAAGATGAAAGCATAACTCCAGCCTTACTTATTATTTTAGGATTATACATTAAATCTGTCATATATATTATGTTTCCGGGAATAACTCTTCCATCATCACTTAATTGCTTACATAATTCTTGTGCAAATGCCTTCATCTCTTCTTCACCACTTTGTGGTATATATTTTATTCCCCCTGCTACACCAGCAATGGTTTCGATCTTTCCCATTTTAAGTTTTTCTAAAACTTCACGCACTACAACAATATCCTCACTTATAGTAGATTTTGCTGCATTTAATAGTTCTGAAAACCTGTTTAATCCTAATATTTTGTTAGGACTTTCTAATAAAATTTTGGTTATAGCAACTACCCTCTTATTTCTCGTAAACTTCTCCATATTAAATCTCCTACACGAATTATTTTTATATTAAATCCCTTTAATATTCATATTTTATGCTAAATTCATGTTAATATCAATATTTTTAGTTATAAAGTTATTATATATATCCATAGCTTGTTCACAAATACACTAAATATGCATAAAATATTATGTATTTATTTTTTTCTATGGTTGATTTTTTGAAAAATGTATATAATTATAGTTAAAGTATAATACTAAATATTTTAATAATTTAGAAAAAATAATAAATATGTTTCAGTGTTTATTAATTAAAAAGGAGTTGATCATTTGTCTTTCGATTTTATAAAAGATAAAGATAAGAAAATTCATTTTATTGGTATTGGTGGAATTAGCATGAGCGGTTTAGCTGCCGTTTTATTAAATAGTGGATATAAAGTATCTGGCTCAGATTTCAAAGATTCACCTATTGTTGATAAATTAAGAGTTTCAGGGGCTGAAATTTACATAGGACACAAAAGAGAAAATATCAAAGATGTAGATTTAGTTGTCTATACTGCTGCAATCCCATCTGATAATCTTGAGTTATTAGAGGCAAAAGAAAAAAATATTTCATTAATGGATAGAGCAGAATTTTTAGGACAAATTATGAAAGGGCATAAATATAATGTAGCTATATCAGGCACCCACGGAAAAACTACGTGTACATCAATGCTTTCCCACATTACTCTTGCTAGTAATTTAGACCCTACAATTCTAGTTGGAGGAGAATTGGATGCAATAGGCGGTAATTTTAGAATAGGTAATAGTGAATATTTTTTAACCGAAGCTTGTGAGTATAAACGTTCATTTTTAAAATTTTATCCTTATGTTGGGATAATATTAAATATAGACGCAGACCATTTAGACTATTATAAAAGTATCGATGAAATTGCAGATACTTTTCTACAATTCTCTAAACTAATTCCAGATGATGGTTATCTTATAGGTTTTAATGATGATACTCGAGTTAAGGAAATTTTATCTAAAGCACACTGCAATACACTAAGCTATGGATTTAATGATAATGCAGATGTAAATGCTAAAAATATAACTTTCAACAAAAATGGCTGTGCAACTTTTGATGTATATAAGGATAACAAAAATTTATTTACACTTACTTTAAATGTACCAGGTAAGCATAATATTTTAAATGCCCTTGCTTCAATTTGTGTTTCCCTTATATTTGATATTTCTAATGACGATATAATCGAAGGATTGTCCAAATGTAAAGGCGCTCATAAAAGATTTGAATACAAAGGAGAACTAAATGGTGTTACTGTAATAGATGATTATGCACATCATCCTACAGAAATTAAAGCTACCTTAAGTACGGCAAAACAAATAAATCATAATAAAATTTATTGCATCTTTCAGCCACATACTTATACTAGAACAAAGGCATTATTTGATGAATTTACTGAATGTTTCAACGATGCAGATGAACTAATTTTAATGGATGTTTACGCTGCTCGTGAAAAAAATACTGGGCTTGTATCTTCCAATGACCTTGGTGATGCAATAAGAAATAAAGGTATAAAATGCACTAATGTTCATTCTCATGATGAAGCCTTAAATTATGCTAAATCAAAGCTTACTTCTGGTGACTTGCTACTAACAGTAGGCGCTGGTGATGTAGTTATTGTAGGAGAAAACTATTTAGAATCTCAAATGTAATGATTTAACTCTTTTAAAACAACATAGGAGGAATACTTATGAAGATAGCTGTAATTTCAGATATTCATGCTAATGTTTATGCTCTTATTACTCTATTAGAGGATATAGATGACGAAAAAGTTGATACTATCATTTGCTTGGGCGATTTAGTTGGTTATGGTCCTCATCCTAATGAAGTTATTTCAATGGTAAGAAGAAGACATATATTATGTATAAAGGGAAATTATGATAATTCTGTCGTGGACAATGAATATTCTTATATAAGAGAAACTCATATCAACAGTTTCTCTCTTCCTTGGACTGTTAATGAGTTAAGAGAAGAAAATCGAATTTTTCTTGATAGTCTGCCTTCTACCATGACTTTAAATATTGCAGGTAAAAAACTTTTATTCGTTCATGGCAGTCCAAATAAAATTAACGAATATCTTCTAAAAGATGAAAATAACACTCTAGATATAATGAATTCACTTAATGCTGATGTCTTAGTATGTGCACATACTCATATTCCAGGAATAAAAGAATTCGGTAATAAAGTATATATAAATTCAGGTAGTGTAGGAAAACCCAAAATTGGTCGTCCAAATATTACTTACAGCATATTAAACTTTACAAAAGAAGGCGGAATGAAAGTTCAAATAAAAGAAATTCCATATCCATTCAAAAGAATTGTAAAGGATATGACTGTGTTGAATTTTCCAAAGGAATTAATTCAAAGCTTTGAAGACGGGATAGAATAGACAAGCCTTACCAAAATACTTTTTATGTATTTAACTATTATCTCATATATTAACAGTCTAGAAATTATACATCTATGTAGTAATTAGATAATAGACGGGTACCCTGTTAATATAATTACTCGAGAATACTGCTATAAATTTATAAAAGTAAAAATAGTTCTGTTTTTGTATACTTCTGATATTTATTGGAACAAGCAAAGATAGGACTATTTTTTATTTAAGAATACATACTAAATTATATTTACAATGTAATACTATAGTAGGCAAATATCTAAATTTATCAATTTTATATTAATTTAATGTTTTACTTATAATTTAGATATTTAAAGCTATAAATTATTATCTATTTAAGGACTAGCCATAAGTTGCATTCATTAGTAAAGTATTGTAAAATCTATGTATTATTAAGCGTAAGGGTTATATTAATAGAGTTTTAACACAACACAATAAAATTTTTGATTAATATATCTTTATTTGAATTTAGAGATTAATTATAAAAACGGAGGTCATATAATATGGCAAAATCAATTTCAATTAAAAGCCTTTATCGAAATACCGATGATTTTCTATCAAAGGAAGTAACAATATCAGGCTGGATAAGAACCCTTAGATCATCTAACGCCTTTGGTTTTATAGAGGTTAATGATGGTTCTTTCTTTAAAAATATTCAAGTGGTTTTTGATGATAAAATGTCTAATTTTAAGGAGATATCAAAATTACCTATAAGTTCATCAATTTCAGTAAACGGTATATTAGTAGCTACACCAGAGGCAAAGCAACCTTTTGAGATCCAAGCAACAAATATTATTATAGAAGGAATGTCAAACTCTGATTATCCTCTTCAGAAGAAAAGACATACCTTTGAATACTTAAGAACAATTGCTCATTTAAGACCTAGAAGTAATGCATTTTCAGCAACTTTTAGGGTTCGTTCTGTTGCAGCCTATGCAATTCATAAGTTTTTTCAAGATCAAAACTTTGTATATACTCATACACCTATAATAACCGGAAGTGATTGCGAAGGTGCTGGAGAAATGTTTAGAGTGACAACGCTTAATCCTAAAACTCCTCAACTAACTGACGATGGAAATGTAGATTTTAGTAAGGACTTCTTTGGAAAAGAAACAAATCTTACTGTTTCAGGTCAATTAAATGGAGAATGCTTTGCTTTAGCTTTTAGAAACATTTATACATTTGGTCCAACATTTAGAGCGGAAAATTCTAATACTACAAGACATGCTGCTGAATTTTGGATGATTGAACCAGAAATTGCTTTTGCTGACTTACAAGATGACATGGAACTTGCAGAGGATATGCTTAAATATGTCATTAAATATGTTATGGATGAGTGTCCTGAAGAATTAGAATTCTTTAATCAATTTATTGATAAGGGATTACTTGAAAGATTAAACCATGTAGTTTCATCAGATTTTGCTAGAGTTAGCTATACAGAAGCTGTTGAAATATTACAAAAGTGCGGAAAACAATTTGATTACCCTGTATCTTGGGGTATAGATCTCCAAACTGAACATGAAAGATATCTTACTGAAGAACACTTTAAAAAACCATTATTTGTAACTGATTATCCTAAAGATATAAAAGCCTTCTATATGAGGTTAAATGATGATAATAAGACAGTTGCAGCCACAGATCTTTTGGTTCCAGGAATCGGCGAAATCATAGGTGGCAGCCAAAGAGAAGAGAGGCTAGATGTCTTAAAGAATAGAATGGCAGAATTAAACTTATCTGAAGAAGATTATTGGTGGTACCTGGAATTAAGAAAATATGGAGAAACTAAACACGCAGGCTTCGGTTTAGGTTTCGAGAGATTAATCATGTATATAACAGGCATGACAAACATTAGGGATGTAATACCATTTCCACGAACTCCAGGAACAAGCGAGTTCTAATTTATTAGTTTTGGCAGTGTAGCAAACCGTGTTATACTGTCATTTTTGTTTTATTTAATTTTTTCTATTTTTATTATTTTCCTTTTTATACGGTGTAAAAAACGGTGTAAAATATATCGTATATCGAAAATTAAATATTTATATATATAAAATACCTGTCTCTTGTCTACTTATAGGTAAATGTAGTAATTTGAACGGTTTAGGGTAGACGACTATACCTGTCTATCTATAATTATTTTTTGTCTACCTCAATATATATAAGGTTTTACTAATGTTTTTAAGATACTGACGTAAATATGCTTTGGTTAAAATCTTGATTTATTAAGTATAAAAAGGTACTCACCTCATAGATGAATACCTTCATATTTATTAATATATATTTTTATTTAATTACTCGTATTGATATTTTATACTCCCAGCGGGTAAAATACTGCTTGTCTTATAACGCTCGATAATATATTAGCACATCCCACAAAGCCCTTATATATCAGTATTTACGCACTTTTGAATATTTTATAACTCCTTATTATTTTTTGCTTTTGAAAATAAAATAGTACAACTTTAAAGTATTATATTATATATTCGCATACTTCAAACATACTATTTCATTTAAATTCAATTGATTTATCATTATCCTTTATATTACCACTGCAATAATTCTTCTACTATACCATTTTGAAAGAAAGTTTTCGCAACTACCAATACCATATCTATGGAAATACATATATACTCTTTAAGTCCTTCAAGTCATCCTCTATTTACCAGCTTAATCTTGCTAATGACCTACCACCCCCTCCATAGTATCAATAAGAAACACACAAGTCTCTATCAACAATTGCTTGTTTTTGGCTCATTGTAAAAAAACAGGTATGATAATATTAATTTATCTTACCTGCTTTCTTAACTTCTATATTAATATTCCTTGTATTTCGGCCGTAATTGTTATGGGTGTAATTCAATTGCATCAAACCTGTTGGTACATCTAGTTTGGGTCACAAGGGCGTAGTTTCAAGCAACTTTATTTTATTCACTTTGTAGTAGCCAATTTCACTGCAGAATTATTATTATGCAGTCATTTATAAATTTTCTCTTATTAATTTTGCTAGGAAAATTAGCCTTAAATTTTTATGCCTTCAGTAACTTTATAATTATGTAGCAACTTCTAGCTAAGATTGAACCTTTTGCTATATTCCTGATTTATATTTAGAAGTTCTTCCACCGGTACTACTTTCTTATCTGCTTTTTCTATTTCCACCTCATTTGACCATAGGAAAGGATATACTAATATAGCTTCATCAAAGGTTAAATTACTAACATCATTCTTCCATTTACTCCACCTTAATGTACTATAAAATTCATCTGTATCTCCCATTGCAATCCAAGAAATAAATTCAGAATATTTCATCTCTAATGATTCCCATTGCAATGTGTCTGGAGCAAAATACCACACATCTCTTATTCCATCTGAAAACTTTCCAGCATTTAATGCAAATACACCTCCAACAACATCATCTGCAACTATTAACATCTTATCAATAGCATTAGCAACTCCATTCTCATCTATTTTATTGTATGAAAGTATTCCTCTATTTTCTTGATTTTCAGAACCAAGTACCCTAATCCAATTATCAACAGTAATTCCAAATGTGTTAAACAAAATTGAACCTAGGGCTGATTTTGGTGTTATTTTTAGCTTATCTAGGGTACCCTGTCCATTATTAGTTTTACTTTGATTTAATTTTATATTTTTATTGGAATCACTAAACATTTTTTTTAATTCTCCCCACAAAAGATTATCTATATTACTCATTTTACACCTCCATACTTTTGATTTTCTAATCATCATCATCAGTTATTTTATATTTTACCTTGGTTCCATTAGGATATGGTCTTAGTTGATGACCTGCAGTTGAACCAGAACCCCTATTGTCAGATGGATTAATAGGTCTAACACTTGCTCCATCACCACCTTCTTCAAACATTGCTGGTGGATATTCATCTAAATCCTTTCCTGGAACTTTATCTATTCCTTTAAGAGAAGCTTTACGATTAAGTTTTGAACCACTTCTATTAATCGTTAATACATCTGGTTGCCCATTAGCTATCGCATCTTCAATGTGTTTTGCTGATTCAGGATATTTGCTTCTAGAAATTTCAACCTCTACTACGTCAGCATTACTTCCCCCATCAGCAATTTGATTTTTAGCATTCTTAAATTCCTTATCAAGCCTTCCCAAAGCCTCATCAACATTGCCTAAATTACTTCCAAGCACTACTGACTTTGGACCCTTTTGCATATTTTCTAATGCAGTTTTTGCATATTTAGCATTCTCTGATAATACTGATGATACTTTATTAAATGCTTTCTTTACAAATGGTGAAGCTGCTTCAATTAATTTTCCTCCACCATGGAACATTCCTGCCGTTAATGCTCCTATTCCTCCGTCAAATAATACAGTTCCCCAGTTTATATCCTCTCCATTTAGCTTTTGTCTCACTATGCTTTCAAACGCATTAGTTGCTGCACCTAATGCCATCTTTCCAGCTAAAGCTTCTCCTGCACCAAATGGTCCAAATATTGCTCCAGATAAGGCTCCTATAAAAGCTTCTCTTCCCCCAGCCCACATATAATCTGTTATGTCACTAACTTCTCCACGCCTTATATCCGATATTGCCATGCTTGCAACTGCTGCTATTGTGACTGCTGCATTGACTTACTGAAACCAGATACTCCTATCAACTTAAAGCCTTCTTTGTTTTCCTATGGATATGCTTATAATATAACTTTTTTCTCGCTCATGGCTCATTATGAAAAAACAGGTACGATTATATTAATTCATCTTACCTGCTTTCTTAACTTCTATATTAATTCTAAGATAATATTCCTTATATTTCAGCGATAATTGTTAAATGAACTTTATAATTTACTTTTCTTAAATTATCAACTCTTTCAGCTCCCTAAAATTGCCATTCTTCTTCACAATCTTTAGTAAAGAAAAAATTCCATTCTATCTCTTTTGCGGTTCATAACATTTCCATTCCTTGGTAGAGGTAATCTAACAGACCAAAACTCCCTCTATTATTACATACAATAATATCACCAATTCCTGTTACAAAAAACGGAATATTATCAAATGTCATGATATATGTTTCTTCTAACAGTTCCTTAATCTGCTCTGGATTTACTATTTTTAAATATCCATGAAATGTTATCCCAAATCCATACTCTTCCCATATTTCTACTATATCTTGACCAACTATATCTTTATATTAATTATATCTTCACTTACTTTTCTACTTAATTTAAAATCGCTAAATACTTTATGCATTTAAATCAGCTTTTCCTACCCTCTGGTCTTGGGGCTGAAACTGTATCTAAAGAAATTAACTGTAGCAATAGTTTTTACTATTACTACCATTTCAACATTGTTTTGAATATTTTTCATATGCTTACCGCATTATTATTATGCAGTAAACTATTTTGTACATTTTATTGAATTTCATCAATTATTCTTATATTTACTTTTATGCAATTAGAATTTATTTGTAGTTATATAAGTTTCAATAATAAATTTACATTACTGTTAATTATATAAACTTAGAGATTAAGTATACACTGTAAAGTCTTTAATGAAATTTATATAGTTTAAATTTATTTTGCGTAATTTTTTATATTCTTAGAATTATAATTACTTAAATATACCCACAAATCAACAATCGCTTATAATTTTTTTATGAAATCATCCCTAATAATTACTATATTATAATCATTTATTTTAAAATTAGATAAAAGATGTTGTTCCATTACTGAAATTTTATCTTAGGAAATAAAACCAGTCTTAATTGCACTTTCTATAAAAGTCATAAGACTTTCTTCTTTTATACCTTCTAATGCTTGCCGTATATATTTTCTACTTTCCTTTTTATATGCATTCCATGATGTATAACAAACTGTATCAACTAATTCTATTAGATCCAGAAAATACTTTGCTCCTTCTGTTTCATATGCCTTACGATTTGTATAAGCGATAGCATCAATAATACAATTCAAAGCAACCTTATCTTTTTCATTTTTAGACATTTCTTGTATTAACGTTATTCCACAATCCCCATCATCTAACAAGTTATAAAGATATTCTCTATTAAATTTCTTATCTTGTAACCACTCCCAACAGAAATTCACGACATTTTGAGCAGCTACTTTATCTGAGAAAACTTTGATACTACTTTTTAGGATAAGCCAAGAAAAAAACTTACTTTGCAATTATCAATCAACTTTTCAAATTCTATATTAATTACTATTACCTCCAACTAATCAACGTATTTTCCATTTTTAATAGTAACGTTAATACTTCCATGGATGTTAACTACATACTAATTATGCATTAAGTTTTTTAAGAATATCAACATCATTATCATCTAAAATAGCTACTACTTTATTTTTATTAAAAATAGCCATATACCACCCACTTGGTAATACTAATGTATGAATTATTGATGGTCTAATTTTAATTAATTATATACATAATACGCCTCTAATTCATTATTAACAATTGATTCATTAACTGGCCCGATATACCAGCCAGAGTCACCTTTTTCATGATCCTTACTTCTCTCCAGATAAATGTCATCCATCTCTAATACTCCCTTAGCACATATTATTTTATCTCTGAATGAAATCATTTCTCCATTTAGATTTAATTTATTTAAAAGAATCCCTTTTTCTAATTGTATCCACAAGGGTATTGTTAGATCGTCAGTAGTATCGCTAAAAGGATCTCTATTGTAATAAGGTGCAAATAGTTTGAATCCCTCACTATCTTCTACTATTGTAAAGATGCTCCATTCTACTTGAACTTTAAATTTATCCTTTAGTTTACTTAATTCAACATTACCTATTATTTCTAGTAATGCTTCTGCTTGCCCCTTTAGTACTCTTCACAATTTACCTCAAATATCTTACTATCAATATTCTTTTTAATATTTATCATTTTTCTAATCTTTCTTCAATCGCTTTTTCCAATGCATCTCTAGGTAAACTTTCTCGTTCTAACGCATTAATTCTTACATGAATTGGAACCTCTCCTAATTTTGAATGACCTACACAGTCAGCCCAACTCTTTGCATTTTTTGATGCATTGGTTGACTTACCTAGCCCCATGAAATTATCTTTTAAATTTAATATTTCTATTTGTTGGCTTTTTGATAATTATTTACTGGGAATCTTAAATAGTCATTCTTGGGCATCATGCAACATTAGCAGTAACTCATTAAAGGAATCACATACGTAAGTAATAGCTGATTCCTTATCATTAAATGCTCTTTCATGTTCCCAAAATACTACTATTGGTTGATCGTTATTCCTATAATCAAAACATATTAAATTACCAAAAGGGTCTTCTCCAAACGGGATTATTTTTTCTACTAATCTATCACTTACATCATTATAAGTATTTATTATATTACTGCAATCTTCTTCATCAAAGCTCAATAGGTTATTAAATACTTCCTCATTACCATTCAAATTGAATCTATTTGGCTTAGGATAACCACCATCATTTTTCATTACCATTTCAATATAATCTTTTGGAAACTTTACATATAATTTTTTTTCTACCTTTGAGATAGTTTCCATTTCAACATTATCATTTTCGCATATCCATCTTAGATTGTTGCTCATTATTATACCTCCTACTTATTTCCTGGTCCCCATATACTAAATCCGCCATCGTGACCAGTTTGTTTGTGCAATGTTCTATCAACTAATTGCATTAGCCCAGGTTCTTGGTTATGATGCCATGTGAATCTTTTAGGGATTCCACCTTCTTTGAAAATCTCAATTTCATTTCGTGTAAATTTACTTGCTAATTCAGGATCGCTTTGTATTTTACTATACAACGACTTGCTAGCTCTATCAAAGTGAGTACCCCTTGACTTTAAATAGTCTGCTGGATCAAGATGCATATCATACTCCGATTTAAATTTAGGGAATCCATTAGCATCAAACTCAACTCCTGATACTGGGTGAGTTTTTCCTGCCATATTCATTCTACCAGTATCTCCAGCATTCTTAGCATTTTTAAATTCCTTAGCAAACCTCCCCAAAGCCTCATCAACATTGCCTAAATTACTTCCAAGCACTACTGACTTTGGACCCTTTTGCATATTTTCCAATGCAATTTTTGCATACTTAGAATTCTCTGATAATACTGATGATGCCTTATTAAATGCATTCTTTGCAAATGGTGAAGCTGCTTCAATTAATTTTCCTCCACCATGGAACATTCCTGCCGTTAATGCTCCTATTCCTCCGTCAAATAATACAGTTCCCCAGTTTATATCCTCTCCATTTAGCTTTTGTCTCAC
>JAJXWH010000099.1 GCA_021781745.1 Bacillota bacterium | reverse complement strand
TAATCTTCAGCACTGTAACCACTAGCCATAGCATCACTTAATCTATTATCAGATAATTCTAATAAGTTATTTGCTTTTTCCTGTATTACTGACATTAAATCTTCATCTGCTAAAATTTCATCTTTAAGTTCTTCAACTTTTTGTAATTTCCAGTCAAAGGATTTTGTTCCTAAATCAATATCATTCTTTTCAGCATACTTGTACAAATTTTTCCAAGCATCATCATCTATTAATCCATTTTTTAAAGTTTCAAGATATTTTAATCTAGCTTCACTAACTCTCTCATTAGCTTGATTAACTTTTTCAACCTTATCAACATTTTTTGATATATTGTCACTAAATTCTTTACTTTTACTAACTTTTCCAATTTCGCTACTCTTTTCTGTATTAACAATATCTTCACCAACTTTTGAAGTATCCAATATGTTATCTACTTCTCGACCAGTTTTACCCATTGAGCTGCTGATATTATTTCCAAATGCTATTTCACTCTTGCCATTCCTAATAATACCAGATACATCTTCTAATTTCGATGCCGTCTTAGAACAATCTGCAATTTTAATTCCATCAATAAGTAATTTAGAAATTTCAGGAATATTCTTAACTATACCTACTACTCCAGATATTCCATCCATTGCCATAATATAGTTTGCTAGAAAATCACCATCACTAAACATTTTCGCATGCGGTGCCTTACTATATAAATAATTACTAACTTTTGAAGATAAACCATCACTCCAACTTCTCATTCCTTGCCATAGTTCTGGTTTGTAATTAAACATTCCATCAAATGGTGATACACCAAACACTTTTTTATAGCCATCTGATACTATCCCACTACCATAATTTACTCCTTGAAATCCATAAGTAACTATATCAAATGTTGCCGAAACAGCTTTTTGACCAGAATCTGTCACTCCTAGTATAAGACTTTTTCCAGCATCTAAAGGTGAATTATGTTGTGTATAACTTTCTTTATCATAAGGAGTAAAAATTATTTTGCTTGTTCCATGTTCTGGTACCCCAGCTGTCCCTAGAATATATTCTCCATCTAATGACTTATATTTTACTGTAGTTCCTTATTCATATATATGAGTAGGATCATACTCTGGTATATCATCTCTGTTTTTTAAGTCTTCACCTTCAAGAGGTATCGAGTCTTTTGAAGCTGGCACAATACATTCTTTTGCCTTTGCTTCACTTCCCTTCATAGCGTCCATTAATTGTTTATCTTTAAACTCTGCATGTTTCAATTGTTGCTCTAACTTCTTCTTCGCTTCCGCCACCCCAGCAGTTGGCTCATCATCTGTAAATGCAGAATAACTCTCTCTATCACTTCCACTTTCATATACTACACTTGATTGTGCGTAAAATTCATTTTCAATACCACTAACTGTAAAAACTCAAATAAATACATCTTTAGTATCTATTTGAGTTTTATCCTCATTTCAAATTAACTTTCAAAAAATTGTTTGTTTTTTATTCTTTAGTTGTATTTATAATCTTAGTTTTTATAAATCTTATCTTATAAACTTTTTCCTTGCTCATTTAAATACTCTTCTAATAATTTTTTCTGATATTCATTGTTTGGTACTATTCCTAATTCATCATATGCCCATCGTATTCCTCTTTCATAATCACCAAGTTCAATATTCATTTCATATCCAAATTTAACTTTGAATTTCCAATCGCTATCTAAATAAAAAGTTATTGTATACCATACTTTCTCTCCTTATTGATTAAATTCATCCCATAATACCTTCACACACAGACATAGTTCTCCTAAAAGTTTTATAAATATATTAATACTTACCGAAAACTCTTCTGGAATATCACCACTGTAGTGAATGCCCTCTCCACTATTAGTATAGAAATAAAAACTCGCGCTACTAACACCTCCTAACTCTTCTGCATACATAACTATTTTTTCCCATTTCATAGGTATTATCTCATCTAATTTTTCAGCTATCCCACTGTAATACTTAGTTAAATTATTCTCAATAAGCATCTTTTATCCTTCCAAGCTATTATTAATTTTAGTAGAATACACATATATTTTATCTATCGAAATATATATGTCAGTTGTAACTATAATTTTTCTTCAATGCTTTTGTTCTAAATTAATTATTAGAAGTATATCTTATAAGCTTTTTCCTTGTCCCTTTAAATATTCTTCTAGCAATTTTTTTTCATAATCATTTTCTGGTATTATTCCCAACTCATCATATGCCCATCGTATTTCTCTTTCTAGATGTCCAATCTCAGTATTTCTTTCATAACCAAATTTAACCTTAAATCTCCAACCACTATCTAGATAAAAAGTTAATGAACTCCATGTAGATTCTCCTGCATTTTTAAATTCATCCCATAAACATTTATTTGTATTCATTAATTCATCTATCAGTGAATCAAAAATATCCTCACTTACATTATACTCATAAGGAATATCACCACTATAATGTACTTTAACATTATCCGTATAGTAATAAAAACTTACTGAACCTACGTCCCCAATTTCCTCTGCATACATTACTATTTTATCCCAATCTACTGGTATAATTTCATCTAATTTCTCAGCAATCTCACTATAATATCTAGTTAAATTATTTTCATTAATCATATTTTACTCCTTTAATTTCTAAATGTTTCTTTTATCCATCTTCCATTACCTATGCGATATTTAACGTCAAACGCTATTGGTCTTGTAGATGATCCACTATATTGCGGTGATATCTTAACCTCAACTGTTTTAGGCGGATCTTCCTTTAATGCCCTGGCCCAAGAATTCTCCATTGCCTTCCAATCTCCACGATTTAAAGTCGAATCCATAGGAACCATATTATCTAAATCACCAGAACCATCAAATATACTTGCAATTAAATGTCCGCCATCATCTGTTGATAGTCGATCCTCTCTTCCAGCAACTTTTTGATCATATGGATTTCTTTTTGCTTTATTCCTACTTAATGTACCATTTACTTCCTTAATTCTTCCAAGCTCATCAGTTGAATATGTATGTCCACCTGGCGTTGTGTATTCAACATTAGGCTTTAATTCTTTTCTTCCATTTTTACCTTTTGTATATTGTTCACCATATTCAACGCTGTTTGAATTTCCTATAGCATTGTTAACAGCTGATTCCGCAACTATTCCATATGCTCCTGTTTTGCTAACTGCTCCTGCAATTGTAGCTATACTAAGATCTCTTGTTATACTTAATGCACCATTAGTAAATCCTGCTACCTTTAATCCCCCACTAATTAATTTAGGAATATTTTTAACAGCACTTACTATTCCTACTCCTCCTTCTATTGCTGCATATATATTAATTACAAGTTCAGAACTATTAAATACGACTTTATGGGGCGCCATATTATATAGAGAATTATGCCATGACGAAGACATTTCATCGCATTCCTCTCTCCCTAACTGCCAAGAATCTTCACTGTACGTCGTTAAGCCTATCTTAGATCCAGCAAATTCACAAAATTGAGGCAAATAACTAATTACTTTTGCTCCTTGCCAAAAAGTTTCTTGAAGAAAATCTGCACCAGCTAATCCCATACTTTTGAAGGAATTTGAATATGAATTATGTTCTGAATAACTCTTTGAATCATATGGTGTAAATTGGCTTATGCCACCACGTTGTTCATTTTGTATTTTTCCTGCCGTACCAAGGATATATTCACCATCTAATGATTTTTGTTTTACTACAGTCCCGTCTTCATAAACTTTATCTACATCAAATTCTGGTATATCATCTCTGTTTTTTAAGTCTTCACCTTCAAGAGGTATCGAGTCTTTTGAAGCTGGCACAATACATTCTTTTGCCTTTGCTTCACTTCCCTTCGCAGCGTCCATTAATTGTTTATCTTTAAACTCTGCATGTTTCAATTGTTGCTCTAACTTCTTCTTCGCTTCCGCCACCCCAGCAGTTGGCTCATCATCTGTAAATGCAGAATAACTTTCTCTATCACTTCCACTTTCATATACTACACTTGATTGTGCATAAAATTCATTTTCAAGGGAAATATAGCTCCCTGTACTTTTTTGTACTTTAATTTGACTAGTGGCATTTATAGAAACACTTCCACCACTTAAGCTTACTCCTCCCGACGCTCCTATACTTAGACTTCCTGAACTACTAAAGGTTATTCCACTTTTATCATTCATATTTACATTAAATCCGCTCCTATGAAAGCTAATTGCTTCTGGAAGCATATCTAAATAATTTCCACTTTCTGTTGCAAAATATCTATTAACTGTATCAGACATAGCTTCACAAGTGCTTCCATTTTTCCTGACGCACCCTGTAACTATAGGTTCAGCATTTATTTCATCTTGAATATATAATCTTGCGCTTTCCCCTACTATTGGCATTGAATAAAGTATATTTCCTGTTGGTGGTGCATAATAAAACCATGCCGCTTTTGAAGGATCTTGGCTCTCATCTATATAAAGATGAAGCTTTACTTTTTCCCCTTCTGTTTCTAATACTTCACCTTCAAGAGATATACCTTTTATTTTAGAATTATAGATTTTCTCCTGCCATATTCCATCTTTTCTGCAAAATCTATATTTATATATAAGTTCTCCTTTATGAAGTTTAGCCTCGTATTGATTAACATATAAATTTTTCTGCTTAAAATAAATCTTATCTCCTATGTCCATCTTCTGACGATTTTCTACTTCATAGTAGAAGAAATCTGTATCATGAAAATCTATTCCAAAACCTATAGTTTTAGCTTTATAATATTTTTCTAAATCCTTGCAGGCTTTATAATTTATTTCATCTTCTAATTCGTATTTTACACCTTCTGGTTTTCCAAAATAAAATCCATTACCAAATTTTATTATATCACAAATCAATTCTAAACCTAAGAGACTTGCCACTCTTTTTAGAAATTCAAAATCTGTTTCCTTATATTGAAATAAAGGCTTTCCAATGCTCATAGGTCTGCTCATACATTGAGTAAATCCAATTTCTTTGTAGTCCTTAAGTATTTCATTTATCAAATCATCATAACTCATTTGTGCATCTTGAAATGATCTTGTTTTTTGCTTCATATCAAGAAGCGAACTGCTTGATGCTCCTTCTAATTCTAAATAATATATTCCATTTTCATTTGTTGTTCTCACGTTCTCTATTATTCCAGTGAATATTATAGATTTTTCCTTATCCTCTAATTCCTCATATAAAATAATTTTATCTTCAGTGGAAGCTTCTATTGAATACTTAAAATTTATACTGTCATCTATTAGACATTTTAAATACAAATACCCATGCTCATTAGGCTTGCAAGAAATTTTAATATCTTCTATTTTAAGTATCTCGTAAGGACAGTATATCTTTAATTTATGAATTGCCTCCATCTTTATCTAAATCCCCCCTCTATTTGATCTTTCACGTTTGTTCATCTATTCTTGTCCACTTGTAACAAACTTTATATTTCCTCCATGAGTACAGAATATTACCGACTCATTGGTTAATGCGGGCTGACCTTCTATTATAGTGTCATCCTTTGTCTTAATCCACTCTAAAACTATTACTGGGGTGCATTTTTTCCCTGTTTTTAATGCTCCATTCTTATCTATAACTGTTATTTCCTCTCCACCCTGACACTCTTGGCATACTCCAAAATAGCTTATATTATCTGCTTTGCAATCTTTTTTATTTAATATTGGTTTTCCCTTAATATAGCTTCCATGACTTACTGGAAGGTTTATTTTTCTTTGATTGCTGCCCTTATCACATTCCATTTTTGCTCCTCTTACAACATAGTAAGTGGCCATACTTCTCCCTCCTTTTCCCCTTTACTCACTTCTTATCTCTACTTTTTCAAGCTCAAGTCCATTAAAATCTCTTCTTAATATACTCTCTGCCACATCTAATCTAACAATTACCATAGATTTTGAGCTTTCCTTAAGTTTAAAGACTTTTTTGTTTTTGATTTTATCCTCATTTAATATGAGTTTTTTAACTACTGTTTTATTTAAATTCATCTCTGCATCTTCACTTAAGGCTTCTATTTCTTCAAAAATAGGCAGATAATATATATTCTGTTTTGAATTATTAAAATCAGTTAAGACTGCCATCTTAAAAATTATATTAGGATCACATTTTTCTAATATTTTTTTCATTTCTTCTGATACTAAAAACAATTGATTATCTAAAATATCAAAATAATTATTATTACTCTCTGAGTTTACATAAAAAATCATTTCATCCTTTATTTTATCTGCATCCATTAAATTCAAATGCCTAAGATCAACCTTATTAAACCAGTCTAAAATCCTCGGCACATAAGAACATCTTTTATCCTGCTTTAGTAAAAAATAATCCATCTTACTCTCCTTTCTTAAATGATTATGTTTTATTTTTCTTTTGGAGTTTCATAAATAAGTACAGCTTCATCGCGATATTTACCTGCAAATATACTTATATCATCACTTTTTTCCATTTCCTTATATTCAGTACATTCTACTAAATCATTTACTAGAGTTTTTAAAAGTTTTATGCCAATTGCATGGTACCTATCTCCTTCTTTAAGCTTTATTTTGTCAACATCCATTTCTGTTATAGTTCTACCATATTGTTTTTTTCTTTCTTGAAGCTCTTCTATAAAAACAAAAAGCGGCTCATATATAAAGCTAAAATCAATATCTATCGAGCATTCTTCTTTATCTAAAAACCATTTATCATCATATAAATCTATTCTACATTTACCTAAATTTTGCATAATGCTTGTCCTTAAAAATGAAATATAAATATACTGTATTTCATTTTTAAGATTTTTCTTCTGCAAATTTTTAGCCTTATTGCAGGCTACTTTAAATTTAGAAATTACCTCTGCCTTAATGACTTCTTTATCCTTATCAATTTTTTCCTGAATCCTTGGATATTCTTCTTCAAAACGGCCTTCCACATATTTAGTTTCAAACTCAGCCATTACTTTTTCTTTATCTACTGGAATTATCATTATTTCACCTTTCTCAATCTTATAAAATTAAATTCTTATAAATTGTATTAATAAAGTCGAATTTAAATTGATAACCAATTTTTATTACATTGAAAATTGAGCATTGTTTATTGCGTATTGATTTTTCCGCCGCTCATGACAACATCATCTCTAATAGAAATGCTTGCTCCTGATTGAGATAACGCAACACCGCTTTCTCCATATATTGATACGGCTCCGCCACTTATGTTTATACTTGAACCTGACATGGAAATTTGACTATTACTGCTTACTTGTATTCCTCCGTCGTCATCTAAACTCATAGAATTTCCACCAGATATAATATCTATTCCGCCAGGCCTCATCACTATTTCTTTTCCATACTTTGTACTAAAGCTCTTTACAGATGGATCACTACGCCTGCTTTCATTACTATTTGAATATGGATAATGTAGAGAATTTATTACATATGCATGCTTTTCTACATTATCAGGAAAATATAATCTGACTACATCTTCAACCTCTGGCATGCAGTACCATCCTGTACCATCTGGAGATGAAAAAATAGTAGCAAAATCAAACCATTTTGCCCCTTCACTTTCTGTTGGGCTTCCGTCTATTTCTAAAGAAACTTTAACCTGATCCTTCTGATCTGCTAAAACTCTTCCTTGAAGGGACGCACCAGCTATTCTGTCATTATATATTTTCTTTACCTTCATACCTCTTTCATCTCTTAAAATATATTTATTAGAAAGGACTCCTCCTATCATTTCAATTTCACATTTATATATCATAAGCTTTCTTCCATTAAAAGCAATATCCTCATATAAATTCATTATCTTATTAGTTGTTATTTCATAACTTATTAGATCTACATCTGATAAATCATAACCCTCATTGTATAATTTAACCTTATATTCCTTAAGACCCTTTTTTATTGAATAATTAAATTCAGTAAGATTGTATGCATTACTTGTCCTTATCCATCCTATAGAATACCTTATTCCAGAAAGATAACATGCTGGCACTAACCCTGTATTAAAATGAGAAGCTAATCTTTTTAAAAATTCCCAATCGGTTTCATGATATTGAACTAAAAATTCATCTATCTTAGCTCCGTTAGTAACATTATCCACAATTATAGTATCGCTATATCCACTGTTTATTTTCCTAAAAATCTCCTCATAAGTTAATTCTGCATTTTGGAAAGTACAATTATTCTTCTTTATATCCATTAAGAAGGTTTGACTTAAGGCTTCTATTTCTAAAGTTCTTACATTATTTTGCACATCAATGCTAATGTTAATAACAATCCCTTCAAATAAATTAATTGTGTTCCCCTCATTATCTGCTACTAATACCTTAATTATTTCATTTTCCCCTGCTGATTCAACATACAGATCTGCATTTTCATCACTTATTATTCCACCTATATGTAGCTTTGCATGCTCATTTATTTCTTGTATTAATTTTAATTTAGTAATCTTCTCAAATTTATAAGGCAATATTGAAATATCTCCATAGGTATAAACATATTCTTCACTCATTTTCTCTCTACTCTCCTAATAGTTAATTATTTTTTGGTTTATTTATCTTCAAAGTGTCAAGCATTTGAGGTATAATTTCTTTCCATTCTTCATGTTCACTAAAACCACAGCTAAAGGTGCCCATTCCTGTTTTTTCTTGAAACTCAAAAAGAAATATAAAATTATATAGAAAGTCGTCTATGGCAGAGCTTTTAAAATCAAAGTATCCTATATTCTTTTCATCCACCTCTAAAATTCCTTCATCAAAATATACATTAGCAGGATTAAGTCTCTTATTAATCATCTTCATCATATCTCTAATCTGCTCTACATATTCATCACTTAAAGGACTATCAATGAGTTTAAAAGTTATAGTTATACTCCCATCCTCATTACACTTTATTATTTCTGGCCTGCTTTCAGATGGATATTTTAATTTTCTTGCTTCTAAGGGCATGTCCTCAAAATCTTTTGGAATATACAACTTTAATTTTTCATCAAAAAAATCTTTCTCCTCAAATTCATAATATTTTTCATTAATTTTTACTGGTCTATTATAAATGCCTTTTCTGGCTTCCTTTTCTTCTGTTGCGTTAATAAAATCCAATATTTTTTCATCAATTTTCTTTTCCATTTCTCCTCCGCAATTTAACATAATACGTTTTACTTTGCATAAATTACATATTTTAAAGTTTAACTTTATATCTTTTTTCAATAAATTCATTAATAATGAATTTATACCTTTTATTGTAAGGTAATTCCCATTTTATGTCTACTATTTTTTGGTATAATTTTAACTTTTTTGTAACTAATGCGACATTAACTAAAAAAGAACAGCAAAAAATGTAACACCATTTATTTCTGATGTTACATTATAAATTAATTAAATATTTTCTCTATTTATCTTTATCTTCTCTAATTCTTCATAAAAAAGCATGTATTTTTTACAATACTTCGCAACTCCCACTACTTAAATGATTGTTGCAGCTAATAGAATTACACATCCTGCTAATAATCCTAATGCTAAATTGTATAAATTATTTATTATATCAACCATAAGATCCTCCTAAATTAATTCTATCTTAATAATTACCTAATTTATACAAGCTTAATCATTGGAATAATTGTTAATTTTATTTCACCTTACTTACATTTTTATAATAAAAAGCAGTTTGTTTTCCATCCCACTCTACATTTAGTGTTTCTCCATTATTATATATTCTAACTACTTTCCCTATTACTTTTATGCCTTGGTATTCAATATTAACCTCATCATCAATCTTAAGCATATCAACCGCTATTTCCATGCTGCTTTCCTTTATCTCATTAATTTGAAGATTCAATTCAATATTAAAGATTTCATTCGAATGATACCTTGGTTTTTGATTATACTCTAATACCCATCCTTTTGGATTTATTACTGTAGTTTTCTCTCCAGGGATTATTAAATTTGCATCGCCTTTTCTTTTGATATATTGCTTAGGCTTAAGAGCTTTTAACTTTTGTCTTTGTATTTCATTTATTTCCTTATCAATATTCACAATAAGTATTTCTTCTCCAGGCATGATCCCCACATCTTTAGTTAAATTAAACTCATTTACCCTATGCGAATTAAAATATAATGTTTTATCATTCAATTCAACTAATAATGCACCACTAAGAGTTTTTACTATTCTACTGCAGCTTTGAGAATATAATTTAATGAAGCGGTCTATATTATCTAATTTTACATTTTGTTCTTCTTTAATAATAATTTCCTTTGGTTTTACAACCTCTATAATAGGCAAATCAAATATACTAATTTGTCCTTCAATACAATCTTGACTTTTCATGATCATCCTTTCAATAATTTTAATCTGTTTTAGTTCTTTTGTTTATTAAAAAACAAATAAATTTTATCTGTTTATGTAATAGCGAGTATTTGTCCATATATCCTTTATGAAAACAAAATGAAGGAGGTAAAAAACTATGGCTGTAACTAAATCAATTCAAACTGCATCCCTAAGCATTGAAGTTCAAAGTGGGACTGATAAAGCGGGCGACGCGATCTATAGTAAGAAGACTTTTTCTGGTGTAAAGACAGATGCTACTCCTCAAAATGTCTATGATGTTGCTGAAGCAATAAAAGGCGTTATGGAAGCTTCAACTAGAGATTACTTTATAAATGAATCTTCTACTTTAGCAAATGCATAAGATTATGATCTTACGTAAATTTTTAAGATTGGAGGTATGTTAAATGGAATATACATTAGCTATGACTTTTTTAACTGCTGCTGGATTAAAGACTACTTTAAGCGTTAGTGGCGTTAAATCTACTCTTACTAAAGATGAAGTCAACGCACTTATGGAAACTATAATTTCCAAGAATATTTTCAAAACTAATTCTGGCGATTTAGTTAAAAAATCTGGTGCTCAATTGACTCAAAGACAAGTTACTAAGTTTGAAGTGGCTTAGTCTTTTAATAAAATGGAGGTTTGTCCTGATTGTAAGGATAAATCTCCATTTTTTATATATACCATTCTCATGAGATATATAATTTATTGTTCTCTAATTTTTCTCAATATAAAATCTATCCCTTTCTGAAACACCATTGTCTTGATATTTATCTTTGTTTCTCCATTAGGTACTGAATATTTTTGCTCCAAAACTCTAAAATATCCTAGGTCAACATACTGTTGATATGGAATATTGTTTTTGTCTAAGATTTTTTTATCTCTTAATAATGAAAATAATCTATTCCTTCCCATTCCTCTTATACCAAGAACTTTTGCAACATGGCCCATTTCAATTGAATCCTTTGATCCTGCAACATCATCATAGAATTGTGCTTTTGGTTCTAGCAGCTTCACTCTCTTTTCAGCTTCTAACCGACATTCCCTTTCTTCTTTTAACTTTGTAGCTGCAGCTATAAGTAAGTCTGGATTATCTAATAATTCATCTGTTGCATACATTCCTGTTTTTCGTATACTAGGTAATACTTCATCAAAAATCCATGCTTCAAATCTTTCTGCCCCTGGCAATTCAGATTTCGCTGTCAAACGATAAATGTCACCTTCAGGAATAACGGTCATTTCTACAGTTTGAATAGCATCCGTTCCATCCTTCCTCTTTCCAGTAACTACCCCTACTCCGTGTTTCACGGACCCCCTGCAGTGTCTTGAAATCGCATCATTAGGCTTCCTATATCCTAAAGCTTTTGCTATATCAATTCCAACTGCATAGTCCTTATTATTAACCTTTATCCATCTTATTTCTCCAAATCTTGCATCTTTGAAAATTCTCAAACCCTTCATTTTATTAAAATCTCCCTTTAGATTTCATCTAACATAATTTTGGCTCAACACTAAAAACTGTGCTTGACATAAAATAATTATAAAATTAAATAAAAAATGCATTCAAATTCCTGTATTCTATAAGTGACTAATCCAATAGAATTGAAGGAGTTTAAATGCAATTACAG
>JAJXWH010000098.1 GCA_021781745.1 Bacillota bacterium | reverse complement strand
ATTATATATAGTCATACTTTTTTTAACGGCTCTTTCCTGGCTACTGTCCTTGTAGTAGTAATGGTGAGACTTCAGAGGCTTATTACCAATTCCTTGCTTTATGCAATCTTTTTTTTACAGGAACAATAATTGTCCCCGTCAAAAAAAGATTAACTACGTACGGAGCAGTAAGAAATGGAATAAGAGAGAGCATAAAGCGAGAAGAACAGAGCCTTTACGTGGTTTTTGTGATCTTTAATTTATGCTCTTTTTTGTATCCAAAATTAATCAAATGTTAGTTTTGTAATATGTAAACTATAGAATTATTTGACATATGAACATATGTTTTGTATTCTGTATTATAGAAATATTATATAAATAGGATGGAAATATATGTGAAATTAGAAGAGAAACATAAAAAAATTATAGAAATTGTAGAACAAAAATTGACATGCTCAGCTCATAACTTAGATCATATATTTAGGGTTTACAATCTTTGCTTATTACTTGCAAAGCACGAGAAAAATGTTGATTTAGAAATACTTATTCCATCAGCATTATTGCATGATATTGCGAGAGTAGAAGAGAGTCAAGATAAAACAGGAGAGATTGATCATGCAGTTTTAGGTAGCATGATTGCAGCGGATATATTAAGAAAGTTAGAGTATGAAGAAGAAAAAATAGAAAAGATAAAACACTGTATCATAACGCATAGGTTTAGAACGGGAAATGAACCTAATACAATAGAAGCAAAAATACTTTTTGATTCAGATAAACTTGATGTTATAGGAGCCAGTGGAATTGCCCGTACTTTTATGTTAGCCGGACAATTTGGACAAAGGTTAATAGCAAGTGAATCTATTGCTGAATATCTTAAAGACAATACAGTTGAAAATGGAAGATTGAAAGATGTTTCAAAACATAATCATTTCATTGAATATGAAATGAAGTTTAAAAAAATCCCAGATAAATTGTATACAGATAAAGCAAAAGAAATAGGAAAAGAAAGACTAAAATTCATGGATGAATATTTCAATGGATTGAAGTTAGAAGTGGAGGAATAAAATGCATTTAGGTTCAATTTATTTAATAGTTAAAAATTTCAATAAGTCGATAAATTTTTATGAGAAATTACTGGAGATGAAAGTAACATCAATAAATATGGATCGTTTTGCTCAGTTTCAATTTGAGGGGCATAATATATCTATAATGAACGGCTATTTTGATACTCAAAATCCAGAATTAACAATACATAAAGGAGAATATGTTGAAAAATTTGATAATCTTGTCGCTATAGCAGAGGCAAAAAATACTAATAAGTTTGTATTAAATTTTTGGGTTGAAGATTTAGAAAAAGAGCGTAACAGAATAATAAATCTAAATATTAGCGAACTAGTGACTAAGATTAAATATGTTAACAATGTGATGCCGTACTATTATTTTCAAGTTGCAGACCCAGATGATAATGTTATAGAGATTACAGGTCAATACACATCTAAAAACGAGGAATTTAATGAGTGAAGATATTAGTTACAAATTCTAACTTAAGATTAAATGGTGTTGATAATAAATTAGAGGATTTTGGAGGGAGAAATATTAGGTGGATGGGGTATCAAAATTAATATTAAATAGATTAGAAGATATTGAATAAATTTGATATAATATTAGTTAATGGAATTTTTATTATATAAGTATTATGTCTAAGATTAAAACTTTTTTAAAAAGTATATTTATTATTTTAAAGAAGCATAGGAGAGAAAGATGAGAGTAGTAGAAAAAATACATAAGTATATACCAGAGTATGCTATTAAGCCATTAACTCTATGTGTAGCTTTTAATTTTACAGTATATTCAGGAGCTCGTTTACTAAATAAGCATAGCATTTTTCATAATTTAACATCATATTATGATGATAGGATACCAGTTGTTCCGATATTTACTTTAATATATTTTGGGAGTTATTTATTTTGGATTGCTAATTATATATTAATTAGTAATATAGATAAAGATCATTGTTACCGGTTCTTGATAGCAGATTTATTAGGAAAATTAATATGTGGTATTATTTATTTAAAATTTCCAACAACTAATATTAGACCTGATATCACTACCTTAGGTATTTTTCCAGATATGCTCAGATTTCTATATGATATAGATGCAGCAGACAATCTTTTTCCATCAATTCACTGTTTGGTTAGCTGGTATTGTTTTGCTGGACTTAGAAATTGTAAATCCATACCTGTATGGTATCGCTATTTTTCTTTATTTATGGCGGTGATGATATGTATTTCAACCTTAACAACAAAACAGCATGTTATAATAGATGTTTTTGGAGGTATTATGTTAGCAGAATTAACTTGGCAGTTATCTTTGCACATGCAGCTTTATAAAACATTTAAATTTATTAATCAGGAGGTATAAATGAAAGTTCTTACTGTAGTAGTACCCTGTTATAATTCAGCAGCCTATATGGATAGGGCTATAAACTCATTATTAATTGACAGCGAGGATTTGGAGATTTTGATTGTAGATGATGGCTCTAGGGATAACACTTCAATAATCGCTGATGAATATGAGAAGAGATATCCACATATAGTACACGCAATACACAAGGAAAATGGTGGCCATGGTGATGCTATAAATACAGGTTTGAATCATTCAAGCGGTATGTATTTTAAAGTTTTGGATAGTGATGATTGGTTTGATAAAGAAAGTTTAGAAAAAGTACTTGATGTATTAAAAAACATGATCAATAATTCTAAATCACTAGATATGCTCATTGCAAATTATGTATATGAGAATGCAAGTATAAATAAAGAAAAAGTAATTAATTATAAAGGTGCAATGCCAGAAGAAAAAATATTTACATGGAATGACTTAGGATACCTTAAGAGCAGCCAGAATATATTGATGCATTCAGTAATTTATCGTACGGAAGTTCTTAGAGAGTGCGGTTTAGAACTTCCCAAACATACATTTTATGTTGATAATATTTTTGTGTACAAGCCGCTGCCTTATGTGAATACCATGTATTATTTAAATGTAGATCTTTATAGGTATTTTATCGGAAGAGAAGATCAATCGGTTAATGAAAAAGTGATGATTGAGCGTATTGATCAACAGATTAAAGTAACAAAGATAATTATTGATTGTTATAATCCTATGCTTATTGAGTGCAAAAAATTACGAAAGTATATGATTAAATATTTAGTAATGATGATGACAGTTAGTACAGTACTCTTACTAAGAGAAAATACTGAGGAAAGTTTAAATAAAAAAGAAGAACTTTGGAGTTATTTAAAATTAAGAAACAGACAATTGTATAAGGAAATTAATAAATATCTTTTAGGATTATGTATGAAAATTAAAGGATTAGTCGGAAGAAAGTTAATATTAGCAGGCTACTCACTATCAAGAAAGGTGTTTGGATTTAATTAGTTTTAATAGGACTAATTTATAAGATATTAGTATACTAATGAAATATTACAAGAGGTAAAGTTGGGAACGGAAGAGACTTTGTGTCAAAGTTGACAAGGAAAGAGTGATATTAATGTATGATTATTTAATTGTTGGAGCAGGACTATTCGGGTCTATATTTGCCTATGAAGCTAAACAAAGAGGAAAAACATGTTTGGTGATTGATAAAAGAAACCATATAGGTGGAAATATATATACAGAGTGCATAGAAGAGATAAATGTGCACAAATATGGAGCTCATATTTTTCATACTAGTAATGAATTTGTATGGAGGTACATAAGTAAATTTGGAGAATTTAATAACTTCATAAACTCACCTTTAGCAATATATAAGGATGAACTTTATAATTTACCATTTAATATGAATACATTTAATAAACTATGGGGAGTAAAGACTCCGAAAGAGGCAAAAAATAAGATACATAACCAAATAAGAAATTTAAATATTAGTGAACCGAAGAATTTAGAAGAACAAGCTTTAATGCTTGTTGGAAAAGATATATATGAAAAATTAATTAAAGGTTATACCGAAAAGCAATGGGGGAGAAATGCAAAAGATCTGCCAAGTTTTATAATAAAAAGGCTCCCAGTAAGATATACCTACGATAACAATTATTTTAATGATACATATCAAGGAATTCCTAAAGGTGGATATACTTCAATCATAAATAAAATGCTAAATGGGATAGAAGTAAAATTAAATACCAACTTTTTTTTAGAATATAGAAACTTTGAGAAGACTGCCAAGAAATTAGTATTCACAGGAATGATAGATGAATTTTTTGAGTATAGGCTAGGAATATTAGATTATAGAAGTTTACTTTTCGAAACAGAAGTGTTAAGTGAGGCAAATTATCAAGGTAATGCAGTTGTAAATTACACTGAAAGAGATATACCATATACTAGAATTATTGAGCATAAACATTTTGAGTTTGGAAATCAAGATAAAACTATCATTACAAAAGAGTATCCAAAAGAATGGAAGCAAGGTGACGAACCATATTATCCAATAAATGATAACAAGAATATGTCTTTATTCAATAAATATAAAGAATTAGCTCAAGGAAAGAATAATATAATATTTGGAGGAAGACTAGGAGATTATAAATATTATGATATGGATAAGGTTATTGAAGCAGCTTTGGATTGTGTAAAAAAAGAACTAGATAGTAAAAACTGATAACAAATAATATTTTTATAGAATAAATTAATTATATATAATGAAGAAGCATAAGCATTTAAATTAGAGTATTCCAGGAAGATCAATTATAAATGCTTATGATCTTGAAGAGCAATATGAAGTGGATATGAAAACAACAGATACAACTTTAGATCTTACAAAAAACATCATGTAGAAATTCTATAAAAAATTAAGGGGGCAAAAAATTTAAACAAAACTTTTATACTGGTATGAGTTTCGAATTTATTACCCTCTTTTATTTTAGGTATAATATTTGTTAGATGATAAAATATGAATCGAATTGGTTTATATATTACTAAATGACCGTAATAATTTTATATAATAATTTGATTCTCTAAGTACGTGATCAGCTAAAAGTGGAAGAATTATAGATTTAATTTTGCATTCCAAAAGTCCTTCGGTAGCCTGTGCTTTAAAATTCCTGAAATCAATGGTCTTATTTAAAGTATCTTCAGTGAGATTAGAAAAGCCTGATAATGTATTATCCATTGAAGCTGCTTCTTTTCTTAATTCTTCAAATTCTTTCCCAAAGTTATCTGCTATATTGAATAATTCTACCTCGGTAGGATCTAACATTCCTCTAATTGTAAAACCATGCTCAGACAATTTATCATCCCAGAAAGTCTCAAGAGCAATTGCGTCCCTTTTTATATCAATTTTAATACCGTTTTGCAATCTTGTTAACAACTCTAGAAAAACCATAGCTTCACTAAGTATATGATTTATTAATGATGGATATAAGATTGTGAAAAGTCTGCAACTCAAAACGTCATTTTTTAATTTAGTTTTAAATTTAATAATCATTTTAGTTGCTGCAATTGAGTTACGATTTAACATATAAACATTATCAGTGAGACCTGAAGTATCGCTATTGTTTGTATCAGTGGAAAGTGAATTTTCCAAAGAAGTTATGTTTGGATCGATATAAATTCCTGTGGCAAACTGAGTAGCTCTCTCAGCATCTAAGGTATAATCAGTAATGATCTCACCTGTTTCTAGAATTCTAGAAGGGATTACTCCATCAGACAATGATATGGCGCGTGTAAGTAAGGTAGAGAATTCATTTTTTAAAGCATCAGCTTGACTTATTAAATCTTTATTCTTTGGTGGAATCCCAGCTTCTATAAATATAGAGTGTTCTTTCATGATTCTTAAGAAAAATAGGTTCAACTCTAAGGACTGATTAATAAATTCTTGCTTTAATAGCATGATATACTCCTAAATTAAAATATTAGTTACATCCTTATAAAATATATTCAAAATTATAAAATAAATGATTGTACGGTTAATAAATAAGTATTTATAGGATAGTTTTGAAAAAAATGATATAATTTTATTGTATTAATTATTAATTTAAAATAATTGTTAGTATGAGGTAGGGAATGGTTAAAAAGGGGTTAGAAATAGAATTTGGAGAACTGAAATCGAAGGAAATTTCAAAAGATGTAGATTTTATATCTGTAATTAAAGATGGTAAAACAGAGAAATATAAGATTGTGGATACACAAGAAGAATTAAAAGAATACATATATAAACCTTTAGAAGTTGTAGAAAATAAAACAGGAATAGTTGTTACCTGTGAATGTAATAATATTTCAGGGGTTTTTTATAATGCTATATTTTTAGAGAAATTTAAGATTGACAGTTATTGTGAGCCTAAGATAGAGGAGTCTATGTACTTAAGTTTTAATAATTGCAATTTTATTGAAGATATAGAGATGCTGGGAGGAGATTATAAAAGAATAAAGTTTAATGATACTATTATAAGTCGAAATCTTTTTATGAGATTTATAAATTGTGAAAAATTAAGAGTTAACAATCTGATAATTAAAGAAAACATAATTTTAGAAGATTCGGAATTTGGAAGTTTTAGTGCCAATGCATCTAGGTTTGAAGATAATTTACTTTTTCAAGAAGTAAATATTTTAAATGATTTTATTTTAGATAAAGTAATAGGAAACAAAGATCTGGATTTTGTAGATTGTAGGTTTGAAGGATTAAGTAAATTAGAATTGGATGTAAACAGTGAATTAAATTTCTTAAAATGTTCCTTTTATAAAAAATCAGAAATAAACTTCGATGAGCTAAATGGAAAAATTAGTTTGTATAAGACTAACTTTTCAGACAAATGTTACTTAGAATATGAATTGCTAGAAAATAAAAAGTACGAGCCTTTAATTTTTAAAGACGATTTTAAAAAAACTAAATGGAATTTTTTGATTGTCTCAGATATATATAAATCCAGCGGAAGAATAGAGCAATATTTAGAAACCTTCTATTACTTTAAAAAATATGAGAGGTTAGAAAGAAAAAGTAAAAATAAAGCAAAGTTTAATTTATTGTATTATTTAATTGGGATAACTACTAAGTATTATACGAGCTGGGAAAGAACGTTATTATCTATGTTTATAATAATATCAGTATTTTTTATATTATATTGTTTTTTCCCTAATCTTCTAATGTGTAAAGATACTCCATTAAGTTCAAAGAACTTATTTATAACAGTAATAGAAATGTGTCAGACTTCAACTTTAGATATACATTATATTATAAGTAAATTTGGTAATGCTTTTTATTTTACTATAATAACATTTACTACAGTTGGATATGGCGATATAACGCCGCTTAACTGGATGAAGATGGCAGTTGGAGTAGAGTCGTTTTTAGGGATATTTTTCTCGTCAAGCTTTGTAGTATCGCTTTCAAGAAGATTTATGTGATAGATAAATATAAATGTATTTTATGATATAAAAATTAATGTTAAAGGAGTTAATGTGCTATGATGATTGTAGATAATGAAAAATGTATAGGTTGTGGGCTTTGTGTCAAAGACTGTTTTCCTAAGGCCATTAGGGTAGCTGACGGTAAGGCCGAGGTTAAAAATATTATATGTATGAAATGTGGTCACTGTATTGCTGTTTGTCCAAGAGGAGCAGTATCAACTGACGAGTATAATATGGAAGATGTAAAAGAGTACAATGAAACTGAATTTAAAATAGAGCCAGAAACACTTTTGAATTTTATAAAGTTTAGAAGAACTACAAGACAATTTATTGATAAAGATGTAGAAGCAGAAAAAATACTTAAGATTATTGAAGCAGGAAGATTTACTCAAACTGGTACTAATAGTCAAAATGTATCATACATAGTTGTAAAAGATAACATAGAGCAATTAAAGGAAATGGCATTAGAAAGTCTTAAGATTAAAGGGGAAGATATTCTTAAAAATTTAAACCCAGAAACAATACCATTCAAGAGATATGCTCAAATGTGGATTAAAATGTATAATGAATATAAAGAAAATCCAAAAGTTAATGACAAGTTATTTTTTAATGCTCCAATTGTAATTCTTGCAATTTCTGATTCGCCAATAAATGCAACTTTAGCATCTTCGAATATGGAACTTATGACTAATGCTTTAGGTCTAGGAACATTTTTTAGTGGATTCTTTGCAATTGCAGCACAAGGAAATGAAGGAATAAGGAATTTACTTGGTCTTGAAGGTAAAGAAGAGATTGTAACGTGTATGGTTATAGGATATTCTAATGTAAAATATATTAGAACAGTTCCAAGAAAAGATCCTAATATCCTATGGAAGTAAAGGTTAATGTAACATATTAAATATACAGCTATTTTAGATTGATATAATAAATCTAAGATAGCTGTTTTATTAAATTACATCATTTCAAGCATTTGCTTTAATATTCTAGTTGAATTTTTAACTGCAACTGGAATGAATTTTTGATAATCCATATGCGCACCATTATTTGCGTTATCAGAAATTGATCTAATAACTACAAATGGAATTGAATTTAAGTAGCAAACTTGAGCTATGCTTGCACCTTCCATTTCACAAGAAATTGCTCCGAATTCTTTATCAAGCCATTGAATTTTTTCAATATTTGCAATAAATTGATCACCAGAGGCGATTCTGCCTATAAAACTATTTAATTCAGGAATTTCTTCACATGCCTTTTTAGCTAAGGCAACCATTTCTTTATCGCATTTAAAGTCAAACGTATCAAGCCTTGGAATTTGACCTACCTTATCACCAAAAGCTGTAGTATCCATGTCATGTTGCACCAAGTTTTCTGCTACAACGATATTTCCAGGGTAAATTTCTTTGCCAATTCCACCTGCAACTCCTACATTAATAACTTTATCTACTTTGTATTCAGATGCTAATATTTGAGTACAGATAGCAGAATTAACTTTACCTATGCCACAAACTACAGCTACAACAGTTTTTCCGTATAGTGTACCTTTATGAAAAGTCATGTTAGCCTTCTCAAGTTTTTCTTCGAGTGTTAAATCTGCTAATAAAATTTCTAGTTCTTCTGCCATAGCAGCAATTATTCCAATAGTCATATAAAATAATCCTCCTAAAATATTGATTTAACATAAATAATAAATATTTTGTTTAAATTTAGACAAAAAACAAAATATACTGGTTAAATATGCATAATACTAATTAATATTATAATCATTACTTCGTAAATTTAATAGGTAAAATATAAAAATTATAATTATTAACTTCAAAAAATGGTGTAAGTCGCTAATTGAATTTAAACTATATTAATTATTTAATAAGTTACTTTAAGCCTGATTTGGAGGATTTTATTATTAAGCTTTTGTCTATTTTTATGGTATAATAACAACTAACAATTGAAAGTATAAAAATAATAAGGAAAGCAATGAATATTACATAGATTGTTATATATGTTATGGATTAAGTAAGAAACATATAATGAATTATTATGTTGAATAAATTAAATTAAGGAGAGAAAATATATGGCAGCACAACATTCTTTATCAAGAACAGAACTTTTAATAGGTAAAGATGGGTTAGACAAATTGAAGAGAAGTAAAGTGATTGTTTTTGGTGTAGGCGGAGTAGGAAGCTATACTATTGAAGCGCTTGCTAGAGCAGGAGTTGGTGAATTAATTATTGTTGATGATGATACAGTCTGTTTGACTAATTTAAATAGACAAGTACATGCTACGTATAAGACTATTAGTCAGCCTAAGGTTGAAGTTATGAAAGAAAGGATATTATCTATAAACAGGGAGTGCACTGTAATAGCACATCAAATTTTTGTTACACAAGAAAATATAGCAGATATAATTCCTGATGATGTGGATTACGTTGTTGATGCTATAGATACGGTTTCGGCAAAACTTGGTTTAGTAGAATATTGCTATAAAAAAGGAATAAAGATAATGAGTTCCATGGGAACAGGAAATAAATTAGACCCTACACAATTTAAGGTTACTGATGTGTTTAAAACAAAAATATGTCCATTAGCTAAAGTTATGAGGTCCGAATTGCGAAAAAGAGGAATAGAAAAATTAAAAGTTGTATATTCTGAAGAGGTGCCTATAAAACCTGACTATGACGATGTTGTTACATGTAAGACTGGGTGCGTTTGTACAGGTGGAACTAAAAAGTGTGCCATCAAGAGGCAAATACCTGGCAGCATATCTTTTGTTCCCCCAGTAGCGGGAATGATAATTGGAGGCGAAGTTATTAAGGATATACTAGGCATTAATAGTTAGGCAAACTACAAAATTACAATAGAGAACTAAGTTATAAATTGTATATTAAAGTAATTCCCACAATATGTTGACGTAATAATAAAAGTTATCAACAATATATTGTGGGTTTTGTGCATAAGTATATTACTTCGCTAAAGTTTGTGGACAATATTATATTTAGGAGAGAACTATATGCAATTAAATGTAAGTGTAAAAATACAATCGGATAAATTAAATCAGTCAGAGTATCTAATTAGAGATAAAAATGATATCATAATCGGTAGATTTGCAACAATGGAGCTAAATGATACAAGTAAAACATGTAATATTAGTCTTAGATTTTATAGAGCATCTAATTATGAACTTTTGAGCGATACCTTGAAGCTTATATTAAAAGGTACCTTTAAAGATTTAAATATTTTTAAAGTTAATATTAAAACTATTGAAACAATAGATATTAATCCGTTTCTAGACTTGGGATTCACATTAGAGGGAGTATTTAGTCATAATGAATATTTTAAAGGAGAATATTTTGATGAGTTATCATTTGGGATAACTCGAATAGAGTATAACCAAATGAGTAGATATTCTTTAGTAGAATTAAAAGGAAAAAACATTGTACTCAAAAATTTAAATTCAAGCAATGCAGAAGAGATACTAGAATACTACCAAAAAAATAAAAATTATTTGGCTCCTTTTGAACCTGTTAAAGATAGTGATTTTTATACGCTAGAAACTCAAAAAAAATTGCTTAATAAGAGTTATCGGGAGTTTTTGAATGGAACTCATGTTGATTTAGGGATATTTAAAGAAGAAAAGTTAATCGGAAAAATAAAAATTTCTAGAATTGTGCATGGATCTTTCAGGAATGGAACTTTGGGATACTCTATAGATGAAAATGAACAAGGTAAAGGATATATGAAGGAAAGTGTTAACCTTATACTTAAGTATGCTTTTGAAGAGTGTGAGCTTCACAGAATAGAAGCATCAGCCTTGTTGGATAATAAAAGGTCAATGGCAGTATTAATAAAATGTGGATTTAAGTTGACTGGAATAAATGAAAAATATCTTTTAATTAATGGAAAGTGGATGGATCATGCAACTTATTATATTTTAAAAGAAGATTTCAAAGAATAATTAAGGCGGGGGTTAGGTAAATGTAGAGTGAAATTAAGCTTTACCTATGCTCCATCGCAGTTTTGGATAAATTTTTTATAATGGAACTAGAGTAAAATTAAGATGCATATAATAAAAATAAGTTAAATAACTAGTCCTAGCGTATCAATAATAGAAAAGTAATGAAAAAAAGAGAAAAATATAGAATTTAGTGTTTAATTTTAATATATAATAGATTTTAGAATAATTAGGATAATCTTATATGTTAAGATAAAACACGTCGCTAAGAGAAGTAAGCAACCACAAAGTAAATCAACAAAGACTCTTAAATACAGAGTTAAAAAGATTTTAAAAAAGTTGTTGACAAGCTTTCGACACGGTGATATACTAATTAAGTCGCTTAAGGGCGACACAATAAAACAAAAAAATACAACGAAAGTTGTAGAAAGAAATTTGGTCTTTGAAAATTGAACAGAATATAATAAATACATTTAAGTAAACCAGCAATTCTTTATTTTGAGTAAGCTAAGATTAAACTTTTCCGATTGGATAAGTTCAACTGAAATTTAGCTGAAGGTAAACTTCATCTAAATTAAGTTTCACTTTATAATTGAGAGTTTGATCCTGGCTCAGGACGAAC
>JAJXWH010000129.1 GCA_021781745.1 Bacillota bacterium | reverse complement strand
TCAGAGCACGTTTTTAATTCTCAACAATGGAGGTTTATTATGCTAAATAAAAAAAATCGGTTAAAAAAGTTTGGGAATCAAATGTTCTTTACATTTCCAACTATTTTTGCTTTCTCAATTACACTATTAATTCCATTTGTTTATGGTATTTATCTAACGTTTATGAAAATGGATACAGTTTTTGATATACCAACCTTCACAGGGCTTTCAAATTATGTAACAGCTTTTCATGATGCAAAATTTTGGGAATCAATTTTATTAACTATTAAATATTCAGTTATCTCAATTGTACTTGTTAATGCTTTAGGTTTTGCCATGGCTTACCTTGTTACTTCTGGTATTAAGGGACAAAATTTTTTTAGAACAACTTTATTTACTCCAAACCTTATTGGTGGATTAGTACTTGGATACATATGGCAGTTTGTATTTGTTCAATCATTACCAACTATCGGAAAAGGTTTTGATATTGCAGTATTAAAATTAGGTTGGTTAGGAGATCCGAATCTTGCCTTTTGGGCTGTTATAATTGTTACAGTATGGCAATACTCTGGTTATATGATGCTTATTTTTATAGCTGGTTTAGTAGGGTTACCAAATGATGTTCTTGAGGCAGCAAAAATTGATGGGGCTAATGGATATCATCGACTAGTTCATATTATATTACCACTAATGAGACCGGCATTTGTAATTACAATGTTTATGACTTTAAAAAGTACCTTTATGGTATACGATTTGAACTATTCACTAACAGCTGGAGGTCCATATGATAGTACAACTATGGCAACTATGAGTATTGTTAATAAGGCATTTGTTCAAAATCAATACAGTCTTGGACAAGCAGAGGCAATTATACTTTTTGTAGTTGTAGCTGTGCTTTCAGGTATACAAGTTTATATTGGCAAGAGGGGAGAGTTGAAAGCATAATGAAAAGTAAATTGATTAAAAAATTTTTTATATATTTTTTCCTAATAGTTACTGTTATAATTTTTATTTTTCCATTTTTATTAATAATAATAAACTCCTTTAAAAGTAATGGAGAAATATTAGAAAATCCATTCTCATTACCACACAGTATAAATTTTAGCCACTTTATTGAAGTTATAAATAAGATGAACTTTAGTGTAACATTTACTAACAGTTTAATAATAACTGCAATAAGTACAGTGTTAATAATATTATTTTCATCGATGACAGCACATTACTTAGTAAGAAATCCAAACAAATTTAGCAATATGTTTTTTTCATCGTTAGTAGTTGCAATGATAATTCCATTTCAATCGTTAATGATTCCACTTATGTATATATATGGTGCAAAGTTAAATTTAATAGATAATATTCCAATACCACTTCTTATTTTATTTTATATAGGCTTTGGAACGCCACTGTCAGTATTTATATTCCATGGATTTATTAAATCTATTCCGTTAGAACTAGAAGAAGCAGCATTAATAGATGGTTGCGGCCGAATTAAGACTTTCTTTAAAATAGTATTTCCAATGCTTGGACCGACATCTACAACTATAGCCATATTAAATGTAATGTGGATATGGAATGACTATTTACTTCCATCCTTAGTTTTGAATAAACAGAGCGATTACACTATGCCAATACAGATGAAGGTGTTTAATGGAACGTATATGAATAACTGGGAACTTCTTATACCAGCGCTGTTACTTACAATTCTTCCAATACTAGTAGTATATTTTATTTCTCAAAAACGAGTTGTTGAAGGTGTTATGTCTGGATCTATAAAATAATAAATTACAAAGAGGTATAAAGATAATGAATAATATGAAATGGAAAGAAAGTGTAATTTATCAAATTTATCCTCGGAGTTTCCAAGATTCAAATGGGGATGGAGTTGGAGATTTAAAAGGAATAATAAGTAGGTTATCTTATTTAGAGGAATTAGGAGTTAATATGATTTGGTTGTGTCCTGTTTACGATTCCCCGAATGATGACAATGGATATGATATTCGTGATTATTTAAGTATAATGAAAGAATTTGGAACTATTGAACAAATGTTAGAACTTATAAATGAGGCAAAAAAGCGTAATATATCTATTATTATGGATTTAGTTGCTAACCATACTTCAGATGAACATCCTTGGTTTTTAGAATCAAGAAGCAAAAAGGATAGTGATAAGCGTAATTGGTATATTTGGAAGCCTGAAAAGGATGGAAAAGAGCCAACTAATTGGGAATCAATATTCGGTGGTTCAGCTTGGGAATATGATAAAGCTACCAAAGAGTATTATCTTCATGCTTTTTCTAAAAAGCAACCTGATTTAAATTGGGAAAATCCAGAGGTACGTGAAGCTATTTATTCAATTATGAATTGGTGGCTGGATAAAGGAATAGCAGGATTTAGGCTAGATGCTATTACTTTTTTAAAGAAAAATCAACAATATCCAGAGCTTGTTGCTATAAAGGATCGTCCATATTCTCCTGCTAGCGATGTATGGTTAAATCAGCCTGGAATTATGGAGTTTTTACAGGAAATGAAACAAAGGGTATTAAAGCCAAGAGGAGTTGTAACAGTAGCAGAAGCACCGGGAGTGCCAGTAAACATGGTAAAAGAATATCTTGATGAAGAAAATGGAGTATT
>JAJXWH010000097.1 GCA_021781745.1 Bacillota bacterium | reverse complement strand
AAATCTTGTATTTGGCTAGCAGAACTTTCTCTGTGAGCATCTTGTATTTGGTTTCTCGAACTTAGTTAAATTGCGCATGCAATTTAACCTCCTTTGATGATGGAAAATAGGCTGGCAAATGAACTTGTTATTTATTTGATTGTGCCTAACCATTACTCTAATTAGTTATGCACTCGTTAACAAATTTAAAACCTTCTTTAATGGTTCTGTGTTTTAATATCTTTACATCAAAATTAAATAATTTATAAACAAGTTGGACACAATACCCTATTCCAAGTGCAGTAACAAGTGTTCCAATGCCAACAAATCCTCCTAACATCCAACCAATAACTAAAGCCCCTGTTTCTATAAAAAATCTTATTATACTTACTGGTTTGCCTGTAAGTTTTACTAATGCAATCATAAGACCATCCCTTGGACCACAACCCATTTCACAGCCTATATAAAAATAGCTTCCTAAGGCTGTAACAAGCAAACTCCCTAGCATCATAAGTATACCAGTAAATAAGTTATTACAAATTGGAATAATCTTAGTATATATTATAAGATCTATAAAACATCCGATTACTATCATATTTGCAATTGTTCCTAAGCCAACTTTAAGCCCAAGAGTGCTTGTTATTATAACAATAATTACTCCTACAGCAATGCTTGCTTGTCCAATAGTTAATCCCGTTATATTTGTTAATCCTTGATGGAATACATCCCATGGACTTAATCCCAAATGTGAATTAAGTGCCATAACAGTTCCACATGCACACAATAAAAATCCGAATGTAATTCTAATTATAAGACTAAATAATTTCTTCATGATTCTCCTTTTTTTAATTCTAAAGTAGTAAATCTTTTCAAGATTTAAAAATCAAATAATAATTTACGCTTAAAACTGTCCTCAATTAGTTTTTAATCAATAGTCAGTTTACTTCAAATTAATTGAAAATTCAATTCCATTTAACGCCATAAATCTTTCGATAAAACGAGTTCATCTATTACTATTAAACATTATTAGTAGAAGCCTTAGACATACACATTATTTTTTTTATCAAAAGCTTTGGATAATATAGTCTCTTGTAATAGTTTTTTGTATAAATTCACAAAACTTACTTTATAATATTTTAAATTCAAACTTGTCACAAATTTGACACATAGCCATACTATAATAAATTTATAAGATTGATAAAATTTTTTTCATAAATATTTATCCCGTTAAATATAAAGTGATAAAGAGCAGCATGTGCATTACCCCTGTATATGCTGCTCTTTATTTTCAATTAACATTCTCTTTTATTAATTCCATGAATACCTCAGGCACAACTATTCTTACGTTTGGATTTTCCCTAAGTTTATTTATAACTTCTTCAACATTACTCACATCTTTACTCCAAACATGTACATAAACAAAAGAATAGGCTTCATGGCTATGTACATTTATTTGGCCTGAGTTAATTCTATCATTTATCTTTCTCACTAATTCATCTTCACTTTCCAAGGAGTTCCATAGTAAATCTCTACAGGAAACAATAGGTTTGTTATTGGACCATACAATTTTTCCTTGATAATTATCATGCCTTATATAGTCAAGATAAAATAAACCTAAGATATTAGGCATCTTCGTAAATTTGTTCCAAAGATTAATATCGTTAAAAGAAGATTCATCTATTACTGCTATATACTTTTCTTGTACTGCTCCCATGTAATTATTTAATGAATTAATATATTTACTTAATTTATTTTTAGCAAATTTACTTGGATACATATATCCATTACCTGAAGGGGAAACTATAAAGTTACTATTTACATTTCCACTACCCATGCTTCTATAATACATTTTAAAAACAGTTGGCGCTAAATAATATAATGCTGGACTCATGGACCAACCTACGGAAATCTTATCCCTATTAGGATAACCAAACCACTTTGCAGAAGTGTAATTTGTTCCTAGATTCCATTGCAAATTATCTCCATCAGACATTATAAAGGTTACATAATGAACATTTTCTTCTTTTGGAATTGACATTGATGATACTGCTTCTAAAGGAATTGATGGAAAAGAACTTAACGTAGATAAATTATATGCCCAGTCTGCTGCAACAATACTTACACCATATTTTGAAGCTGTGCTTACATTAATATGTTCATCAGGTCCCCACCCCAGACAAACATCACTTCCTTTCATTGATGAGAAGATTTTTTCTCTGAGAGTAGTTTTTTGAGCACTATCTTCATAAAATACCAAGGACTTAGTCATTATGGCATAATCTCTTAATGGATCAATTCTTTCTGGAGATAGTTCTATTACCGTTGAATGGTTTAATCCACTATTCCATAAATTATTATATGCCCAGCTTTCATCAGTATTTCTGCAATCTCCCTTTATTTTTATTCCATATTCCTTTACTTTAGCCTCTAATACCTCATCAATTACTATAGATTTACTTAAGGCTGCGAGAGAACATGCATTATTTATTGATGGATCTTTCGGTATTTTATTACTATAAAGTATATATCCTTCTATATATTCTTTGTACATATTTAGCAGTTGCCAAGGATCTGAGATTATTTTATAAGATATGTTATAATTATTTATTAAATCTTTCAGCCATATTTTATAATCCGGCTGAGAAGAATTTAAGGTATATATTTGAAAAGAACAATGGCCGTTGACCAACCCTTGAAGGCTGGCTACCATTGTTCTTTCACTTGGCGTAATTGAATCTAAAGAAATAACACATAATGATTTAGGCATTTCTGCATTCTTTATATATGCGGAAGTTTTATTTAAGGATAAAGCTTTTTTAAACTCTATTGAAGCACTGGTAACTGCAGTTTTGTTCCATTCACTCCACTTTAAATTAAAAGAATTTCCATTTGCCTTGCAATAGTCATAAAATTTATTTAAGAAAGAAATTTTTTCTTTATTGTTATAGAAAGAACTAATATTTTTTTCATGAAAACCTGCTAAAGCTAATTGTCTCTTTATTATTTCATCTGCATTAACTTCCTTATAATTTTTTATCATATCATACATAATCATAAAAAGAGTTGTTCTTCCTACACCTTCTTTACAATGAAAATGCAGCCAGGAATTTTTAGGTTGAGTTTTAACAAAGTCTATAAAGTAATCAACCATATCATCTGAAGGTATTCCACCATCTCTGACAGTTATTCGATTATATAATAAATCTTTAGTCTTAACTAATTCATTTTCATCTTGAACCTTTGTTGGCACAACAATTTTCCCAGGGTGATTATAAAATGTTATAGGAATATTTAATTTAATACTTTTTAACTTAATAGCTTCATCCTCTAAAACTTGTTCCCTTGTTAATCCTTCATTAGCATTATTTTTTGAATTTGCCCAGCTTACTGCAAATCCATTAATAAATCCATGTGATTCCTGCCTCAAATCCACCACTGTTATTGGCAATGAGGTTCCTATAGCTTTCACTACAATAGGAAGATTATATTCTGAAAATTGCTGACTTCCAGAAATATTTAGTTTCTCCATCCCCTTAAGATTTAAATCCTTATTGTCCTGTATAATTGATAAATCTGATGTTTTTCGAAAGTTTTTAGGAAGGACATCATTATAATCTAATGAGTCTAAAACAAGATGTACACTATTTTCCTCGGCAGCTTTAGCCATAATAGTATTATTTGCTGCAAAGGATAAAAAAATAACTATAGTTAATGTTAATGCAAAGGAAATTTTCAATTTTCTATGCAATTCTTCTCACTTCCTTTATGATAAAGTAAACTTAATATTTTCTAATCATAGTATAAGATAGTAGAATCACTTCTATTCAAATTATTTATGGTGTACCTTGTACAATTTTCCACTATAACAGTTAAGTTAAAATATATTATTAAATAAATGCAAGTTCTCATATTATGATAACTATATTAAAAACTTTCTTATGAAATATTCAAAATTTCACCAAAATGAACATAATATTAATAAAAATATAATTAGAACATTACTCCTTAAGTGTAATATATTATAATATAGTAGTTTTTTGAGGTGAAAATATGCCACGAAAGCGGGACCAAAGTAGAAGTAGCGGCCAAAATCAGAATCAAAATCCCAATCAAAGTCAAAACCAGGACCAAGGCCAAACTCAAAATCAAGGACAAAATCAAGGACCAAATGCTGGTGTATTTTTTACTGGTAATGATATATTAGATTTAGAATTAATAGAAATAGAAATAGCTGCAACATATGTTGATATATTTTCATCTTTACTTGGTCTTGTTGCAGCGCGACAAGCTGAACAGGTTATAATTCAAAAGGCAATGCAGCCCCAGCAGCAAAACCAACAACAGAATACAAATACAAATCAAAATCAGAATCAACAACAGCAGGATACTACTATTCATCCAACTCCAAGTGAATTAGGTGCTTTTGCTAGTTGCCTTGGCGTATTTACAATACTTATTTATACTAGAGTTTCATTTATAAGGCTTAATGAAATAAATGATATGATTCAAAAACACCAAACCAATTTCACAATTGGCCCTAATATAAATATAACTGTTGGCTTCTTATATTCTGCTATAGGTAATCTTTTAAGAACAATTGGTGCTATTCAGAGGGTAAAGGAAGAATCAGAAATAACTATTTTCTAATTAAAAAGCATAATATTAATAGTTCCTATTAATTCATTTGACATTGCTTCAGTCTTAAGAACAGTATAAAAATTATAGGCAGTAATGAAATAGTTTTATATATAGAATAATACTATTTCATTACTGCCTTTAAATTTATATTTAATTGTTGCTTAATTATGTTATTTGTAGAAAATGTTATCGTGCTGTGTTATATTATTATTATAAGATTACTAATGAAATATGGAGGTATTATAATGGAAAAAATCTTAGAGTCTTTGATTCAATCCGCGCCAATTATAAGCGAAATGTTTAGAGGAAATGCAGCAATTACTATTTGTGATAAAAATGGATGTATATATTCTTTAGATGGTAAAAGCGTTAAGGCACCTATGCATGTTGGACAAGAAGCTGATGTTGAACTAGCGAAAAAAACAGGCATTATAGATACGGTATATAGGCAAAAGAAAACATTAACTACCTTATATAATAAAAAAGATCATGGTGTAGATTCAAGAGCCACTATAATCCCAGCTATAAATGATACTGGAGAGGTTTCTGGCTTTATAAGTATATCAACAAGCACTGAAAATTTTTCTAGAATTAAAACGTCTACTGAAGAACTAATGAGTTCACTTCAAGAAACTAATGTAACTGTATCAGAAATTGCTAGCAGTGCAGTTCAATTATCTGAAAAATTAAACTATATGGTAGATAATACTAAAAATACAGAAAAATTAATCGCAGAAAGCAGCGAAGCTGTAACCTTAATTGAAAGTATCTCAAAACAATCCAATCTACTAGGACTTAATGCTGCAATAGAATCTTCTAGAGCGGGTGAGTATGGAAAAGGTTTCTCAGTTGTAGCTGGCGAAATGAGAAAATTGGCATTAAATAGCGGTGAATCCTCTAAGAAAATTTCAGCAGCCCTTGCAGATATGAGTAATAGTATGAAATTAATAATAGAAACAGTAAATGAATTAGGACAAATAGCTACTAATCAAGCGGCTTCCTTAGAAGAGGTATCTGCAACAGTAGAACAAATCACCTTAAATTCACAAGTATTAGTTGATAACATAAAAATGAATTAATATAATTAGGGAGAAATTTCAGAAAACTGAGGTTCTCCCCCTTTTTATATTAACAGAATAACAAAAAGCATCCAAATAATCACAATTGATTTTTACGAATAAATATCTGAAAATTCTACATCAATAGTTTGTACTAGGCGGTTGTCTGAAAATTCAACCAACTCTTCTTCCACATCTTCTTCTGCCATTTTTTGTTTTGGAAGCAATACTGTAAAGGTACTTCCTCTTCCTACACTGCTCTTAAGAGATATACTTCCCCCCAAAGCTTCAACAAATCTCTTTACTAGAGAAAGTCCTATTCCTGTACCTTCAGCCTGTCTTGATAATGCGCTGTCAACCTGTCCAAACCTTTCAAAGATTACATCTGCCTTCTCCTTTGGTATACCTATGCCATTATCTTTAACCTCAATAGAAATGTAACTTCTTTTTGGCTCTAATTTTACTGTAATAGACTTACCTTCCGGAGTAAATTTAATAGCATTTGAAAGCAAATTTAACAATATTCTTTCATATTTTTCATCATCAATTGCAATAATCCTTTCTTCTATCGAGGATGAAAACGTTAGATTAATCCCCTTTTGAAAAGCATAGTTATGTACAGATTCTGTGATTGCTTTTGTAAGAAAAACTATGTCTATATTCTTTTTGTTAATCTTAATTCTTCCCGCATCTGCTCGTGTAATATCTAAGAGATTATTTACTAGCCTTAGCTGCCTAAAGGTATTTGATTTTATCATTTTTAAATACTTTTTTACTCGATCAGATAATTCATTGCCACAAAGATGATCTATCGCCTGAATTGCTGTATTTATAACATTAAGTGGTGTCTTAAATTCATGGGATATAAAGGAAACAAACTCATCTTTCATTTCCAATGCCTTCTCTAGTGCTTCATTTTTTTCTTGCTCCGCTTGTAAAAGCTTTGATTGAGTTTCCTTTAGAGCCTGATCATTTTTCATAAAATCAGTTACATCTCTACTACAAATAATTCCATACATGAACTTTCCTTCATTATCAATAACTGGCGAACCACTAATTGATAAATATTCATCAATATTGTCTACTTTTGAGCTAATAATATAATCTCGGATAATCTCTCCATTTATTATTCGATATTGAGGCATATCCTCTAATTTTATTTCATTTCCATCTAAATCAAAATTCTTTGCATTTTTATATATGTTATTCATGCCTCCGTATTTAGTCTTTAATTCTTCTTTTGCAACTTTGTTCATAACAAAGTTATTCCCTTCACTATCGAAAACATAAATAGAATCCTGCATATTATTAAGAAGAGCTCTCAATTGCTCTTTTTGTTCTAACACCCATTTTTCATTGTTTACAAGTTCAGTAATATCATGAGCACATAATAGTACAAAAATAATATTTTCTTTTTCATCATATATAGGACTAGCACTTATATTATAATGATAGGTTTTATTAGTTTTTTTCACTGTCATAAAATAATTTTTAATTTTTTCACCATTTCTTGCCCTAACTCCTGGCAAATCATTATATTCAATGACATCCCCATATTTGTCTAGACATTTAGTATTTTTATAAAGATAACCATCCTGTCCTGGCTCTTTATACTCCAATATATTATATACAAAGCTTTTTGAATTATCATTTAATAATGTTATGCTATTGTCGTTGTTAAACAAAAACATTGCATCTGATACATTATTAATAACTGCTTCGATCTTTTTATTCTGCTCTTTCATAATCTTTGTTGCCTGTTCTGCTTTTTTTCTATGTAAAACACGTTCAGTTATTTCTACAACCATTACAACGCAGTACTTTATATTATTTTCTTCACAAAGTGGAATTAGAGATAGCTGCCAATAAGTAGTACCACGCTCAAGTCCTTCGTACATATACTCATCTATGTTATACGTTTGTTGTGTTTGGAGAACAGTATTCCAAATTTCCTCATACGAACTTCCTTTAAAGCCAGTCAGAAATTCTGATATATGCTTTCCTATACAATTTTCCATAGAGTTAAATGGCTCATCTTTATAAGCAACATATTTTTCATTGGCTTTAAGCAGTGTCATATCTGAACTGTATATCCCTACTCCATAATAATCGTCAAGAAATAATGCGTTTAAAAAAGGGTAGTTTTCTTCAAGGTTTAAATCAGATTTTTCTAGAAAAATATATATTTTTTTCTTTTTTTCGTATATCACCTTTATTTTAACAAATACGACCTCCAGAGACTTTTTAAATAAAAAATAATCGGTTCGATTATTAATATTTTCCATATTAATATCGGTACCGATTCCTAATCTTTTAAATACTTTCCCTATATTATTATTCAGTAATTCGTCGCGCGTATATTCCGTCAACTTGGTAAATTGTTTACTAACCTTAACAATTATCCCGCCTTTCTCAACTATAAAAATGGGATAATTCGTATTTTTACTAAAATTCTTTTTATCCATAAGTAGCACCTCCACTTCTATTAACAACATAAATCTATAACTTTCTTTTATTAATATTTTAACATATTATTACAATAATTTCTATATTTAATCAAATTAAAATAAATTATTACATAATTTAAATTTCAATAATAATTAATTAAATTACTTGCATCGTTTTGTCCGATTTTTTGTCCACTATCATCTGTTGTAACCAATTCTTCATTGATTAATATTTATTATAGATAAAAAATTTTTACAAAATAACTAACCCTTAAAACTAGTAAAAACGATTGCTAGTATAAATTTAATTATTCTAAAAATATATATTTTTATAACGTTTACAACGAAAATATGCTATAATACTATATATAATCAATTATATATTTAAAGGGGGAATAAATATGCTAATGATAGTTATTTTTGTTTGTCTTGTATTAATTGGTTGTAATGCTTTTTATAGTAAAGATGAAAAGATTGAAATTACTGAATCTGAATTTAAAAAGAAATTAAACAAAATGTAGTGAAATTCGTATAACTAGAAATAAATCTATTAATAGCTCTAATAAATTTGCTTTTAGAAATTATCAGCATGAAAACTAGAAAGATAATTAAAAAGTGATAAGTTGTAAGTTTCGAAAAAAACTTATAACTTATCACTTTTTAATTACAACTATTAATTCTCAGCTTATTTTCTTTAGTTATTTATTTCCCTTTTATAGGCCTTTTAAGCAATAATACCAACCGTTGCGAACGAACATTTGGCTGTAGGCCTGTCACATATTTATCATTGCCAAAGTTAGGGTATGCAGTTTCCATCTCTAGATATGAACTCACTAGTTCCCAGCCGTCTCCTCCTAATTCGTTCAATTGTTCTTCAGAGGGCGTAATAGTATTAGTATTAGCAGAACCCTCTCCTGTTCTACTATTACTTGTCTCTGGTAATATCTTCATAGTCTTATATTCCCACTTTTGTTCTTGATTTATTCCTATACTAGATTTTATTGATTTTATTCCATACATAGTAATACTTATAAAAATTATTAGCAAGGCAATTAATGAAAGTTTAAACCAATCTGTCTTGCTTTTAAATTTATCATTTTTTCTTTCTTTAGCTGATATATCAATATTTTTAATAAATTCTTTCTGCATTAAATTTTCTTCACTCTTTAATACGTTATTATTATTTTTTATTTCCACATTTATGTGTTTCCCTATACTATTGTTTCCCATAAAATCCCCCCAAATCTATACTCTCCACATATAATGCTAGTTTCCCCTTTATATTTTTTCACCCTAAGTTAATACCCATTCTTTCAGTTCCTAAATTATACCCACCTTATTTCTATTGATTTAATTACAATTTTAAGCTCTTTTAAAAATCAATATACATATTATACCATATTCCTAACTATAAGAAAATTAATTGATACGGTCTTAAAACTATTTTAATATTGAAAATTCGTACTTTGCATCCCTCCAACTGTCACAAACCTTATCACTATTCATAATTTATTGCATTAAAAAACCCCTTAACGCTATGACATTAAGGAGCCTGATGGCAGTAATATATGACAAATATTTCATTAGCATCACAATTAGATTTTTAGACTATTATATTACAGGTATATATCTGAGAACTCTACATTTGTACTATATAAAAGATGACTATTAAACAAATCTGTATTAGAATTTTCTTTATGTTTACCTAAAACTTTTTTATTAGGAAGTATTATAGTAAAGGTGCTGCCCTTACCTAATTTGCTTTTAACAGATATTTTTCCATCTAAGGCTTCAACAAGTTTCTTTACTAATGGTAATCCTATGCCTGTCCCTTCAGCTTGGCGGGATAACGAACTATCAATCTGTCCAAATCTTTCAAAAATAAAATCTATTTTATCTTTTGGGATTCCTATACCTTTATCCTCTATTTCTATATGAATGTCACTCTTATATACATTAAGCCTTACAGTTACCTGCCTACTAACAGGTGTAAATTTAATAGCATTAGAAAGGAGGTTTAAAAGTATTCTTTCATATTTTTCATTATCAATGCCTATTATCATATTTTTATGAGAAGTTGTAAATATTAATTGTATACCCTTTTGTAACGCATACTTTTTTACAGAATCTATAATAGCTTCTGTTAAAATAATAATATCTATATTCTTTTTATTTATTTTAATTACACCTATACTTGCTCGAGTTATATCAAGAAGATTATTAACTAATCTTAACTGCCTATAGGTATTTAATTTTATCATACGCAAGTATTTTTTAGCGCTTTCTGATAAATCCTCAGAACAAATGCTTTGCATAGCTTGAATAGCTGAATTAATAACGTTAAGTGGTGTTCTAAACTCATGGGATATTATCGACAAAAATTCATCTTTCATTTCTAAAGCTTTTTCTAATGTTTCATTTCTCTCACGCTCTGCGTCTAAAACTGCATCTTGCTGCAATTTTATAATTTTTTCCTGTATAACTTTCTCAGTAATATCTTTTAAGCTCATTATTCCATATAAGAGAATTCCATTATTATCATAAACAGGCTTCCCGCTAACACTAATATATATTTCTCTATGGAAGCTTTTTGCAATTAATCTATAATCACTTAATACATCGCCTTTTAAAATTCTACTTGAAGGTAGCTCGTCTTCCTCAAGTATATTTCCGTTAATATCAAAGTATTTAACTATGTTTAAGTTACTATCAATTTTTTTATTTCTTTCTATCAAATTTAGAATTTTTTCTGCAGATTTATTTAGTGTGGTTAACTTCTTATTATTGTCTATTAAAACCAATCCGTCATAAACACTTTCGAAAACATCTTCCAGTTGTTTATTTTGAATATTAACAGCTTTAATCTCCTCTTGAGTTTTTTTCCTATCATTAACCTTTTCTGTTACATCAAAGGTATTGCAAACTACATATTTTATTTCTCCGTCTTCCAAAACTGGAGTAATTATAGAGTCCCAATAAGTAATCTCTTTCTCATAGCCTATATGTTTATTCTCCTTTAATTGTACTGTTTCACCTGTATCTATAGCTTTCTTCCAAAATTTCGATACTGAGTTTTCATAATAATTAGGAATAATTTTTTCCACTTTCATTCCTATACTAAAGTTTCTATTGTTAAATGGAGGCTGAAAAAAGTCTAAGTATTTTTTATTTGCTTTAATTAGTACCATATCAGGTACACTATAGATTGCAATTCCAACAGCATCTGCCTTACATAATTGATATAAATAAGAATTCCTAACCTCAAATCTGGAGTTTGGCCTCTCTCTCATAATAAATATTTTCTCATTTCCTTGATTAACTATTTCAATATTAATTGATCTATATTCAAATAGTTTAGTAAATAAAAAATATTCAGCTTTTTCATTAATATTTTTAATATCAAAGCTTGGACCCACTCTTAATGTAGTAAGCACATCTTTTAGATTTTTATTAATTAATTCATCAGCATCGTATTGTGTCATTTCTACAAACTGTCTACTCACTTCTATAACGCTCTCATTTTTCACCAATATACAAGGAACCTTATTACTCAAATCAAAAGTACCCTTTTTATACACAATAAAACCTCCTAAATTTTCCTATATTATTGGCATTAATGGATAAATAAGCACTATGTGTTTATCAAAATATCGCCTATGTTTTCAACCTAAATTGTTTACATAATAGTATTTTGTTATACATCATTTTGTATTTTAATCCATTTCTTTCTTAATAAATTCTCTATATACCACCCTTACTACATTATAACACAATAGTATTGAATTTAATGTTAAATTATGTTAAATATTGTCTCATTGTATTATACTGTATTTACTTAACATTACCCCTTATAAATAAAGAGCATTGTTAAAAATATGTTACAATGAGGACTTATCTCTTATGAAAATATTAAGTTAATTCCCCCCCTTAGATTATCTAAAAATGTAAAAAAATCCCCTAGCGGGGACTGTGAGTTCTGTGAATTTAAAACGGGAAAGGTTCATCTTCAGCAACCCAATATGAACCTTCTTCTGTTTTCTTTTCTCCTGAATAATAAAAATCCGCATCACAC
>JAJXWH010000128.1 GCA_021781745.1 Bacillota bacterium | reverse complement strand
ATATTGCAAATCTTATATAAACAAATATTATATATAAATGTCAACATAAAAATGTAACTTTTTGATCATTTAAGAATGTAGTTTTTTAATCTTCTTCTTGTTTTAAATGATCTTTTAAACGATATGATTTCCCGTTGATGGAAACAACATGAGCATGATGTAAAACTCTATCTAAAATGGCATTTGCAATAACTGCATCATAAAAAACATCATCCCAAGCATTAAAGTTTATATTAGTTGTCAATATTGTGCTTTTTTTCTCATATCGCATATCGATTAGTTGGAAGAACAATTTAGAATCCTCCTTATCTATTGGTAGATAGCCTAATTCATCTATTATTAGCAGTCTATACTTGCTAAAATGTCTAAGCCTAATATCTAATCTATTTTCTAATTTTGCACGCTTCAGTTGCTGCAATAAATCATTGCATTTAATAAAGTATGTACTATATCGGCGCTTCGCAGCGGCAATTCCAATAGAAGTTGCAAGATGTGTTTTCCCAACTCCACTAGAGCCTAAAAACACAATATTTTCTTGCGAATTTAAAAAGCGTAATGTTGAAAAATCTAATATCTGATCTTTATTAATACCTGGCTGAAAACTAAAGTCAAAATCTTTAATTTCTTTTTGATGTGGAAAAGCGCCAACTTTAACCATAGATTTAATCATATTTACTTCTTTATAATCAATTTCATGGGCTGTAAGCTTAATAAGAGCATCTACAAAGGATAAATTATTTTTAGTTGTAAAATCAATGACTTCGTCCAAATGAGTTATCATTTGTTTCATTTTTAAGTATTCTAAATTGTTTATAAGTTGTGTATATGTACTATTCATTTTGATATACATCTCCTATCATTTTTAAGTTATTCCTAGCCATTTCAATCATTTCATATGAACTTTGATTAAATGTTAAAGCGCTAATTTCAGCATAATGTTCAGCATGGTAATTCAATTTTTGATTTTGTATTCTATGAATAGTAACTAAATTTGTGCTATAATACACATGTAGTTGATCATCATATACTTGAAGTTTTAGTTTTTTGCCTATATATTCTGGTGGTACAGAATATTGATTTGATTTGTATGAAATCATACTTTGGCGATTTACTTTAACACTTGTGGTGATTATTTTGTAATGATTTCTTATTTGATCTTTAGGCAGTTCGGATAAGAAATCTTTTTCTTTTTCTAAATGTAATATAGGTATTTTGCCTGTTGATGTATGGCATGTACTATTAATTCTATTGTTTAAATCTGCAACAAGCTTATGTATGCCTTCATAATTTAATGTTCCATTATAAGCTCTTATCTCATCTAATAATTTCATAGGTGCTTCAACTTTAGCTTTTGTATTCGGTCTTCCTGCTATGCAGGGACGGGTCTTAAATCCATAGTCATCTGCAAATTGTTGAAATTTAGTGTTTACCTTTCCTTTAGAATAATTAGTTCTAGCTTTATCCATAACAGTTTTCATGTTATCTGTTAGCAATTCATCTGGCACTCCTCCAAATGATTCAAAGGATTCATCTAAAAAAGAAAGTAATACATCTTGTGTCTTTTCAAGAGATAATCTATATACTCTAAATCTAGAATATGAAAGAATTAATACAAAAATATTTATATTAATAACTTCTCCTGTAGTTAATACAAATTCTATATTTTCTTTCCAGTCTAATTGTGCTTGTTTTCCTTTTTCTGTTTCATACCGCATAGGCGAAGCTGTGGATATATGTCCTTTTTTCCTATTATTAAAATACTCATTAAATTCTGAGTGATTAGAAATGTATCTTCTAAACGAAGATTGTGCGCAATCCAGTTCGTGGTTGTCTTTAAGATATTGCCATAAAATGCGCTTATAATAAAATATTTGAATTGAGTCTTTGCTAAGAAGCTCCTTGATAATAGGTTCAAAGGCTTCAATTTTAGATTTGCGATTTCTAGTAGTGGGTTTTATATATCCATTTAAATATTTATCAACAGTACGAGGATCAATACCAAGTTCTCTAGCTATCTGACTTTTATTTACTTTCAAATTATTTCCCTCCATAATCGGCTTTAGTTTATGAAGATCTTCTAACTTATTTATTTTTATTTCACAATGAACATCTACTTCTATAATCATAATTACCTCCAATTAAATATTGGTAATTATACTATATTTATATTTATTTTGTACATTCTTAAATGATCACTTTCTTACATTATTATCTTAGCATTTATAATTATATTTAATATAACTTTGAAGTCAGCCCTTCATTATCATTATACATAAGAGTCTAAAAGTAAGGATCTGAATTTTAATATCTTATTTTTTAACTTTCTACGTGGCATTTTACATTTCATTCTTGAGTTTTCTCTTCATCGTTATATTCTAGGTAGTATATATTGATTCTCTTCCAAATGCAAGTTCCATTTGCTTAATATTCAAAATATTATACTTTCTTTAGACACATTTAAAAAAAATAATAGAAGAGCTAGTTATCTAATTAAAGAATCACTATCCCTTCTATTGTTACTTATTTTTAAATACTTATTCAATTTAAATTTATTTGTGGTTATAGAGAATTTAAAGATAAGTTTAATGTGTGTTATTCTTAATTAAATTGTATATAAGTACTGCTGCTTCTGCATTACTTATATTATGAGTTCCATTGAAATTTCCATTTT
>JAJXWH010000036.1 GCA_021781745.1 Bacillota bacterium | reverse complement strand
AATCTATTAATGAAGTTGGAGCTAAAATATCAGCACAAATTAATAAAAAGTAGTGCGCAATAATATTTGTGACTATGCGTAAACCGTTGTAAACACAGGCTTACACATATTTTTTACAAAGGGAATATAGGACGAACTAAAAAACTAAATTTAAAAGCAATAATTAAGGCTCTAGCGAGTCTTTTTTTATTGCCTATTTTATAAGAAAGGAAGATGTAGATGGCAATTTTTAATACCATGGTGCTTACAGAGAAAGGACAACTTTTATATGCGAAAGGGCAAGCAGGACAAACTATAAATTTCACTAAATTAGCGGTAGGAATAGGGAATATTGGTGATACTGACCCCACAACCTTAACGGAATTAGTAAATCGTAAGTTCGATATAGCAATACAAGGGAAAACCGTAAATACAGCTGAAAAAGTAGCTTTAATTAACGGAACTTTAACAAATGAAAATATGACTGAATCTATTTTAATTTGCGAGATTGGATTATATGCTCAGGATCCAGATGAAGGAGAAATTTTATACTCTTATGCTAGCGCAGGACAATACGGAGATTATACTTCGCCAGCTTCAAATGGTCCTTATTCATGGAACTACCAAGTTTATGCGGCTATAGGAAATGCCGCAAATGTTGAAGTTACATTAAGCAACTTGCAATATGATACAGGGATTATTAATACAAATACAACATTTTCTATTATAAAAGGTAGTACGCAAAATGAAATTAACAAAAGTATAGATAACAAGTTAAAGATTTACCCAACTACTAATAACGGAAATGTTTATACAATATCAGATCCAGATATTGATACATTAGAAGATGGTTATCCAATTAAGGTAAGATTTAATGCAAATAGTACTGGAAATATATCATTAATAGTTAATAATTCTAGTGAAATTGATGTCGTTGATTATTTTGGGAACAATGTTGCAAATGTCAGAAATGGATTAATAGCGAATCTAATATATGATAAAAGTAATTCAAATTTTCAATTGTTGGGTAAAGGGGGTGAAGGGGATGCAACTCCAGAACAAATATTAATAAATAAAAAGGTTACTGTTAATAGTGGCGTTATAATAGGTACAATGGCTAATAATGGAGCTGTAGTCATTAAACCAAGTACATCAAATCAAGCAATAGCAACTGGGTATCATAATGGTAGTGGATATGTAGAAGGTGATGCAAATTTATTGGCTGCTAACATTATAAGTGGCATAAGTATATTTGAAGTAGCAGGAAGCTATGCTCCACTTGTTACAGTTTCAGGTACTGCTATTACGTTATATAATGATACCACGCTAGTGCAAAAAACAGGCACAACTCCTCAAGTAGCCAAAACTTTAACTTGCTACAATCAAGGAGGTGTTATAACTGTGTACTTTGGTATGTGCGCATACAATGATGGGTTTACCTCGTATGCTCAAATATATGTAAATGGGGTTGCAAGAGGAACATTGCGTACAACAACAACCATTCAAGGGACATTATACTTTACAGAAGATGTAGCGGTAAATGTAGGGGATGTAGTGCAAATATATGCTTGGAATCAAACAAATTATACTACAGGTATCACTGCATTTAGAATAACATGTGGTAATAACTATGCAAGATATGCTTAAGGAAGTGAGAACTAATGGAATATAAGTACGAGTATAAAAATCAAGATGAGAGAGAATTAATTATAAATAATCATAGTGATTTATTTTTAAGAGAAGAACAAAATATAGCAGAGGGCAACTTCTTAATATTTGTAGATTCGCAAACTCATATACAAGATCAAATAACTGAAGATCTGAATGGTAGAATTTCAGACGTATCAGACTATTTGCAAAATGAAACAGACTTAATTTCCGTAATTGAAAGTTCAATCATTCAAACGGAATTAAATAAATTAACAAATTAATTAAGAAAGGTTGTGTAAAATATGAGTACACCAACAACAAGTCAAACATTATTAACAAAAATACTAAAGAATAGAATTAATGCAGAAATAGCAGGAGGAACTTTAGAAGCAGACAAAGATAACTTAACAAGCACGTTAGATATCTTTTTAGCTGGAAATAAAATCACCATGGATGAATACACAGAGCTTACAGAGTTAATAAATCCTACAACTCAAGATACTACTACAACAGCCACTACTAATAATTCAACAGCCACTACAACTACGACAACAGCGTAATAAAACTAAAGCAATAGATTAGCACCTGTAAGGTGTTTTTTTATTGCTTTTTATAAATCTGAATAAAAGGAAGGTGACACATGAATGAGGAATTATGTTTAGAAAAGCATAAAAGGTTAGATGAAAAATTAGAAGTGCATGATACAAGGCTTAATAATCATGGAGAGAGGTTAGATAAGCTTGAGCAGGATGGAAGAGAACTTAAAACAGAACTAAAAAACTTATGTGAAAATCTCAAATCATTAACTAACATGATAAAGTGGTTTATAACTGCAATAGGCGGAGCTTTAATAAGCTTCTTTTTTTATGCAGTTCAAACAGGAATATTTAATAAATAAAAAGTAAAGGTGGCATGTAAAATGATAAAAGCATTATTAACAATCTTAACTAAATTAGTGGAAAGCAAATTACAAAAAACAGGAATTGAAATGGTTATATTAAAAAATCAAAATTACATCACTGAATCAAAAAACATTTGGAATATGGTAGATGAAGATCACAGAATTTCAAAAACAATAGAAGAAAAATTAGTATCTAAGGTAGAGCAATTCAATGCTGCTCTATTGGCAAAATTTCCAGAATTAACTCAGAGTGATGTAGATAGCTTAAGACAAAGCATTGCAGGTGAAATAAATGCTGGCAAGGAAGCAGTTATTAGTAATTCAGATTTATTGAAACAATTGCAAGATACGAATACTACTTTACAGGCTGAAAATGCAAGCCTTAAAAATCAATTAAGCCAAGTTCAATTACTTATTGCAAATAATACAACAACTCAAACAACAGATTCTAATCAAGCATCAGTAGCACCAACCGCAACAGATTCTGTAATTCCGGTTCAGACTGTAACACAAGTTTAATTTTAGAGCAGCCTTAAAGGTTGCTTGTATTTTTTATTTTGAAAGGAATGATTATATGAAAATAGGTTTACGTGGAGGGCACTCAATAAACTGCGAAGGGGCAGTTGGGATAGTAGATGAATATCAACAAATGCAAAAATACTATATAACAGTTAAATCTGTATTCGAAGCTTATGGACATACTGTAATTGATTGTAATAGTAATGGAAGTAATGCAAGTGCAGAATTAAGCGAAGGAGCAAATATAGCTAATAGTAATAATGTAGATTTATTTATTAGCTTGCATATGAATTGTTATAATGGATCCGCACATGGAACTGAGGTGTTAGTATCAAGTTCTTCATCAGGTGCTTATCAATATGCACAGAATTTAGTAAATAATTTTGCTGAACTAGGATTTACAAATAGAGGAGTTAAATTTGTTTCTGATTATGAAATGAACCATATAAATGCACCCAATATTATTTCAGAAATTTGTTTCTGTGATTCAGAGATAGATATGGCAATATATAATCAATATTCATGGGAAAAACTAGCTCATGTATTATGTAATGCAATAGATGGTAATATTCCAAAAGATGTAGACTCTAGTGTAACTACTACAACATCTCAAACAGGTTATATAATAACAAATTATTTGCCTAATGGTTCAAATGGTAACAATGAATTTGAAGGTGTGGATGCAAATTATGTACTTCAATATTTCAAAGATGTAAAATGCTACTTTAGAGGAAATGAAAAAGGTGTTTGGATTGAGACACAAACTCTAGATATGAGCAAATGCTTAGAGTTAAAGGCTTCATTGGGAAGTTGGTTCTATAAAATAGGATAAATTAAGTTAGATTTTAAGGGTATGGGAGTTAGTCCTGTACCCTTTATTTTTTTGTCGAAAATTAAATCACGAAAACAGGAAAAAAGTGTTTACAATTCACGTCTTAGTGATATAATTATAATATAAGATAAATGAAAGAGAGGTAATAAAATGATTAAATTAAGAGATTATTTAGACCAATATGAAAGAGAATTATACAGAGTCAACAAAGAAAAATTTAATGATAGCATGGAATTCACCTTATGGTTACATACAGGAGAACGTGCAAGAATAAATTGTGTATATGGAGATTGCGAATTCGATTTTACAATTGAAACAACAATATATAATTTAGAAGAAAACAGAACTGAAATACTGATTACAAATTTAAATAAAATAGGAAAACTCATTAAAGATGGGCATTCAAATATTGATGATGAAGTTTTTAAAAACTATGATAATTTATTAAAATGGGATTGTATAAAAATAACAGATATAGATATTTAACATAATAGGTTAGTAAATCTCACCTAACTAAAGGAAGGGGAACATGGCTTGGTATTATGGAACTTTTAGTTGCGGACACGAAGGAAGAGTTAATATAATAGGACCTACTAAAGATAGACAATGGAAAGCAGATAAAAGATTTAGTGGAATGTGTGAAGAATGTTATTTAAAGCATTTAGAAGAAGAAAATGAAAGAAAAAATAAAGAAGCTTTAGCAGCTGCTAAAGAAATGGAATTGCCAAACTTAACAGGAACAGAAAAGCAAATAACATGGGCAAACACTATAAGAGTTGAACTTATAGAAAAGTTACAAAAGGAAATTGATAAAATACTAAAAGATAAAAGATTAGACTATAATTCAGAAGAGTATTTTAGATATCAATATAAAGATATTACAATAAAAGATTTTATATCTAATATTAATGAGATTGTAGATTACATGATTCAACATAAGACAGAAGCTAAATGGTATATAGATAATAGAAGTAAAAAAACTATTTTGTTAATTGACCTGTTTTCAGAAATTAGGACTAATAAGTTATTAGAAAAAGAAAAAGTACAAATGAAAGAGGTTATCCAAGAAGGTACCATTGCTCCAAAAGAAGTTAAATTTATTGGAATAGTTCAAATTGGTGCAACTAAAGAAAAGATAACAGCTAAATACGAAAAGAATGATACTTTCAGAGATATAGTTAAAAATCTTAATTTAAAATGGGAGGAAACAAAGTGGGAAAGAAAATTAAGCGAGTTAACTGGTTTATATATAGATAGAGCAGCAGAACTTGGGAATAAACTTTTAAATGCCGGATTTAATATTTGTATATTAGATGAAGAAATAAGAGAAAAGGCAGTAAATGGAGCTTATGAATTAGAGTGTGAAAGATGGATTAAATACGATAAAGACAGTAAAAAGCTTGCTATAAGATGGTACGATAAGAATGATTATATGTATGATGCAGCTAGAAAAATAAAAACTTCAAAATGGAAAAGTGAAATCAAATCAGTAATAGTTGATATTTCACATCATGAAGAAGTTAAAGAGTTTGCAGAGTTATACAAATGTAAATTTACAGAAGAAGCTTTAAGTTATATAGAGCAGTATAAAACTGAACTAGCAAACATCCCTAAAGTAGAACCAATTAAGACAAAAGATAATATAAAAGAAGATGGACTTCAAAATATATTAAATTCTAGCAGAGAGATATTAGATGATTTAAGGGAAGATGATTAAATTGAATTTAATTACTGAATTATTAGAACATCAGAAAAAAGCAGTTGAAAAACTAAAGAAAATTAAGATTTCCGCGTTATATCTTGAGCAAGGCACAGGAAAAACTAGAACAGCTTTAGAACTTATAAAAATAAGATTAGATAAAGGTAAAATTAATCATGTTATTTGGTTATGCCCTTGCAGTGTAAAAGAAAATCTTAGAAGAGATATTATAAAACATACAGGGGAAGAACAGGAAGAGTTAATTACTATATGTGGAATAGAAACTTTATCTAGCAGCATAAAGGCTAATATGGACTTATTAAAGCTAGTTGAGAAATATAATTGTTACCTAATAGCAGACGAAAGTAACCTAGTTAAAAATCATAAGGCAAAAAGGACACAAAATATTATTCGATTAGCTGAAAAATGTACTTATAAAATGATATTAAATGGTACTCCAATTACAAGAAATGAAGCTGATCTATATTCACAATGGTATGTATTAGATTGGAGAGTATTAGGGTATAAAAGCTTTTGGAGTTTTTCGGCTAACCATTTAGAATATGATGATACTGGGAGAATAAGAAAATGTTTAAATACTGACTATTTAACTGAAAAGATTGCACCTTATAGTTACCAAGTCAAAAAGTCAGAATACTTAGATTTACCAAAGAAAACTTATGAAACTGAATATTATAGGCTAACACATGAGCAAATAGAACATTACGATCAAGTTGCAGATGATTTAATGTTCGAACTTGATGAATTAGAGCCTAATACTATATATAGACTTTTTAATGGTTTACAAAATGTAATTACTGGTTTTAGAGTTAACACAAGTAAAAAGAATTTAACTAGAACTAATTTCTTTAAAAATCCAAGAGAAAACCCAAGGATTGAAACTTTACTAAATACTTTAAGCAATATATCTGATGAAAAAGTGATTATATTTTGCAAATATACACAAGAAATAGAAGATATAACCCAAATCTTAAATGAAGATTATGGAGAAGGTACAGCGGTAAAATTTGATGGAGAATTAAGTCAAAAGAAAAGGCAACAAAATTTAGATAATTTTATAAATAATGCTAGATTTTTAGTAGCAAATAAGCAATGTGGGGCATATGGCTTAAATCTTCAATTTTGTTCTTACATAATCTATTATACTAATGATTGGGATTACGGAACTAGATCACAAAGTGAAGATAGAGTCCACAGGATAGGGCAAAATAATAATGTGCATATAATTGATATATGTGCAGCTTATACATTAGATGAAAGGATTATAGATTGCTTAAATAGAAAAGAAAATTTAGTAGATAGTTTTAAAAGTGAATTAGAAAGATTAAAAGATAAAAACGAATTAATAAGCTGGATTACTAAAAGAGATTTTAGAGGAAAGAAATATAATAAAAAGATGATAGCTTTAGATAAGGAAGATTTAAAGGAGGGATAATATGCCTAAAGTATATAATGATAAAGATGTTTTAACAGCAGCTTTTGAGAGATACGATATAATTTTCAATAAGTTTGATAATGTTTACTTTAGTGTCAGTGGTGGAAAAGATAGTTCTATTATGGTTCAATTAGCTGCAATGGTAGCAAGAAAGCTGAATAAGAAGTTTTCTGTATTATACATAGATTTAGAAGCACAATATAAAGCTACTATTGAACATATAGAAGTCTTAAGAGAAGCCATAAAGGATGTATGTGAAGACTTTTACTGGTGTTCATTACCTTTGAGCCTAAGAAATGCAACGTCAGTAATTCAACCTAAATGGATATGTTGGGATAAAAAAGATAAAGAAAAATGGGTAAGAGATATGCCAAAACATAAATGTATAGTGAATGAGGACAATTACCCAAGCGAATGGACTTGGTTTAATAGAGGTATGGAGTTTGAAGAGTTTATATTGTGGTTTGCTAAGTGGTTCAATGAAAAAAATGGAGGTTTAACAGCGTGTGGAGTAGGTATAAGAAGTAATGAAAGTCTTAACAGATTTAGAACTATTATAAGCGAAAGGAAGGAAAGATATAATAATTATGGATGGACTACAAGATTAAAATTTAAAGATTGCACTAATATATACAACTTTTATCCATTATATGACTGGGAAACAGAGGATGATTGGGGAGCAGTAGCAAAGTTAAATCTACACTTTAATAATATATATGAACTAATGTATAAAAATGGTGTGAGTATACATGAACAAAGATTATGCCAACCTTATGGAGACGATCAAAGAAGAGGATTAGACCAATTTAAAAGTTTAGAGTCTGAAACATGGGAAAAAGTTTTAAATAGAGTACATGGAGCAAATTTCGGTAATATTTATTGCAGAACCTCACTTTTGGGAAATATAAAATCTGAAAAACCTGATACTATGACATGGCAGCAATACACAGTATTTTTATTAGAGAGCATTGGAATATATGCACCGGAATTAAGAGATCATTATTACAATAAAATAAAAACATTCATGCAATGGTATGAGGATAAAGAAGGTGTAGATCTTGATAGCATAGAAGATGAAGCGGACAAAAAACTAGAAAGTGCTAAAAAGGTAGCCAGTTGGAGAAGGATTGCAAGAGCAATAGAAAAAAATGATTTTTGGATGGGAAGATTATCTTTTGGAGAAACAAAATCAGACGTTGAAAGAATGTTTGAATTAAAGAAAAAATATAAAAATCTAATCTACGCTAAGGATACTGATAGTAAAAAATTAAAGGAAATAGCAAATAAATTAAATGAAGGAGAAAATAGTGATTAAAGTATTTAAAGATAATTATAATAAAAGCGAATTTTATTCAATTATGGGAAAATTCTTTGCGGAACCAAGCTTTAAAAAAGAATTACCTTACTTAACCAACAGAGATAATACTGTATGGCACATATTTTTAGAAAATGGAGAAGTAAAAGCTTTTAGTTCATATGAAGAAAGCAGTAATAAAATATGCTTTAGCACAGATTATTATTTAGATGATATAAAATATTTAGAAGATATTTTAAAATATAAATTCAAGGAGCTAAGAGAAGTTAACAAGCCGATAGATACAGCAACCTCAAATTCAAAAATAAAATATTTATTCGAGAAATATGGATTCTTAGAATATAAAAGAACTGCTAATTATAGTTTTTTAATAAAAGAGGAGAATAAAAATGAATAGAATAGATGAATTATTAATGGAATTAAAATCAGAAATTGAACAATTGGAATTGAGCGAAAAAGTAGATATGCTGAATAAAATTAGATCATCATTAAAGGATGTATCACCATTTATAGAACCAGTTGATTGCATAAGATGGATTAAAGCGGACAATGTACAAGCAAATGAATATAATCCTAATAAAGTTGCTACACCTGAAATGAAATTACTTCATACATCTATAAAATTAGATGGTTACACTCAACCTATAGTAGCTTATAAACTTGAAAATGGAAATTATGAAGTAGTAGACGGATTTCATAGAAATAGAATAGGAAAAGAATATAAAGATATATCACAAAGAATACATGGATATTTACCTTTAGTTGTATTAGATAAACCATTAGATGAACGGATAGGTAGTACAATAAGACACAATAGGGCAAGAGGAACACATCAAATAAGAAGTATGAGCGATATAGTATTAGATTTAACTAGACAAGGTTGGAATGAAGAAGAAATATGCAAAAAATTAGGTATGGAGCTTGATGAAGTTATAAGGCTTAAACAAATAACAGGATTAAAAGATGCTTTTCAAAATCATACTTTTAGTAAATCGTGGGAAGAATTTGAAACAAGGAACTATGGGGGAAATACAAATGAATAACATATTAAATGAAATAATGACATTTGCAGAAGCTACAGAAAAAATGGGGGTTATCCGATAGTACTTTAAGAAAGATGGCAACTACAAATAAACTTATAGAAGGTGTAGATTATAGTAAGAGTGGAAAAGTGTGGCTTATAACTAAAGATGCTATGCGAAGAGTTTATGGAGAACCTAAAAATAAATAAATTGGAGGAATTAAAATGAAAGAAATAATAAAATATTTAGATCAAAATAAAATTGAATATGAAATCATAAGAGATTTTATAATTATTAATGCGGAGGACTTATCTTTATTGATTATACATTTAAACAGAAAAGTAAAACATTCACATTGCGATTTATATGATTTTTTTGATAGTAATACGAATTGGGATGGTTTAAAAGATTTTGAACATCTTAAAAACCAAAAAGACTGGGAATCTAAAATTGTATTTGAAATTATAAGGGGGGTAGAAATATGACAGAAAAACAATATACAACTAAAGAAACTTACTTGGAAGGAAATTATTCTTTTCAACAAATCTTAGATAAAATAATTGATACAAAAAAAGGTAGCTATATTACTATTAATATAGGAGAGGTTGTTGAAGAACACAAAGAACAGATAAAAGCAACGCCGTTGAGTAATTTTGAAAGGGAACTTAAAGGATATTATTTTATATATGAAATTATAGAAGTGTTAAACACTTTATTTTATAGTAATATAACTGGGAAAATACTTAAGGATTCATCTAAATTTAAACTATGTTTAAATGAATGGGTGGAAAAATAATTAAATAATAAGTTTTATACTGCACTACACTAAAATTGGAGGGATATGAATGGTACAAGAATATGCAATAAAAATAGATAATAAGTACTTTAAAAGTTTTATATATGCAGAAAAAAGTACAAAGGGGCGTTATGGGGGCCACTTTGGAAATGCTGGTATTTATAAAAAAGGTGACATAATAGATATTGAATTAACTAAAGAAATTGAATTAACAGAAACTAGGCGAAGTCTAGCGGGTAAAATACAACTAATATATGATATAGATAAATTTAAAAAGAAAAAAGTAAGTATTATTCCAGTGAGTGAAGAGTAATACGCTGTAAAAAGGGTGTAGATGTAAAAGTAATAACACTAATGATTATATAAATTATTAATAAAAAAAGAGATAGTATTTAGTTGGGTGACTTAATATACTATCTCTTTTTTATTTTGTTGTTATGTCTTCAATATTGTTAACAGATCGCTGAGAAAATATACAATGAACTAATAGTTAATGCAAATAGAATTACAATTACATTTATTTTTACAAAACTCTGTTTCATGTTTACCTCATAAAATTATCTTTACATGATATATTTGACAAAAAATATATATGTTATACAATTATGTTATAATGTTAAAAATTATCTATTAGAGGATAAAAATTGATATAAAATAAAAAACAATAAGTATAAAGGGGGAAATGTAAATTATGTATTGCAGAGAATGCGGAGAAGAATATTCTTCTGATAAGGCTGTCATATGTGTTAAATGTGGAGTAGAAAGGAATAAAGGTAATAACTATTGTCCGGAATGTGGAAAAGTTATTTCTAACCATCAGGCAGAAGTGTGTTTAAATTGTGGGATATCTTTAAAACGAGTACAAGTTAACAATGTTGTAAATAATACAAGTTCTAAAACAAAAATGGCAGCAGCATTATTCGCTTTCTTTTTAGGAGGACTTGGCATACATAGATTTTATCTTGGATATACTGGGGTGGGGATAACCTTTGTAGTGTTGTTTGTTTTAGGGTTTCTGACATTTGGAATTACTTGGTTTATAACTGGCATATGGGCTTTAATAGAATTCATATTAATTCTTTGTAATGTTATTAAAGATTCAAATGGAAATCAGCTAATATAAGAAAGAGGGTAAAATTATGAAAAAAATCAGAAAACGTATTTTAAGTTTTGTATTAACTTTAGGATTAGTTGGGACTGGATTAACAACAAACGCATATGCAGGAGCATGGCAAAAAAATAGCAATGGTAATTGGACATATACCGAGAACGGAACACTTAAAACTGGTTGGTTTTTGGACGGTACCAATTGGTATTATTTTAATAAAAGTGGAAATATGATTACCGGATGGATACAAGACCAAGAAAAATGGTATTATATGTGCGAGGATGGTTCTTTAGACGATTCTAAAACTACTGCAACAACTCCAAACGAAATACAATTAACATATAATATTGTAAAGCCTTTTTCTGGTGGATTAAATATTAAATACGCAGGACAAGCTTATACTAAAGAAGGCACAAGCTTCTATAATTACGGGGTACAAGATAGAAGATTAATTGTTTTTTCGTCAGAAGACGATTATGGGAATAAAACTTATTATTATTTCTATGATCCTATAGATTGTAAAGTATATAAAATTTCTGAAGATTTTTCAGTAACATATTTAGGAGAAGGTAATAAAACCAATATAATTACAAGCGACCAAGCAGAGCAGAATGTTAAAAATTATCTAATAGAAAACAAAAAATATGTACCTGGCTCAATCAAAGTTGAACAAAATACTGATTCGGAAAAAGACAATGTATACATAGTTCATTGTTATGATGTTGTATCAGATAAAGATGGAGGAACACACAATGCAACAGCAGGATGGTATTACGTTGATAAAAGCACAGGAATTATTATTAGTATGTTATAAATAGAAAATATAAAAGACCAAGATAATTAAATATCTTGGTCTTTTAATTTAGTTTTCATTTTTCGGATCATTTATATTTTCAACAAAATACTTATAAATTTTAGTATGTGCTATTCCCAATTCTTTAGATAGACCCAGAATTAATTTAACGGTAGGGTTACAAGTACTTGGATGTTTCTCTAAGCGTGATATATAGCTTTTGTTAACGTTTAACCTTAAGGACAATTCTTCTTGTGTAATCTTCTTTTTGTCTCTCGCTTTCTTCAACATATTCCCACTCCTTCGTGGATAATTATTCTTTTGTAATTATTATTTGTTAATATTATTCTACAAGTATATTTGTTTTCCTTCTTTTTACGACAAAAATATATATAAAATTATATAGTTTCATAATAAACTATTATTAAAAATAAAAATATATGTAAAATATTCCTTTGATACAAAATGTAAATTCAATTTTATCAACCTGAATGTAAATATTTTATGAACGTTTTATTAAAACATTTATTAAATTAAATAAAATTTATAAAATAATTAAAGAGTTGGAATAAAAGCCAAGTCGCTTTTCTATGTTTTTTATTTTTCTCTGTCTAATATAAGAATATTGATTAAAGCAGTCGAAAGTTTACTGGTAGTAAACTTTTTTTGTGTTACAATTATCTTGTAGCCAGAGTTGATGCATCACCTCTTTATGGAGGTAAAAACATGGAGAAAAATAAAATAGAGGAACTTAAAGAAAAATTATATAGAGCGATTGAAAATCATGGAAGGGATTCGCCAGAAGTTTTAATAATTAGTCAAAAATTAGATATGTATATAGTAAAAGAGATGAAAAGAATAAATGAAATGAGGTTAGATATATTACTAAAAAAATAAAAAGACCAGAAACTTTAATCATTTCGGTCTTTTGGATCGTTTTGGATATGGATTTCTTATATGTGTCCTACCCATGAGATAATCTAGGCTCGTACCGTAAAAGTCGGCTATGATTATTAATATGTCAATTGAGGGTTTGCGATCACCTGCTTCATAGTGAGCATACCCCGAACGACTTACATGTAATTTGTCTGCTAACTCTTCTTGAGTTAGATTTCGTTCCTTTCTAAGCAACGTTAAGATTACAGGTAACATATTAACCACTCCAATACATACAACAAAATTCTAACAATGATTGTATTTAGTTTTCTATGTTGTGACAAATTGGAGAATTCGTTGATTTTTTTAATTTTATAAAAATAAGACTGGAGAGTGGATACATTATGAATAAAAAAAGTTATGAAACGGACAATGATTATATATTAGATGTATTACAAGATGAAGAAGAAATATTAATGGATAAGTTAATAGAAATATTGCCAGAAAAAACAAGGTATTTATTTTTTAGATATCTTGCTGTAAAAGATACAATAGAAGAAATAAAATCAAAAATATCTTAGTTTGAATTATAAATTTTGAATAATTAATAATGAAACAATAAAAACTAGAAATAATTTTATTACTCCTAGTTTCTATTGTATGACGTCAAAAAATCGTCAAATAAATTTTAAAAAAATAATAAATTGATAAATGATAAAGTTATCGTTTAGAACCTTATAACATCAGCGTTTATAAGTAATTTATCATTAGGCAAGATAGTAAAAAAAATTTCATCCGGGAAGTCATGTTAAACAAGGAACAGAAATGGGTATTAAATATATTTCTGATATGCTAAATGCGGTATTAAAGTCTGATCAAACAACAACTGTACTACTTGAAACAATGGCAGGAAAGGGAACAGAGGTTGGATGTACATTTGAAGAATTGCAGGAAATATTAAAAAGAGTAGAATTATCGGATAAAATGGGCATATGTCTTGATACCTGCCATGTATATGACGCAGGATACGATATTGTGAATGATTTAGATGGGGTTTTAGAAAAGTTTGATAAAATAATTGGATTAAATAAGTTATGTGCGATACATTTAAATGATAGTATGAATCCATTTGAAAGCCATAAAGACAGGCATCAAAAAATTGGTGAAGGATCCATAGGTTTAGATGGAATTGTAAATATCATTAATCATCCTAGCCTACGCAAATTGCCATTTTTCCTTGAAACTCCAAATGAATTAGATGGTTATGCAAAAGAGATATCATTATTAAAAGAACTTTATAGATAGTTATGGTATAATTATACTATTGAAATTTACATAATTAAGGTGGAAGAAGTATGAAGAATAAAAAATATTTAAGTTTAATCCTAATAACAATCTTAATGAGCATACTTGCATTGACTGGCTGCGGAAATACTAACAGTAGCACTAGCAAGTCAGATAGCGGCACTGCTAAAACAAGTGAAAGTAATGATGCAAGTTCATCACAGGAAAACAAAAACCTGCCAATAGCAACTATAACAGTTGAGGGATATGGAGATATTAAAGCTGAACTATATCCAGAAATTGCTCCAAATACAGTAAATAATTTCATATACTTAGCAAATAAGAACTTTTATGATAATTTAAAATTCCACAGGGTAATTAAAGGCTTTATGATTCAAGGTGGAGATCCCAAAGGAAACGGAACTGGAGGACCAGGATATTCAATTGAAGGTGAATTTACATCAAATGGTTTTGCAAATAGCCTTAAGCATACAAAGGGAGTCCTTTCTATGGCAAGAACACAAGATCCTAATAGTGCAGGAAGCCAATTTTTTATAATGTCAGGAGATGCTCCAAATCTTGATGGAGAATATGCCGCTTTTGGTAAAGTTATATCAGGATTAGAAATTGTAGATAAAATTCAAAATGTAGAAACTAATTCTGCAGATGCACCTAAAACAGATGTGGTTATTAAATCAATTAGAGTTGACACAAAAGGTGTAGAGTATAAGGAACCTAAAAAAGTTAAATAAAATATACGGTAATCAAATTTGCATAAAATTACACTAAGATAAATGTCCAATAATGTTGGATATAAATATCTTAGTGTATCTGATTTTACTATTCTTATTTTCTGCATGCACAGTCATAGAAGTTAATTTTACAGTTGATTTTGTCAAGGTTTTTTTGCAATTCAGCTATTTGATTTATAACGTCTTCTTTATGTTTTATAAATATTTCTCTGCGAACATCAAGGGTATTATCACCTTTGAGGCATAGTTGAATATATTCTTTTATTTTTTTAATTGGCATGCCTGTATTTTTTAAACAACAAATAAGTTCAAGCCACTCTAAATCTTTTTCTTTAAAATCCCTATTTCCTGTGTCACTACGGTCAACAAAAGGTAATAACCCTTCCTTTTCATAATACCTAAGAGTATGTGCAGTTAAATGAGTTTTTTCAGCAACTTCAGCAATACTGTATCCCATAATGTATATCCTCCCTATTTTTATCATATATTTCTACGTTAGAGTATACTCTAAGAATTTTGATTTGTAAACTTGAATAAGGTGCAAACAAGAATTTAAATTTTTATTTTAGAAAAAATAGCGTAATACTAAAGTCGTAAACGATGAATTTACTCTTGCAATCACGAAGTTAGTTTTTCATTTTAGGCCAGAATTTTTAAAAATATGTTGACTTAGAGTTAACTCTAAGATGTAGAATATATTTATAAAGCAATTTAATATAGAAAAATATCTATTTTAAGGAGGAGTTACTTTGTTATATAGAACACTTGGAAAGACAAATGAAAAGGTTTCAGCCTTAGGCTTTGGATGTATGAGATTACCTATTATTGATGGGGATACTACTAAAATTGATGAGGAAAAAGCAACGAAGATGATTCGTCATGCAATCGATGAAGGGGTTAATTATATAGATACTGCATACCCTTATCATGGAACAGGAATGGGAAATGGAGGAGAAAGTGAACCATTTGTAGGTAGAGCTTTAAAAGATGGATATAGAGAAAAGGTTAATTTAGCTACAAAACTTCCAAGTTGGGCAATTAAGACTAGGGAAGATATGGACAAATACTTAAATGAACAATTGGAGCGTCTTCAAACAGATAGAATAGATTTCTATTTAGTACATGCGTTAAATAAAGGAACTTGGGAAAATCTTAAGAAATTAGGAATAGATGAGTTTTTAAATTCAGCAATTAAAGATGGTAGAATAAGATATGCAGGATTTTCTTTCCATGATAAATTAGAAGTTTTTAAGGAAATAGTAGATTATTATGATTGGTCATTTTGCCAAATTCAATATAACTATTTAGATGAAAATTTCCAAGCTGGAACAGAAGGATTAAAGTATGCGGCAGATAGAGGTTTGGGAGTTGTCATAATGGAGCCACTTAGAGGTGGAAAAATCGTTAGAAATCTTCCAGAAGTAGTTGTAAACACTTTTGATAAAGCAGAAATTAAAAGAACTCCAGCTGAGTGGGCGTTAAGATGGGTATGGAATCATCCAGAAGTGTCTGTAGTATTAAGTGGTATGAATGTAATGGAAAATGTTACAGAAAATTTAAGAGTTGCAAGTGAAGCTTTACCAAATTCATTAACTGAAAAAGAATTAGAAATAATGGATAATGTTAAAAATGCATTTAAGGAAAGAATAAAAGTGAATTGTACAGCTTGTGAGTATTGTATGCCATGTCCAGCGGGCGTAAATATTCCTAAGAATTTTGCGTGTTATAATGAATATAACATATTTGTTACTCCAGCAACAGAAAAAGAACTTAAGGAGAGATATAATGGTGTAGCGCCATCAGAAAGAGCAGATAAATGCGTTGAGTGTGGTAAATGTGAAAGTCATTGCCCACAAGCAATTAAAATCCGTGAAGAATTAAAAAATGTTACTGCATTATTTGCATAGAAATAATTTTCATATTCTAATATGGTAAGATTCTTTTGAGTTTTACCATATTAGAATATTACGATGAAATTCTTACTTTGATATAATCTGCTTATATGCTTTAAGGAGGAGTAAACATATGCATATACCTGATAATTATTTAAGCCCTTCGACTTGTGCTGCCTTTGGAGCTGCTATGTTGCCAGTATGGAAAAGAGCTAGTGCAAAGGTAAAGGCTGAAGTAACAAGGCAGAAAATGCCTCTACTTGGCGTAGCAGCAGCTTTCTCATTTTTAATTATGATGTTTAATGTACCTCTTCCGGGGGGAACTACAGGACACGCTATTGGAGGAGCTCTGGTAGCTATCTTACTTGGACCTTACAGTGCTGTTTTTGCGACTACTGTGGCTTTAGCAATACAAGCATTATTTTTTGGGGATGGAGGAATTTTAGCTCTAGGAGTAAACTGTTTTAATATGGCTTTTATTATGCCATTTACAGCGTTTTATTTATTTAAACTAGTAACAAAACTTTTTAGGAATTCAAAAGGGGAGTATATTGGAGCTTTTTTAGCGGGATATATTTCTGTTAATATGGCTGCTTTATTTGCAGCAATTGAATTTGGCATTCAGCCGATTCTATTTAAGGATGTTTCCGGCTTACCGCTATATAGTCCTTATGGATTAGCCATATCAATCCCTGCTATGATGATACCTCATCTACTAGTGGTTGGTTTACTAGAAGGAATAATAACTGTAGGAGCATATAGTTATATAAAACAAGCATCTTCGGAGATAATATATAGAGGAAAGATAAACAAAATAAAATCACTATATTTTGTAATGGGAATACTTATTTTAGCAACTCCATTAGGACTTTTAGCTAAAGGAACTGCATGGGGAGAATGGGGAGCTGAAGAATTTAAAAGCCTTATAGGCTTTATACCTAAGGGAATGGAAGATGGAGTGAAATTTAATTCTCCAATGCCAGGTTATAGTTTTGAATTTTTACAAGGTTATCTTGGGTATATTTTATCAGCATTGGCTGGAGTAATAATAATATTTATTATTTTCAAAGTATTAGGGAAAATAAATTTAAAGAAAAATTTCAAAGGAGATTAAATGGTTCCAGAATGGCTTTTAGTAAAAGATAATTATGTCCCAAAGGAAGAAAAAAATTTATATATAGAGAAAAGTATTTTTTCTTTAATTAAGATAATTTCAATCATTAGACAAGATAAAAATCAAGGTAAATTAGTGTATTCAATAAATCCAACTTTAAAAGTTATATGTACGCTAGTAATGGTGATATTAACATCTGTTTCAAGAAATATCATTTATTTATTGATAATGGATATATATAGTTTAATTAACCTTTTTCTTATGGAAAAGAGGACAAGAAAAAGAATATTGCTTAGAAGTATTATATTCCCATTTATAACACTGATAGTATTGATACCTTCTATGTTTTATGGAAATATTCATAACAGTTTATTAATTTTTCAGAAACTGCTTATAACTATTTTACTCATGAACCTGCTTCCACATAATACTAAATGGAATGAAATTAGCAAGTCACTAAAGCTTCTATTCATACCAGATATATTTATATGGATTATGGATATAACAATAAAATATATTGTTTTATTAGGTGAACATTCCATTAACTTGCTATATGCTTTAAAACTTAGGGCAATTGGCATAACTCCAAATAAATATAATTCTCTAACAGGAATTATGGGAAGCTTATTTATAAAATCCTATAAAATGAGCGAAGAAATGTTTTATGCCATGGAATGCAGAGGGTTTGTAGGAGAATATTCAACAAAAGTGAATTTAAAATTTAAAAAGATTGATTATGTTTATTTAATAGTAAATGTACTGTTGGTTAGTTTGTTTATATACCTATACTACTAAACAAATTAAGGAGAATATTAATGATAAAATTAGAAAATATTTCATTTACATATAAGAATAAAATTGCTCTTAATAATGTAAATGTCCATATAAAAGAAGGAGAATCTGTAGCTGTAATAGGTCCAAATGGAAGTGGAAAATCAACTTTTTTAAAACTATTAAATGCTATTATTTTCTCAAGTGAAGGAAGATATATTTTTGATAAAGTACAAATAAATGAAAATGCTTTAAAGGATACAAAATATTTAAAATTATTCCACAAAAGAATTGGTTTTGTATTTCAAAATTCTGATGCTCAGCTTTTTTGTTCAACTGTTCTTGAAGAAATAGCATTTGGACTTATGCAAATGGAAATATCAGAGGATGAAGTAAATAAAAGAGTAAATGATTGTCTTCATCTCCTCAATATAGATAAATTAAGAGATGAGCATCCTTATAATTTAAGTGGCGGAGAAAAGAAAAGAGTTGCAATTGCTAGTGTGTTAGCGATGAATCCAGAAATAATAACTTTAGATGAGCCTATGAATGGAATAGATCCAAAAGGTAAGAGATTTCTAAGAGATTTGCTAATTGCACTAAATAAAAGTGGCAAAACTATAATTTGTGCAACTCATGATTTTGAATATATAGATGGAGTTTTTAACAGAGCTATTGTTTTTTCAGAGGAGCATAAAATTATTAGAGATGATAAATATGAGGATGTTATAAAAGACGAAGAGTTTTTAAGAAAAAATAACATCATATAATTTGATAACGAGAATGTGGAAATACAAAGGAATTTAAGGAGTGATTTATTATGAAAATATTATATTATGATTGTTTTTGCGGTATAAGTGGAGATATGAACTTAGCAGCATTATTAGATTTAGGAGTTCCTAGGGATTATTTAATAAAAGAACTTTCAAAACTTAACTTGGGTTCAGAATATGAGATAAAAATTGAAAGTGCTGCAAAATTAGGAATTACGGGAACTAGAGTAGATGTTATATTAAAAAATCATAAACATGATAGTAAAATTGAGGTTGAGGAAGCTTTAAATCATGATCATCACGACCATAAACATGAACATACCCATAATGATGATAGTAGTTCACATAATAATCATCATAGCCATGATCACTCTCATAATCATGATGATAGCCACCAACATAATCATGAATTTAAGCATTCCCATGAGGATAAAGTGCACAATCATAGTCATGCAGATGGCCATGAACATCATCATAGAAATTTAAATGATATAGAGAATATTATAAATTCTAGTGATTTAAGTGATAAAGTTAAAAAATTAAGTATGAATATGTTCATGAAGGTAGCAGAAGCTGAAGCCAAGGTTCATGGAAAGACTTTATATGAAGTGCATTTTCATGAAGTCGGAGCTATAGATTCTATTGTAGATATGGTAGGTGCAGCTATTTGTTTAGATTATTTGAATATTGATAAAATCATAGCATCTCCTGTTCAAGTTGGAGGCGGCTTTGTTAAATGTGCTCACGGGCTTATGCCAGTTCCAGCACCAGCGACTGTAGAGATATTAAAAGATATTCCTATTAATACTGGAATAGTGCAATTTGAAACTACTACTCCTACAGGTGCAGCAATACTGGCAGCTAATGTGAAGGAATTTACTTCTAAAATAGATTTTTCCATAAAGAAAATTGCATATGGAATTGGACATAGAGATTTAAGTATTCCAAATGTTTTAAGAGTTTATTTAGGAGAAAAGGAAAAATTAGAAGAAATAGAAGAGCAATATATATTAGAAACAAACATAGATGATATGAATCCAGAATTGTATGGATATGTTGAAGAAAAGCTTTTTGAAGCAGGAGCATTAGACGTCTTTAAAACACCTATATTTATGAAAAAAGGAAGACCAGGAATAAAATTAAGTGTATTAATCAGTGAGCAGATAGAGAACGATATTCTAGATATAATTTTTGAAGAAACTACCTCCCTTGGTGTAAGAAAATATAAAGTTGAGAAGATAATGCTTAATAGAGAATTTTCAAAGGTTCAAACTGAGTATGGAGAAATTACTATTAAAAAATCTTATTATAAAGGCAAATTAGTTAAATATAAACCAGAGTATGAAGAATGCAAAAGTATAGCTAAAGAAAAAAATGTAGCCATAGGTAGGGTTTATAACGAAGTTTATAAGCAAACTTCAAATATATATGACAAATAGCTAGAATGTTACATGTGAGAGGCGTGAGAAGTAAATGATAAATAATAATAAATATAATGAATTAGTTGAATATTTAAAAAGCTTAGGAAAAGTAGTTTTAGCATTTTCAGGAGGGGTGGATAGTACTTTTTTACTTAAAGTCGCTAAAGAAGCTCTTGGGGAAAATGTAAAGGCAGTAACAATTTTATCACCATATATTCCCAGATGGGAAATAGCGGAAGCTAAGGAGTTAGTTGAAGAGCTAGGAGTACAACACGAAATCATAGAAGCTCCAATTATTGAATCAATTAAGTTTAATCCTGAAGATAGATGTTATCTTTGTAAAACAGCAGTATTTAGCATGATATTATCTGTAGCTAAAGAACAAGGTTACAATTGTGTTATTGATGGAACAAACTTTGATGATATAAGTGATTATAGACCAGGTCTTAAAGCATTAAAAGAATTAGAAGTAAAAAGTCCTCTTTTAGAATGTAAACTAACAAAAGCAGAGATAAGAGCCTTTTCCAAGGAATTAGGCCTTAATACTTGGGATAAGCCGCCATATGCATGCCTTTTAACAAGAATACCATATGGAAATGAATTAAAAGTAGAAGACTTTGAAAAAATTGAAAATGCCGAAAAATATATGATGGGCATAGGCTTTAGAGCTGTTAGAGTAAGGTGTCATGGAGATCTTGCAAGAGTTGAAGTAAATAGGAGCGATAGAAGTAAATTATTTGATGAAGAACTTCTAGATACTATTGCAGAGAAGATTAAAGAATGTGGATTTAAGTATGTTACTTTAGACTTACAAGGATATCGAGTAGGAAGCTTTAACGAATCTATTTTGAAGAATACAAACTAATCACTTACCACTTACAACTTATAACTTGATACGGGGGGTGTAACGCTAATGGATAAAGAAGAAATCAAAAATTTATTAGAAGGTGTAAAAGACAATAAAGTAAATGTAGAAGAAGCTCTTAAACAACTAGAGGATTTGCCTTTTAAGGACTTAGGTTTTGCTAAAATTGATAACCATAGAGAAATTAGAGTGGGATATCCAGAAGTTATATATTGTGAAGGAAAAACAGTAGAGCAAGTTAAAGAAATTATTGAATTTATGCTTACCAAAAACAATAATATATTAGGAACCAGAGCTAATGAAGAAATGTATAATGCAGTAAAAGAAATATGTGAAGAAGCAGAATATAATAAGTTAGGGAGAACAATAACAATAAATAAAAAGGAACAAAATCCTACTGATAGTTATATTGCTATTGTTGCTGCAGGTACATCAGATTTGCCAGTAGTAGAGGAAGCTTATGAAACTGCAAGGATATTAGGTAACAGGGTTGAGAAAATAACAGATGTTGGAGTTGCAGGGATACATAGACTTTTTTCGAGATTAGATGTTATCAGAGGTGCTAAAGTTGTTATAGTTGTGGCTGGAATGGAAGGGGCATTAGCCAGCGTTATTGGAGGTCTTATAGATAAACCTTTAATAGCAGTTCCAACGAGTGTAGGATATGGTGCAAACTTTGGAGGGATTTCGGCATTACTGACAATGTTGAATAGCTGCGCTAGTGGCATTAGTGTAGTAAACATAGATAATGGATTTGGGGCAGCATACAGTGCTAGTATAATAAATAAGTTGTAAAAATAATCGGAGGAAAAAATGAGTAGAATTGAAGCGGTGTTATTTGATATGGACGGAGTAATATTTGATACAGAAAGAGTTTACTTAGAGCATTGGATGCAGATTTTTGAAAAGTATGGATATGAAATGAAAAAAGAAATTTATACATCTGTAATGGGGACAGGGCGAGAAAATGTCATGAGAGTTTTTAAAGAAATATATGGAGATGACTTACCTATAGTACAAATGTATAAAGAAAAAGATGAATTATTGGTACAAGCTGTGGAAGAAGGGCAAGTGCCTATGAAACCTGGAGCAAAAGAAATTTTAAATTTCCTTAGGGAAAATAATTTTAAAACAGCTCTTGCAACTTCAGCTAAAAGAGATAGGACAAATATGCAGTTAAAAATGGGCAAAATTGAAAGTGAATTTGATGCAGTTGTTTGTGGAGATGATATAACAAATTCTAAACCAGATCCAGAAATATTTTTGAAGGTTGCACAAAAGCTGTCCATAAGTTCTAGAAATTGTATTGTTGTAGAAGATTCATCTGCAGGCATTAAAGCGGCCTATAGTGCAAAAATGATGGGACTACATGTTGAGGATTTAAAAAAGGCTGATGAGGAAATACTTGAATATTGTCATAAGAGCTTTAAAAATTTATTTGAAATTAAAGAATACTTAATTCAGTTAACAGTTAAAAGTTAACAGTTAATAGTTATGTATAATTAATTAATCATATTCTGAGGAGTATAAAATTTAATTGAAATGTATACCCTAATCATGAGGTGATACAAATGGATAATAATAAAAATAGACGAAAAGATAGACCAAAATCTAATGCAGAACGCAGAAAAATGGATCCAGTAGGTAATGCAGATTTAGGGATAATTGATGGTAAAAAAATAGGTGCACCTCCACATAAAGAAAAGGATCACCTGTAAGTATAGTAGGATATATCAAAATTTAATAATATATTTGATATATCCTTTTATTATGATGTAAGGAGAACATTAAAATGAAATTAGAGTTAACAATATATGAATTAGGAAAAGCTTTAAGAAAAATAGAAGAAAAATATAAGTTAGATGTCTTAATTAAATTGAATCTAAGTGGTGGCTGGATGACAGTAACAGGAGAGGCTAATATATTAAAATTTCCAAGTGAAGTAAAAGAAGGGTGCAGTGGAAAAGGAAATAATATTATAGATATATATGTTAAGAGTGAAAATGATTCAGAAGGAATTACAGTAAAAATTACTGGAGCTAAAAATAAAAAATTTAATGTTGATATATCAAGTACCAGATATAAAGAGCTTAGTACTAATAACTTGACTATTAATCAAATAAAAATAAATGAAAATCAAAGTAAATTAAGGATTGATGAGGATATTATTTTTACTATAGATGCACCTGCTGATGATATAGCAAAGCTTATTGAGAACTAAACCTGCTAATGCATAAAATTTAATTATGTACACATACTATTATAGAGAGTTAAAGGAATAGGAGTGTGATAATATGGATAATAGTATGAAAAGAAAGCATACCAATAAACATAAAACCTTAAATCATAATCCTCAAGCAGAAAGTGTAAAAGCAGTTTTTGGGGAACCAAAGGCTAAAGATTCTGAATTTATTCCAAGAACTTTTGACTAAATTAAGAATAATTTAAATTAATAAAATAATGTTATAAAGGCTATGGAGATTAAAATTCCATAGCCTTTAATTATCTTTTTATTAAATGCAAATTAAGAATAACTATTTTGAAAAAAGTAGTCATAATGTCTTTGTTTATCTGAATATATTTTAGGTATAAAGGAGGAGGAGTGTTTATGAGTATGAACTTTAAAGAATTTATAGAAATAGATAGAGAAAGATACAACACCCAAAAATTTGAAGGAAATTTTTTAGACTACTTAGAAATTGTAAGAGAGAATCCAGAAATAGTTAAACTTGCTCATAAGAGACTATATGAAATGATTATGAGTAAGGGAGTAGAAGAGTTAAAGGCAGAAGAGAACCCTAGAGTAAGAAAGATTTATGGAAATGACTTGATAAGAAGGTATGGTTTTTTTAGAGATGATTTTTTTGGAATTGATAAAGTTATAATGAAACTTGCTAGTTATTTTAAATCTGCAGCCATGAAAGGTGAAGAAGCAAGACAGGTTTTATATCTTGTTGGTCCAGTAGGAGCTGGTAAATCTTCAATAGTAGAGAGTTTAAAATTTGCTTTAGAAAGCTGTGAACCAGTCTTTTCGTTAAAGGGATGTCCTATGCATGAAGAACCGCTTCATTTGATTCCAAAGCATTTAAGACCTAAATTTGAAGAAATGCTTGGAGTGCAAATTGAGGGAGATTTATGCCCAGTATGCAGATATAGACTTATTCATGAACTTAAAGGAGTTTATGAAGATTTTCCAGTTGAAAGAACAGGATTTTCTATTAGATCAAGAAAAGGAATTGGCGTAGTGCCTCCTGTTGATCCAAATAACCAGGATACTTCAATTTTAACAGGATCAATTGATATTTCTAAAATGGATTTATATTCTGAAGATGATCCAAGAATTTTCTCTCTAAATGGAGCATTTGATGTTGGTAACCGTGGACTTGTAGAGTTTATAGAGGTATTTAAAAATGATGTTGAATATCTTCATACAATAATTACTGCAACTCAAGAAAAATCAATACCATCACCAGGTAAAGGTTCAATGATTTATTTTGATGGAGTTATAGTTGCCCATTCAAATGAAGCAGAATGGAATAAGTTTAAATCAGATCATACGAATGAAGCAATCTTAGACAGAATAGTAAAAGTTGAAGTTCCATATTGCTTAGAACTTGATGAAGAAGTAAAGATATATGAAAAAATATTAAGAAAGAGTAATTTTAAAGCTCATATAGCACCACACACTATTAAGATAGCAGCAATGTTTGCAATTCTTTCAAGATTAGCACCTTCTGCCAAGGTGGATGCTATGACAAAGCTTAAAATTTATAATGGGGAAGAAATTGTTGAAAAGGGAACAACTAAGAAAATTGACATTGGAGAACTTAGAGAAGAAGCAGGCCAATATGAAGGTATGAAAGGAATAAGTACAAGATTTATAATAAAGGCCATTGATAATGCTCTTTCTGAATCAGGCCAAGATTGTATAAATCCACTTAGCATAATGGAAAGCATAATTAAATCTGTAAAAGAACTTGATATTGCAGCTGATGATAAGAAGAAGTATTTAGGATTTATTCAAGATAATATTAGAAAAGAATATAATAAAATCCTTGAAAGAGAAATTACAAAAGCATTTATTCATTCTTTCAGAGAGCAAGCTGAGAGTTTATTTAACAATTATATAGATAATGCTGAGGCATATGTAAATAAGACAAAGATAAAAGATGTTTCAACTGGAGAAGAACTAAATCCAGATGAAGAATTTATGAGAAGTATAGAAGAACAAATAGGAGTATATGCTGCGTCAGCTAAAGGCTTCAGATCTGATGTAACTTCATACATGTTCTATATAGTTAGAAATGGTGGAAAATTAGATTATACTTCTTACGAACCATTAAAAGAAGCTATAGAAAAGAAATTAACAGTATCAGTTAAAGATTTATCTAGAATTATAACTAAATCAAAGGTTAGAGATAAAGAACAAGCTGAAAAATATGACTCTATGGTAGAAGAAATGAAAAGGAATGGATATTGTCTTCATTGTTGTGATGTAATTTTAAAATATGCTGCTAATAACTTATGGAGGGATTAGGCTAAATTATGGCAATATTTAGAGATTACACTAATAATCAAATTGATCACGACAGGTCCATAGAAGATAGGAGAAGACATAGGCAACTTGTTGAAAAATCCATTAAAGAGAATTTAGGAGATATATTATCAGAAGAAAGCATTGTTGGAGAAAGTAAAAATAAAAAATTTAAAATACCTATTAAGGGTATTAAAGAATATCAATTTGTTTATGGGAAAAATTCTAGGGGTGTAGCCAGTGGTGTTGGAAATGAAAAAAGAGGAGAGAAATTAGGAGCTGGAAGTAAAAAAATAGCTAAAGGAAATCAAGGGGCAGGAAATGAAGAAGGTGATGATGTTTATGAAACTGAAATCACTTTAGAAGAGTTAATGGATTATATTTCAGAAGATTTAAATTTACCTAATTTGGATCAAAAGAAATATTCAGAAATAGTTACTGAAACTACTGGTAAGAAACGAGGGTATCAAACTCATGGAATAAATCCGAGGCTTGCAAAAAAGAAAACCGTTATGTCAAAACTTGCAAGAAAGCAGGCTAAGAAAAGAGCATTAAGGGAATTAGAATGTGAAGATGATTTAGAGAGATTCCCATTTAGAGAAGAGGACTTAAGGTACTATAGAGTTAAGTTGAAACCTAGAAAAGATAGTAATGCAGTAATGCTGTTTATTATGGATGCTTCTGGTTCAATGGATATTACTAAGAAATATCTGGCAAGATCATATTTTTTTGTGCTGGCAACTTTCTTAAAGAGAAAGTATAACAATATAGCATTTGAATTTATTTATCATACAACAGTTGCAAGACGTGTAGATGAATATGAATTTTTTCATAAATCTGAATCAGGCGGTACTTATATATCTAGTGGTATTAATGAAGCGCTAAAAGTAATCGAAGAAAAATATCCACCAGCAGCCTGGAATATATATAGCATTTATGCTAGTGATGGAGATAATTGGTCTGAAGATAATGAAAGAGCAGTGATAGCGGTTAAAAATATATGTGAAATTAGTAATATGTTTGGATATGCAGAACTTTTACCATCCACATATACAACTACAATGTATCATAAATTTAAGAAGGAAATTACAAATGATAAATTTGTTCCTGTAATTATAAAAGAGAAAAAAGATTTATGGGAAGCACTTAAGATTATGCTTAGGAAGGAGTTAAAGGAGGAATAAGAAATTGGAATATAGCTTTAGCGATGTTGAAGTTTGGAATGAGAAAATAGAGAAGAAGGTAAAAGAATATGGATTAAATTGTTACTCTCAAGAATTTGAAATGATAAATTTTAATGAAATGATAGGGTATGAGGCTTACGTTGGAATGCCTTCAAGATACCCTCATTGGAGCTTTGGAAAATCATATGAAAAAAATAAAACTCTTTATTCTTTTAATCTTACAGGTCTTCCTTACGAAATGGTAATAAATTCAGATCCTTGTTTAGCATACTTAATGAAGGATAATACATTGTTGTTACAAATTTTAACAATGGCTCATGTATATGGTCATAATGATTTTTTCAAAAATAACAGGTTATTTAAACAAGGAACTAATGCAAAATATACTTTAGAAATGTTCAATTTAGACGCAAAAATAATAAGAGGGTATATTGATGATCCAAGCATAGGATATTCAGAAGTAGAAAGAATATTAGATGCTGCTCATGCTATAAGATACCAAGCTAATAGAAATATTGGAGTACGAGAATTATCCAATAGTGAAATTAGAGAAAATATATTAAAGGAATATGAAAACAAAAAAGAAAATAGAAATATTTTAGACTCTTATGAAGAAATACAATTACCTGATTTAGAGAAAATTCCATTAGAGCCTGTTGATGATATTATGGGATTTATAATTGAGTATGGTCAATTAGAGGAATGGGAAAAAACTATTTTAAGAATAGTTAAAAGAGAAACAGAATATTTTATTCCTCAAATTGAAACTAAAATTATGAATGAAGGATGGGCAAGCTATACTCATTATAATATCTTAAAACAATTAGAACTTCCTCAAGAATTGCATCTCGAATTTTTAAAGAGGCATAATGATGTAATAGCTCCTGCTATAGGTGGATTAAATCCTTATTATATCGGATTTAAAGTATTTGAAGATATAGAAAAAAGATATGGCAGAGAGAAAATATTTGAAGTTAGGGAGGTTGAAAGAGATTCTTCTTTCTTAAGACGTTATTTAACTAGAGAATTGTGTGAAGAATTAAACTTATTCCAATATAATGAAAGGACATTCGATATTATCATTGAGGAAATATCAGATGAATCTGGTTGGAAAACCATAAGAGACACTTTAAGTTATACTGCAGGCATGGGAAATATACCATATATAAGGGTTGTAGACTTAAATAAAAAGAATTACACATTGACTCTAGAGAATGTTTTTGATGGAAGAGCTTTAGAGCTTTCTTATGCAAAGGAAACACTAAAATATGTACAAGAATTGTGGGGGCATGATGTTAAGTTAATTACTAAATCAACTGATAAACAAGAAGTAACGTTAACTTGTACCCAGGATAAGAGAATAATTGTATCATAATAACCTTTCACTTACTATAAAGAACTATATCATAGGGTATAGTTCTTATGTTGTCTTTTTCTACGTAATAGTAACAAAATAAGCAAGAATGAATATTTTGTTAATGTAAGAAAGTATTGTTTTTAGGAGACAAAGATGAACTTAAAAGGTAGTGAAACCGAGAAAAATTTATTTAAAACATTTGCAGGAGAATCTAGGGCTAGAAATAAATATACATTTTACGCTGAAAAGGCAAGAGAAGAAGGATTTATGTATGTTGCAAATGTATTTGAGGAAACAGCAGGAAATGAAATGGCTCATGCTAGGGAGGTATACAGAAGATATTTAGGCAGAGTCTGCAGTACAAAGAATAATTTAATAGAATCTGCTCTTGGAGAATCAGAAGAAAATAGAGTTATTTATAAGGAGTTTGAAGAAACAGCAAGAGATGAAGGATTTGATGATATTGCTGATTTCTATAAGGAGCTTCAAGAGGTAGAAGGGCATCATAAAGAGAGATATTTAGATTTAGCTAAAAGATTAAAAGAAGGAAAAATGTTTAAATCAGATAGAGAAGCTGAGTGGTTATGCTTAAATTGTGGATATATTTATGAAGGTAAGGAAGCTCCTATGAGATGTCCACTATGCAGATATCCAAGATCATATTTTAGAAAATTATGTAATGAGGGTTGCAGGTAGGGGGATTACGCATGATTTATGAATATCCAGAAAACTTTGTGGTTCCTGTTGTTTATGATAAGAATTTAAATCAAATGAATAGAGACTGGGAATTTAAGTATATGAAAGTTGATGAATTATCGATTACTCCTCAAGAAGTTGATGACATTAATTTGTTTCATATGAATGAACCTTTACAAGATAAAGGTGAAAATTTTCTTAGTATGACAGAAAATAAAATGAAAAAAACTTGTAAAGAAAGTATGTATAATGACTGCAGCATACTTTATAAAGAGATAGATGATGAAGAAATAAAATGTATATTAAAGGATATAGATAACGAGTATGCTAATAGTGAAACCATGAGAATCTGATTTTAATTTGTAGATAAGGTTAGCTGAAAATATTTTACAGTGAATATATAAGATTAGTAGAGGAATGATTTATGAAATTTGAAGATTTAGCCAAAAATCATTATCAAGATATAGATAATTTAAGTGCATTGCTAAAAAATTATGTAGATGTTTATAGATTATTAATTGCAGGAGCATCAGAAATGTATTCTGTAAATTTAGCAAAAAAAAGTGAAGTAAGAAAAGCCTTAGAGAGAGCTGAAAATGTGGGAGAACTTATTGATAAACTCGTTTCTACATTAGATAGATGCGAGAGTGCATATTTGAAATATTGTAGGATTAAAAATGAGTATGTTAATGCAACTACAGAGAAGGACAAGATATTCACTGAAATAGATAATGAGCTAAGCTTTCAAAATTCAGAAAGAGAAGACTAGAAATAAAATATTAATAAAACTCTGTCCCTCAAATATAAGACAGAGTTTTTTTGTGAAAAAATTCATAATCATTTCGCTTTAAAATTTCTTTAATTGAAGCTTACTTACCATCAAATATGAACCAATTATCATTAATATGACAACTGGGTAAATTAATGTAGACATTGATAAATCAAGTCTAAGTATGATTAAAGAAAAAAGAGCCATAAAGCAGCCAACAATAGTTATTGGCACACCAGTAAAGACACCATCAAACTGAGCAGTATTGAATCTAGCAAGCCTATATGCACCGCATATTGGGAATAATAACAACACTACAAACCCTAGCAATCCATTTGGACCAAAGGATTCAAGATTAAATAATATATATACTAATATTGATGGAGCCACTCCAAATGAAACTAAATCAGCTAAAGAGTCTAGCTCTTTGCCTAACTCACTGGATACATTTAAAAAACGAGCTATTCTACCATCATACCTATCTACCAAACCAGCCAATAAAATGAATGCACCCGATATTGCATATTTTTCATTCATTACAGATAATATAGATATAATTCCACAAGACAAATTAATAAAGGTAAATACATTAGGAATACAGCTTTTCCTCATAAAATCACTCCTAAAATTATAAAAAATACTTACAAAAAATTATTATAACATATAATTCAAAATAATATAAGGTGTAAATAAACTTTAAGATTATATTAGGTTATCTAGTATCGACATTAAATTATTATAATGATATAATAAAATTCGTTAAATAGCCAGTATATGTAATTAATTTTAAGAAATTTAATGTTTTTTTCAGCTTTAGCAAGATAATTTAATTAATATTTATAAAAACTTTTGTAAGTATAATAATATGATAAAATAATGAATTTTTAATTAGTAAATTTATTGGAGGTAGGTTTATTTATGAAAAAAGTAAGATTCATATACAACCCATACTCAGGAGAAAATAGTATAATAAATGAATTAGATAATGTTATAAGATTACACCAAGAAATGGACTTAATAGTTGTTCCGTATAGAATACAAAAAGGAAAAGATTTAGCTGAATCATTAGATATAATTGATGAGACATATAGCTACATTTTAATTGCGGGCGGAGATGGTACTGTAGATTCTGTTGTAAATGCTATGAAGAGTAAGAATATAAATATTCCAATTGGAATATTACCAGTTGGAACCGCAAATGACTTTGGCAAGTTTATAAACATGCCTAATGATATACAAGAGGCATGTAGGCGAATACTAGATTCCAAACCAGTAGCTGTTGATGTTGGTAAAATTAATGATAAGTATTTTGTGAATGTAGCCAGCTCAGGGCTTTTTACAGATGTATCACAAAAAACTGATGTAAACTTAAAAAATACAATAGGAAAATTGGCTTATTATTTAAAAGGTCTTGAGGAATTGCCTAATTTTAGAAAACTAAAAATAAAATTATTATCTAAAAAATGTAACTATGATGGAGAGATGTACTTACTTTTAGTATTTAATGGCCAAACAGCAGGTAATTTTAATTTAGCCACAGAAGCAGAAATTACAGATGGTAAATTAGATGTAATAATATTTAAGGCTATACAGATAATAGAATTAATACCGCTATTCATAAAACTTCTAAAAGGTGAACACTTAGATTCAGATAAAGTGGTTTATTTTAAAACAGATGATTTATATATTGAATCTTCAGAAGATATAGTTACGGATATCGATGGTGAAAGAGGTCCTGATTTTCCACTAAGAATTCAATGCATTAAGGGTGGAATTAAACTTTTAGGAATAAAATAAGATATATAATAATAAATATAAGTAACAGGAATGTGGATTGGAGCGTAGTTTGTGAACTTTGCATATTATTTATTTTTGTTACTTATAATTTTTTTTGCTATTTCAATTATAAAAAAGAATTTAGAAGTTTCACCAAAGAAAATAAAAATCTATTTAACTTTAGTTATTACATTATTTTTATTAAGGCATATTGCATTATTTCTGTTGTGCATACTTAAGAATAGTACTGTAATATATTATTTAAAACCAATGATATTTTTAAATCATTTAGCTATTCCACTAATTGTACTAGCTATAACCTTCGTGTATTTACGCTCAGAAAAATTAAACTTTGGAGGAAGCTACATTATCGCAGCAATAGCATGTGCAGTATATGCATATATAATACAAAATTGTAAGATAACTGTTGAAGTAAGCTATTTGTATGGGTTTATATTAGAAATTGACAAGGAAACAATTCTGTTTTTATTTTCTTTAATATTACTTGGTGCGTTATTAATATTAAATGTGCTGCTATTAGATAAACCATTTGTTAATAAAAAAGGAATATGGTTTATTATTAGTGCAATTTTAATTGTGATGATAGAAGATATTATTATTTTGGGTGGAATAAAATTATTCCCTTATTCAGTAATAGGTGAAATGCTATTTTTAATTATTTTGGATTTTGTATTAAATGGGTTTAAGGTATCTGCAAGAAAGTAAATATATAATACAATAAAAGAATCTTCATAGCTATAGATATGAAGATTCTTTTATTATTTATAATTATAATCAATAATTACATTCTCTTTATTATTGAACTCTTTTTTTATTGTTTCCATTTTTATTAGAGAAATTTTTATTCTTTATATGTTTAGGATCATTATTTCTTCTTAATGATGATTTTTTATTTGAAGTTTCACTGACATTTTTGTTTGTATTATTAGATGTTTTGCTGCTGTTTTTATTTTTTCCCTGATACCCAGGTTTACCTGGAGTAAATCCGATTAAACAATTCTTACCATTACCAATTAAGTCTTCTCTATGAGCTTTAATTAAGGCCTTCTTAACTTTTTGATAATTTTTAGGTACTGCAAATTGTATAAGTGCTCGTTGCATTTCTTTTTCTTCTGGTGTTCTTGGAACATAAACTTCTTCACCAGTTAATGGGTTAAAACTAGTATAGTACATTGTAGTTGATAAACTTCCAGGCGTTGGATAAAAATCCTGTACTTGCTCTGGAGTGTATCCCATCTCTTTGATGTACAATGCAAGGTCTATAGCAGCATTTAAGTCAGAACCAGGATGAGAAGACATTAAATACGGAACCAGAAACTGTTTCTTATCTATTTGCTTGTTAATTTGAAAATATTTATTAACAAACTTATCATAAACTTCCCTTGTTGGTTTGCCCATTTGATTTAATACTCTTGGAACTACGTGTTCAGGAGCAACCTTTAGTTGACCGCTTATATGATGTTCACATAATTCTTTCATAAATACATCATTTTTATCATGAATTAAATAATCATATCTTAGTCCAGAACGAATAAACACTTTTTTTATGCCAGGAAGTTTTCTTACTTTTTTTAATAATGAAAGATATTCAGTATGATCTATTATTAAATTTTTACAAGGTGCTGGGAACATGCATTGCTTATTTTTACATGTACCATGTTCAATTTGTTTTTTACAAGCTCTATGTCTAAAGTTTGCAGTCGGACCTCCAATATCATGAATATATCCCTTGAAGTCAGGTAAAGTAGTTAAAAGTTTTGCCTCGCCAATTATTGATTCTTGACCTCTATTTTGAATTACTCGTCCTTGATGAAAAGTTAAAGCACAAAATGAGCAGGAACCATAACAGCCCCTGTGACTTGTAATTGAAAATTTAACTTCCTGAATTGCAGGAATACCACCCTTTTCTTCATATATAGGATGATATGTTCTTGTATAAGGTAAATCATAGGTTCTATCCATTTCTTCTTGAGTTAAATTTTCTTGAGGCGGATTTTGAACTAAATATCTATCTCCATATTTTTGAATTAGAGTTCTACCATTTATAGAGTCTTGTTCATAATATTCCAATTTATAAGCTTCTCCGTAAGCCTTTTTATCTGTAGAGACTTCTTCAAAGGCTGGGACCATAACTGCATTTTTAATATTTGATATATCTCTAGTCATATAACAAGTTCCACGTACAGATGTAATATTTTTAATATCTGCCCCATATCTTAATAAGTCTGCAATTTGAATTACGGTTTTTTCACCCATTCCGTACATTAACAAATCAGCTTTGGAATCCACAAGAATGCTTCTTCTAACCTTATTATCCCAATAATCATAGTGAGCAAAGCGTCTTAGACTAGCTTCTATTCCGCCGATTGCTATAGCTACATCTTTATAAGCTTCACGTATTCTGTTGCAATAAACAATGACAGCTCTATCTGGTCTATGTCCTGCCTCTCCGCCAGGAGAATATAAATCTTCGCGTCTTGTCTTTTTCGCAGCAGTATAATGATTAACCATTGAATCAATGTTGCCTGAATTAACTAAAAATGCATATTTAGGTCTGCCTAATTTTTTAAAGTCTTCAGAATTATGCCAGTCTGGCTGGGCTATGACACCAACATTAAAACCCTGTGCTTCAAGAGTTCTTCCTATAATAGCTGTACCAAATGAAGGATGGTCGACATAAGCATCACCAGAAACTATAATAAAATCTAATTGTTCAATATTTCTTTTTTTTAAGTCCTCTTTACTAATAGGTAAAAATTCCTTGCAAAGTTTCATATATTATTAACTCCAATTCTCAATTTATTTTTTTGTTATATATTTATAAAATTATGCCCTTCTAAAATAATATATACAAATCTATATAGTAAAATCACAACAAATAATTGTCATAACATGAATATATTATCAAATGAAAGAATGAGCTTTTAAAGCTTATTCTTACAGTATATTAACATAACCATAATTAGTTTACAAACAAAAAACGTATGTTAAAAATTGATTATGGAAGTGATTAAAAAGTAAAAATTTATTGCCTTTTTACTCCTTTGTAATATAATAATTAGAGACGATGGTTATCTAAGGAAAAGTTAAAAAATTAGTAACTATAAACTGTAAACTGTAAACTGTTAACTGACTTAAGGGTGGTGTAAAAGATGGAGGATGGACCTCAGAATATAGAATGTAATATGACAAAAATTAAATATATTTCAGAAGGAAAGTCTTTCATCTTAAGTAAATTCCTATAGTAAGCGTAATTGATTAAAGTTACCTATATGTGAATAAATTCTGCTTGAAAACTTTCTTTCTGCATAAACAGGGAGGAGAATATTTATGATGGAATTATCTACATTACTATATTCAAATATTTTAGATAAAAAAGTCTATGATGAATTTGGAGATGTATTAGGGACTTTAAGGGATGTTTATGTAACTACTGAAGATGGATATCCAAGAGTAATTGGCTATAAGCTTAAAAAAGATGGAAATACATTTCACTATGAATTTAGATATATAGAGTTTACCGATAAAGAGGGGAAATTTAAGATAAAAACAAGAGGCAGTAAAGAAATTCTTCCAATGAGATATAGCTACCTTCTTTCTGAAAATCTACTAGATAAAAAAATAGTTGATATTAATGGAAAGCAGGTAGTTAGAGTTAATGATTTAAGAATCGCTAAGATTGCTGGAGAATATCGGGTAATAGGAGTTGAAACTGGCCCTTTAGCTAGATATAGAAGATTAAAAATATCAGGTATTATGAAATTCTTTTATAAAATAATGAGAAAAAGTTTAGAGGATAAAGTATTAAGATGGGATGATGTTGAATCCTTGGAAATGGTTGATAATAATTTGAAGTTAGCTGTCCCATATAAAAAATTATCGACGCTACATCCAGCCGATTTAGCTGATATATTAGAAAACTTAGATACTAATTCAAGAAAGCAAGTATTAGAATCTTTAGATGAAGATTTAGCAGCGGATACATTAGAAGAAATAGATTCCGAATATAAAGGTACTATAATCAAGGAATTATCAGACAGCAAGGCTGTTGAAGTATTAGAAAATATGCCGAATGATGAGATAGCAGATTTACTTGATGATTTGGATGAAGAAGAAAGAGAAAAAATATTAATCAATTTGGGAAAAGAAGATGCCGATGAAGTTAAACAGTTGTTGCAATACGAAGATGAGACTGTTGGTAGTATAATGAATAAAGAATTTATTTCTGTAAATTTAGACATCACTATCGGGGATACTATTGATATATTAAAGGAAATGAAGCCAGATGAAGAGGTTATTTATTATATATATATAACAGATGAAGAAGATCATATTCAAGGATTGGTTCCTTTAAAGGATTTAATTATATATGATATGAATGTAAAAATAAAAGAAATTATGGATGACGTGGTATCATGTGTAAGGCATGATAATAATATAAGTGAAGCCATAGAAATTGCAGCAAAATATGATTTAAATGCAGTGCCTGTAGTTGATGAATATGAAAAACTAGTAGGAATAGTAATAATACATGACTTAATAGACGAATTTTTATATCCCCTATGGAAAAAGAAAAATTAATGTAATAAACACTTTTTGGGAAATTTCTTAAAAAGTGTTGACTTTTTTTATATAAATAATATAATTATAATATAAAACCTATCAAAACACTAAGAATTAAAAACTATGAAAAAGGAAAGTAGCGCAAAGAAAGTTTACAGAGAGAAAAGGAAGCTGAGAACTTTTCATCAAGAATTTGTGTGAAGTGCCCTTTGGAGTTGAAGTCTGAATATAGGTGAATTTTCCTATATAATTTAAAATGTGTATAAAATATTTTAAATTATATTTTTGTATATCTTAGTAAGATTCTCCGGGTTCACCCGTTATAGTGATATGGCATTTAATAGTGCTAAGTTGAGGGGAATTGACTGTGTTTAATTCAATTAGAGTGGGACCGCGGATTTTGCTTCGTCTCTATAGTTTTATAGAAGATGAAGTTTTTTTGTTATATAAATTAAAGAATTAAGTGGAAATTTAAGGAGGAGAATAATAGTATGATTTATAATGGAGGACTTGAATTAATTGGAAACACACCAATTATAAAAGTGAATAATTTAATTAAAGAGGATAATATCGCAGAAATATATGTTAAACTTGAAAAATTTAATCCAGGTGGAAGTGTTAAAGATAGAGCAGCTATTGGAATGATTGAAAGAGCTGAAAAAGAAGGAGTATTGAAGCCGGGTGCAACAATAGTAGAGCCAACAAGCGGAAATACAGGTATAGGGCTTGCACTTGTTGGAAAGCTTAAAGGTTATAAAGTTACAATAGTGATGCCAGAAACAATGAGTAAGGAAAGAAGAGACTTAATTAAGGCTTATGGAGCAGAATTAGTGTTGACCGAAGGTGCTAAAGGCATGAAAGGCGCTATAGAAAAAGCAATAGAAATAGGAAGTGGTGAAGGATATTTTATTCCACAACAGTTTGAAAACATTGCTAACCCAGAAAAGCACTATGAAACAACCGCAGAAGAAATATATAAAGATATTCCAGATTTAGATGCTTTCATAGCAGGTGTTGGAAGTGGTGGAACTGTAGTAGGAGTATCTAAAAATTTAAAAAAGAAGATTAGAAACCTTACAACTTTTGCAGTTGAACCAGCAAACTCGCCAGTATTAAGTGGTGGAAATCCAGGAGGGCATAAGATTCAAGGAATCGGAGCAGGATTTGTTCCGGGAATTTACGAAAAAGAATATGTAGATGAAATATTACAAGTAAAAGATGAAGATGCATTCAAGACAGCAAAATTATTTGCTCAAGTAGAAGGTATGTTAGTTGGTATTTCTTCAGGCGCAGCAATATATGCAGCTATACAAGTTGCTAAAAAACTTGGAAAAGGTAAAAAAGTATTAGCTGTTGCACCAGATGGTGGAGAAAAGTATATATCAATGGGATTATATGATTAATTTATTTACAGGCACGTTTGATAAATTATTTTATGTTTTTTGGGGAAGTTTATTTATTAGAAATTTTAACAAAACATCTAGAGATAATTATATGATTTATTAGGAAAAATTCTACTGAAAACTATAGAAAAGGAGAATAAGCTGTGTTTAAAAAACTGAATTATGATATAGAACGAGTTTTAAACGAAGATCCAGCAGCTAAAAGTAAAATAGAAGTATTATTACTGTATCCATGTATTCACGCATTAATATCATATAGAATAGCACATTTCCTTTATTTGAAAAAAAGATTTTTTTTAGCAAGGTTAATTTCACAGTTGTCTAGATTCTTTACAGGAATTGAAATTCATCCAGGGGCTAAAATAGGAAAAGGATTATTTATAGATCATGGAATGGGTGTAGTAATAGGAGAAACTGCTGAGATTGGAGATAATGTTACTATTTATCATGGAGTGACGTTAGGTGGAACTGGAAAAGATAAAGGAAAAAGACATCCAACTGTTGAAGATGATGTATTAATAGGAACAGGAGCTAAGGTACTTGGACCTATTACTATAGGCAAGGGCGCCAAAATAGGAGCAAATGCTGTAGTTGTAAAGAATGTCCCTGCAAAGGCCACAGCAGTTGGTAGTCAGGCTAAAAATATTGTAAGAACAGCATCCACTGCAACTATAATAGAAATAAGCGATGTAAAAGGTCACAAGAAGAAAATATTCAATGATATGGTTATTTAGTGTTACGTGTGTGGGAGTATTTGGATTTAAGGAGTTAGTTATTTATTTAAGTTTAATATAGATTTAGTAGAATTTATTTTTAGAAGTTTTTGTGAGTTAAAAGATTTTATCTAAATTTAACAATGCAGAGTGAAGATATGAAGAACTTAGATTATATGTTAAGTTTTCATATCTTTATTTACTTTTGCTGGAATATATGGAATAGAAAGAGCGGTATACTAGCTTTATAGCACGGTTATTAAAATTATAGGATTTGCATAGACATTTGAAAAAATATATAATGTATATGGATATTCACCAATGATATATTATATTTTTTGCTCTATTCAATAAAATAAAAAAATAGTATTTTAATTATTGGAAAAATATGAGAAAATAATATAATAATATATATGTATTCGTTAAGAAAGGTTGGAATGGAATGTTATCACCGATTGCAATAAATATTATAAGAATGATGCCAGAGGCATTAGTTATAAAAATAGGTAAAATTATAGCAAATAATTATATTAGGAAGTATGCAAATATAAAAATTAATGGAATAGATAATATAGATAAGGTGAAAAAACCAAGAATATTTGTATGTAACCATTTGAGTAATTCTGATGGTTTAGTCTTATCAAAAATATTAAAAGAAAAAAGTGATCCATATTTTGTAGCAGGAGTAAAATTATCAGATGATCCAATAACTCAATTAGGAACCCAAATAGTTAAGAATATACCAATTAAGCCTAATTCAGCTGATAAAGAGGCTATTACAAAGGTAGTTAAGGCCCTTAAAGAAGGAAATGATGTTCTAATATTTCCAGAAGGCACTAGAAGCAGAACAGGTGCTATGATAGAAGGCAGAAAAGGGATTCTATTATTTGCTAGAATGGCGAAAGCAGAAATAATACCTATTGGTATGTCAGGAACTGATATATTACTACCAATAAGCAAAGATGGGGATATGGGATCAGAAAAATGGAAGCATTCAGATGTTACTGTAAATATAGGAGAAAAAATTGTATTTCCGAATAAAGAGCAAGATGAAGATAAACATGAATATGATGACAAATGTATGGACATCCTAATGAGAGGTATAGCAAATCTCTTACCTGAAAAGTATAGGGGAATATATAAATAAGGAGATTACAAAAGATATGAAAGCAAGGACAAAGAAGATTGTAGATATTTTGAAGGAAACATATCCTGATGCAAAATGTGAATTGAATTATGAAACACCACTTCAATTACTTATAGCTACAATATTGTCTGCTCAAACAACGGATAAAAAAGTAAATGAAGTTACAAAAGATTTATTTAGAGATTATCCAGACTTAGATTCACTTTTAACTCTAACAAATGATGAGCTTGAAGAAAGAATAAAGCAGATAGGATTATATAGAAATAAATCTAAAAATTTAATTCTGATGTTTAATCAACTAAAAGAACGATTTAATGGAGAAGTTCCAAAGACCATGGAAGAGCTAACCTCTCTTGCAGGAGCAGGGAGAAAAACAGCTAATGTGGTATTGTCTAATGCTTTTAGTGTACCATCCATTGCAGTAGACACCCATGTATTTAGAGTCTCAAACAGATTAAACCTTGCAAATTCAGAGAATGTTTTAGAAGTAGAAAAGCAGCTTCAAGAGGAATTGCCTAAAAAGGAATGGACACTTATGCATCATCTATTAATATTTCATGGTAGAAGATGCTGCAGTTCAAGGAATCCAAACTGTGGGGAATGTCCTTTGGATAGTTTGTGTAAATATGAAAATAAAATATATAAGAATAAGGCACAATCAAAAAAATAAAAGATAAAATTTTTGATTATTAGAATGAACCACAGTTGAGATATTTTGTCTACCTAGTGGTTCTTTTATATTTGTAATTATTTTATTAAAATTAATATAGATTAATATTTAATGTATATTCGGAGGGAATCAATGAAAGTTGGAATTATAATGGGTGGTATATCATCTGAAAGAGAAATATCATTAAAAAGTGGAAATTCTATAATAGAAAATATAAATAAAGAAAAATATGAAGTAATACAAATAGTTATAGATAAGAAAGAAGATATAGTAACTAAAACTGCAGGAATAGACTTTGCACTCTTAGCATTACATGGACAATTTGGAGAAGATGGAACAGTACAAGCAGTTTTGCAAACGCTAGGAATTCCATACTCAGGCTGCGGTCCTTTAAGTAGCGCAATGTGTATGGACAAAGATGTAACAAAGTCTATTCTAGAGGCAGCTGGAATTAGGACTGCTCCTTGGGTCAATTTAAGAAAAGGCGATAACATAGACTTAAGTAAAATAAATAATTTAGGATATCCTGTTGTAGTTAAACCAACCCATGGTGGATCAAGTGTGGCTACATTTATTGTAAAGGAAGAAAAAGATATTGAGAGCTGTGTTACTGAAGCATTTAAGTGGGATAGCGAGGTTATGATAGAAAAATTTATAAAAGGTGATGAAATAACTTGCCCTGTTTATGGAGAAAAAATGTTGCCAGTAATTGCAATAAAACCAAAAGCAGAATTTTTTGATTTTGCATCAAAGTATCAAGATGGTGGGGCTGAAGAAATTGTTGTTGAGCTAGAAGAAAACTTGCATGAAGAAGTTGAAAAAATGGCATTGGCCACTTATAAAGCACTTAAATGTGAAGTATATTCCAGAGTTGATATGATTGTTACTGAAGACGGAACACCATATATCTTAGAAGTAAACACTCTTCCAGGAATGACAAAAAATAGCTTGATTCCTAAAAGCGCAGCAGCACTAAATATAGGATTTGCGCAGTTAATAGATATGATAATAGAAGACTCAATGAAAATACGTAGATAAAGAAAAAGCTAAACTGGTAGTCTTAAAAAGGAAGATTTCACTTTATGGAATCTTCCTAGTTTATTTTTTGGGGGATTATTTTTTCTTTTTGCAATCTTTGCATATCCCCTTCATAATTAAATTGTGATCTGTTAAAGTGAATCCTGTTGTATTTTGCACCATTTCTTCTATTTGAAGCATAGGGCATGGAATTTCAACTTCCTTATGGCAAATATGACATTCTAAATAATGCCTATGTGTATTACTTTTGAGTTTGTATGAAAATACTCCATCATTAAGGGTTATCTTTTCAGTAATTTCTTTTTCCTCAAACAATTCTAATGTTCTATAAATTGTACTTAAATTAATATTTATATTATTGTCTCTGAAAATATTATATATTTTTTCAGCGGACAAACTACTTTTTGAAATTATTAGTATATTAAGGATTTCAGTTCTTCCCTTAGTTATTTTAATTCCATTTTCTTTTAAAATTTCTATTGGTTCCATTTCTATATCCCCTAACAGCTAAATATTAAATATATATAGGTTCATTTGACCCCTGGATAAATTATTAGCTTTTAATAGCTACGTTTATCTCGTTTTTTCTTAGAATTATATTCTATTTTTATATAACATGCAAGTAGTGAGAAATGGCTGTACTACTTACTTGTCAAAGTAAGGCAGGGTCAAATTTTCCTATAGATATGCATTTATCTTAAAATTCTGTCAATTTCCTTGCATTGATTTTAGAAATATGTGAACAACTTTATTTCACCTATTTATCCACAGAATTCATAGTTTTCTGGGTCAGTTCCTCAATATCTTTGAAAAAATCTAATCTTTTGATCTTAGATGTTTCCTTATACTCCAAATATATAGCGGTATATTCCCTTGCGGAATGCTCGCTTATATCAAGAAATCGAGATATTTTTGTTGTATCCACAGTTTTAATTTCTTCAATTATGTTTTCAACAGCTTTATATCTCTTTATATATCGATCTATACTAACTATCTTATGGTCTGTTCTCTCTTGTATTTGTTTGGTTGTGTAACCATTTAAATAGAGCTCTATTATCCACCTTTTATGCGTTGTAGTTTTTCCCATATCATGTACAAAGCCTCTCAACGGCACAATCTTGCCTTCTCTTTCAAAATACTCTTTTACATATTTCGAAACTGTTGTCTGCTTTATATTTAGCAGGCTCGCCGCAACGGCACTACTTAGAACTCCTTCTTGTTCTATGGCTTCCTTAGCTATCCTCATCAGTTTATCTTGTGTTATAAGTCTAGATGGTTTATTAGCCTTCATCGCCTCTATATCCTCTGGAGAATGTAGCGTTAGTGTCACTGTCACAAGCTTGGTGTCTTCTATAGTCTGTGACCAACCTGGCTTGTCATGTATACTTGGGACTACAACTTTTATCTGTCCTAAGCCAATTTCATTTTTATCCACATAACATTCTTTCGTTATGTTTTCTATTTCAGTTGCTAACAAATCAAGTATCTTAGGTTTTCCCTGATATCCTAATTCTTGTTTTAACATTTGCTTTAACATTGTCGCATATGTCAGCTTCGCTCCCGGCACATAGTGCTGTCTAGCATCATTTTTACAGTTATTTATCATAGGTTCATCAGTTCCTAAAATTTTTTGTTTCTCCACAATCAATGTATCTGTGGAATCTTTCTAACATTTTATTTAAGGAATCAGGGTATTCCTTGCTATACCTTGTGTATAACTCTATATAACTATCTATTAGGCATTCTGAATATCCAGTCAAAGTCCTAATTAGCAGCTTATTTTTACCTTCTCTGTGGAAATATGCTATTCTCACAAATTTCTTTTCATAGTTTTCCACACTAGTCTCAGTATGAGCGGTCTGAATCATTACTTCGGAATATGTATAGCCTTTCACAAGAAGTTCAATAATTTTCTCTTTATGAGTTATCCCAGGTCCAATGTCTTCAATCTGCCCTCTAGTTGGAACGACTACACCTTCTATTTTATACTGCTTAATATATCGCTTTATTGTGCTTATACTTATCCCAAGAATACTCTCTATATCTTCATAGCTGAGAAGACCTCCTTGTTCATAAGCCTCCCAAGCCAATTGATGAACTTTCATTTTCTTCAAGTAGCTGAGTCCATTTTTTTGCTCAACCTTTTCTTCACCATTAAAATTCATGGTAAGTGTCACAGGTATAAGCCTACAATCTCTTATTCTCTTTCCAGCAGGTTCACCATTTGCAACAACCTGTCTGACTATCTGATTATGATCTCTTACACCGCTACTCATTTCTTCTTTGAACTGTTCAACTCTCTTAACAAGTGCTTTCGCTTCGATAGGACTTAGTCCATATTCTTCTTTAAGTTCATTAAACAAACCTTGGTATGGATTCTTACTTTCCATCCTTTCAATTGTCATTATCCCCATTTGGTAATCCTCCATTCGTTAGCTTTCGCTAACATCATTATATATTACCCCGGGTCATATGACCTAATAGTATTATAGCATATATGAACAAGTATTAAAAAAATAGTAAGTTAAATATTTATATAAATTTTAACTTACTATTTAATATGTCTATTTTCTTAAAAAAATATCATTTTAAGTCCAAAAAATATAAGAGCTATGCCTGCAAAAAAATTTGCATACGTTGTTATAAATTTAATTTTCTTTATATAACGGCAAATAAAAAAGCCTAATGTACAAATAAATAACGTAATTAACCCGATAAGAATTGAATTGACGCAAAGTAATAAATTTCTTTGAATTTCATGGAATGCTGTGAAACCTATAACTAAAGCGTCTATGCTAACTGATATTCCAAGTATTATGCATGTGGTATTTTTAATTAAAATTTCATTTTCCTTTTCTTTAAAGCCATCAACAATGATGAGTATGCCTACAATTCCCATAATTATTCCACCTGCAATGGAAGGGATATTTGTAATATAAGTATCGAATAAATACCCTAAACTTCCTCCTACATATGTAAATAAAAATTGAAAAAATGCAAAAGATAATAAAAACTTGATTTTATGGTGTCTGTTGATTATTGGATTTAAACCAATGCCTAATGTTATTCCAAAGGCATCCATAGCTAAAGCTATACCTATTATTATAACATAATACAAATTCATATTCTCATCCCCTTTAAATATTAAACCTACTTTATAATAATTCGTAATTTTATAATATATGCAAAAAAATTAAAAAAAGTCTTTATTAAATACATTTTTTATTGTATATTATTAAATAGTGTATTACTATAAGTTTAATAGTATATCATATTTGTAGTGTTTAGTATAACAGACAAGGAGGAAATTTCATGTCAAATTGTATAATAGCCCAATCAGGTGGACCGACAGCGGTAATTAATTCAAGTGTAGTAGGCCTTTTAAGTGCAAATAAAGAGTTAAAAACTTTTGATAAAGTATATGCTGGTTTAAATGGAATTGAGGGAATATTAAATAAAAATATAATTGATTTATCATCAGTATCTGATGAAGAAATAAGCAATTTTAGATTTACTCCATCATCGGGATTAGGATCTTGCAGGTATAAATTAAAAGACTTTGCTTCATGTAGTGAAGAATATGAGGCATTAATAGAAATTCTTAAAGAATATGATATAACAGCGTTTTTCTATGTAGGCGGAAATGATTCTATGGATACTATTTCTAAGCTTTCAAAATATGCAAAGTTGAATAATATTGATATTAAATTTATGGGAATACCTAAAACTATCGATAATGATTTGAAATTTACAGATCATACTCCTGGCTTTGGAAGCGCTGCAAAATTCATCGGAACTACAGCGCTAGAGACATATTTAGACGCTTCAGTTTATACTAATAATGGTATTTTTATATTGGAAACTATGGGGAGAGACACGGGATGGCTTGCTGCTTCTTCATGTCTTGCAAAAGTTGATGGAAAGCCAGTTGCAGATTTTATTTATCTTCCAGAGGCAGCTTTTGATAGATTTAAATTTTTAGCTGATGTCAAACAAAAATTTGAAGAACAAAATAAAGTTTATATAGTTGTATCAGAAGGAATAAGAGATGAAAACGGTGATTTTATTTCAGAATTAGATTGTGCATCTCAAGATAATTTTGGACACGCTCAACTGGGCGGAGTTTCAAACTATTTAAGAAAATTAATTCTTGAGGCTGGTTTCACTACACGGGTGAAAGCACTTGAACTAGGTGTTCTTCAACGTTGTGCAATGCATTGTGCATCTGATACAGATTTGACAGAGGCTTATAATGTTGGAAAAATGGCATTAAGATATGCAGCTAAAGGTGAAACTGGTAAGATGGTCTGTATTAATAGAGAAAGCAATGAACCTTATAAAGTTAATTATTCTTTAATTGAGGCTGAGAATGTTGCAAATAATGTTAGATACTTTCCAGAAGAATGGATAAATGATGAAGGGAATTTTATAACTAGTGAAGCATATTCATACTTTGAACCTTTAATAAAGGATCTCCCTGAATTAGAATTCGAAGGAAATCTACCAAAGTATAAGGTATTTAATCAATAATTTTCAATTTATTATAAATAGTGATTGGATGTAATTAAAATTAAATTATAATTACATCCATAAAATAATATTTATTAAATTTAACTAGAGTAATCTATATATTTTCTACTTAATTTTCTCTAAACAAATATCCTCTAGTACATTTAAAAAAATATCAATCTCATTAATTGTATTATATAGAGCAAAACTAACTCTTACCATTCCTAACATTTTCTTTTCAGGATTTTTTAGGAATTCTTTAGCTTCATCTTCACTTGCTCTCATAAGCCTCCTGCAATAAGGATGTGCACAGAACCATCCATGTCTAACAGAAATTCCTTTTCTTTTAGCTAAAATATTTGCTAAATCATGATGGTACATACATTCTAAGTTAAAAGTGGTAATCCCAAGTCTATCATTTAAGTTGTCAGTATCTCCATAATTTATTACTTTAGGAATTCTCTTTAACCCGTCTACAGTGCGCTTTAAAAGAACTTGTTCATGTTCTTCTATATAATCATACCCGATTGTATTTATTATTCTTAATGAGTTTACTAATCCCATTATTCCTAGAAAATTTGGTGTTCCTGCCTCGTTTCTTTCTGGTGTTGGAAGAAATGTGACTTCATTGTCAAGAACTAAATCAACAGTTCCTCCTCCCAGATAGTCTGGAGGTGTATTTGAAAAATCTTCTTTTAAACCAATTATCACTCCAACTCCGAAAGGAGAATAAATTTTGTGGGAAGAGAACACTAAAAAGTCGATTTGTTCATTATCGGTATCGCCGCTAATATTAACTCTTGTGTGTGGTACAAGTTGTGCACCATCTACAATTAATTTAGCATTATACTTATGAACTATTTTGGCTATATAATGAATATCATTCTTATAACCTGTTACATTGGAAGCTCCAGTGATAGAAACATATTTTATCCTAACGTGATTTGTCCTAAGTTTATCTTCTAATTCTTCAATTTTTAGTCTACCTTGTTCATCTACTTCAACATAATCTACTTCTCCTCGTCTTCTCCATGGTAAATCGTTTGAGTGATGCTCCATTCTTGAAGTTAGTATTAATTCATCGGGATGTTTTGAAAGAGTATTTGCTAACTTATTTATGCCTTCAGTTGTATTGCTAACATAAATAACAACATATTTCTCTTTATCTTTTATATTAAAAAATTCCATCAAGAAATTTTTAGACTCCCTATACAAGTTAGTGGTTATTTCAGCATTTTGCCCAGTTCCTCTTCCTATAGAAGCATAAGTATTGCTCAACTGTTTTATATACTCAATACTTGACTTAATAGGCGGAGTTGTGGCTGCATTATCAAAGTTTATTGCATCTATACAATGGCCATTAGAGTCACAAACTTTTTCATTTAATCCAATAAATAAGTCCCTGATGTCTTGCTTATTATCTATCTTCATATGCATCTCCTCCAATATATATTATTCCTATAATATATTTATTGTTCACTTAATAAAGGAGTAAAATTCATGTCTTTTATTCTAAATTATGTACTATATATATTTATGATGCATATTATTTAGAGTAATAAATAATATTTATTTAAGGAGGTAATTTAAAATGAATCCAGATGAGAAATATATGTCTCAATCTAGTAGTTGGAGTCGGGATAAAAATGATATTAAATTTGTTCCACCGGCATTTATGAATAGAAATTTTAATGAAAATATTGATTCAAGTGGTAACAACTATAATTTAGATTTATTTCCCTCAGAAACAGGACTTCCTGAATTATGCTATTATTCCGACGAACTTGATGATAAATTTAGCAGAAGTTCTAATTATAATATAGCTAATCATACTATACCAAGTACTTTTGACGTTTTGAGACATTTAGACCTTGATTTAGATGAAACAAATGACCTGGAAAGAGGAAATTCTGATAACGATGTAAACAAAATTTATGCTAAAATTGAACGGAGACATCCAGGTATATTTGCTACACTTTATTCATATAGAATTCCACGTCCAATAGTAAGAGTAATAATTAAAAGATTAATTAGATTAACATTGTTATACAGCAATAAGGATTACAAGAAATAAAATATATTAACATAGAATCCTCTGAAAATTTGGATAGTCTAAATTTTTAGAGGATTTAATTATAAAGTGAAAATTTATAATTAAACTGTTATCATAGCCAAAATTTTTTTAAATAAAATTGGTTTTATACTTTCAATGTCTGTAGGTTCCTTTAAGATAATTGTCGTAAAGCATACGCTGCCTACTAGTTCTATAATCATAAATAATGTCATTTCAGCTTCTTCTTTACTTATTCCTTCATTAGTTAAATTTTTGATGAAAATATCTAGGACCTTTTTTACATTATCGTAAGTTTCAGGTTTCATTATTGCTTTTCTATATAATCCCCAAGAAATATTTTTATTTATAAGCTTTAACAAAGAAACATTGTTCTTTAAGTAATTAATTATATAATCTATAAAGAAAAGAGTACGATCTTTAAAATCTTCAATTCCTGAACTATTTGTTTTGGCTAATCCTTCTCTTATAATTTCATTGCTTTTTTGCAATATTAATTTATTTAAAATATCGTACTTATCACTAAAATATAAATAAAAAGTTCCTTTTGCGACTCCAGCATTTTTAGCAATATCATCTATAGACGTTTTCTCTATGCCATTTTTAAGAAATAAATTATAGGCAGCTGAAAGCAGCTCTTTTTCTTTCAATTGTTTCTTCTTTTTAGTGAAATCATTTTTATCATTTCCTAAAGTCATGTATTGCCTCCAAATTAGGCACATGAAAAATAACAAACCGAAAATAACTTGGTTATTTTTTGAAATTGTGCCCTATACTTTTATCTCATTATAAAACAAATTGAATAATAATCCAAATTTCGTTGACTTTTCTTAATGTAAGCTAAATTTTATTTTGGAAAATGCTCAAATTGCTATAACCATTAGAAAATAGTATAATAATTAAAGCTAAACTAGTGGAGGATAAATAATGATTGTATTAAGTTGTAAAAATATATGTAAAAGTTATGGTATTAATACTATATTAAAAGATATAACATTTTCAATTAATGAAGGCGATAAAGTTGGTATAATTGGATCTAATGGTGAAGGAAAAACAACTTTATTTAAAATACTTTCTAAGGAAATTGGTCAAGATGATGGGGAAGTTTTTATAGATAAGAATAAGTCTTTGGGTTATCTTGCTCAGCACTTGGCATTAGATTCAAGCAATACAATTTATGATGAGATGTTACTTGTTTTTGAAGACCTTCAAAAGTTGGAAAAGAAGATTTCCGATTTAGAATTAAAAATGAATGAGCCGTATAATGAAGAAAATGCCTCATATCATGAAAAAATTATTAAAGATTATGGAACTGCTCAGGATCTTTACGAAAATCGAGGTGGGTATACATATAAGGGGGAAATATCTCGTGTCGTTAAAGGTTTAGGATTTACAGAAGACGATTTTAGTAAAGTTATATCAACTTTAAGTGGAGGACAGAAAACTAGAGTTGCGCTTTGTAAGCTTCTTCTATTAAACCCCGATATACTATTACTTGACGAGCCAACGAATCATCTAGATTTAGAAGCAATTGAGTGGCTTGAAGAATATTTGAAGACATATAAAGGAACTGTAATAGTAATTTCCCATGATAGATTTTTCTTAGATGCTGTAACAACAGCAACTTTTCAAGTAATAAATGGTCACGTGAATTGTTACAACGCACCATATACTAAATCATTGGAACTGATGAAAAAAGATTATGATGCAAAGTTAAAAGCTTATAATCTGCAACAGGCAGAAATTAAAAGACAGGAAGCTATAATAGAAAAATTTAGATCGTTTAATAGAGAGAAAAGTATTAAAGCAGCAGAAAGCAGGGAAAAGGCACTTGATAAAATGGAGCTAGTGGATGCTCCTGATAAAGAAAAGTCTGCATCTAAAATTAAGTTTGAAGCTTCAGTTAAGAGCGGGTACGATGTACTGCATGTTGAAAAAATGGCAAAAAGCTATGGCGAAAAGAAACTGTTTTCCAATTTGTCCTTTGATTTAAAGAGAGGAGAAAAAATTGCATTAATTGGAGAAAATGGACGAGGTAAAACTACACTTTTTAATATAATAATGGATAAGGTTAAGAGTGACTCAGGAGTTAAGGTTTTAGGTGTTAATGTTAATGTGGGATATTATGACCAAGAACAGTCTAATCTCAATCCAGACAAAACTATTTTAAATGAGGTTTGGGATGACTTCCCAGAATTGACAACAAGTGAGCTTAGGGGATTTCTTGGTTCATTCATCTTTAGAGGTGATGATGTATTTAAAGAAATAAATAAACTAAGCGGTGGAGAAAGATGTAGAGTAAATCTTTTAAAATTAATGTTGTCTAAATCAAACTTACTTCTTTTAGATGAGCCCACAAACCATTTAGATATTCCTTCGAGAGAGGCACTTGAGGATGCAATTTTAAGTTATGATGGTACATTAATTGTAATTTCCCATGATAGATATTTCTTAAATAAAGTAATTAATAGAATATTGGAATTAGAAGAAAACGGAGTAAATGAATATCTGGGAAATTATAGCTATTATACTGAAAAGAAAAAAAATCCTCAAAGATTTGAAACCTATGAAGGTTTAGCGTTAGGAAAAACAAAAACTCAATTAAATGAAGAAAGGAAAAAGAAAAAAGCTTTAGAAAAAGAAGCTAAAGCTAAGCAAAACGAAATAAATGAAATAGAAAATAATATAACTGCAAATGAAGAAGCTCTTGAAAAATTACAAGAAGAACTTTGTAAAGAAGAAGTTTATTCTAATCCAACTGAAAGCGAAAGAGTTAATAAAGAGATTAAAGTTCTTGAGGAAAAGATTGAAAAGCTTTATGAAAAGTGGGAAGAACTATCAAGTGAGGATTAATATTAAAGAGCATGATATAAAAATGCTTAAAAAAGATTATGAGATTTTACTTAATTCATAATCTTTTTTCTTTAATAGCATTATTTTATAGGATTAGATGTTATTTGCTATAGAATTTAGAAAATATTAAGAACTAATTGTGATTTTTATTAAGGTGTTTAAGTTAAAATGAATTTATAATAGAATTTAATTATAGAAGTTTTTATATGGGAGATGGTCTTTTTGGATAAAGGAACTATTTTAATTGTTGATGATGAAAAAGAAATAAGGGACTTGGTTGATATATATCTCAAAAGCGATGGATATAACACTATTACAGCATGTGACGGATTAGAAGCGCTTAATTTAATAAAAGAAAATGAAATTGATTTAATAATCCTAGATGTTATGATGCCAAATTTAAATGGAATAGAGGCATGTTTAAAAATAAGAGAGATGAAAGAAATGCCTATTATTATGTTATCGGCTAAAAGTGAAGATATCGATAAGATCTTAGGGCTTAATATGGGAGCTGATGATTATTTAACTAAACCTTTTAATCCATTAGAGCTTGTTGCAAGAGTAAAATCTCAGCTCAGAAGATTTCATAAATTTAGTAAAAAATCAGATAGTTCTGATACTAATGATGAAAATATAATACAAATAGAAGATTTAGTTATAAATTTAGAGACTCATGAAGTTTCATTAGGAGATAACTTACTAAAGCTTACGCCAACAGAATTTGATATATTATCATTATTAGCTCAAAGTCGAGGAAAGGTATTTTCAATAGAAAATATTTATGAAAGTGTTTGGAATCAAGAATTTATGACCTCAGATAATACAGTCATGGTTCATATAAGAAAGATTAGAGAAAAAATTGAAGAGAATCCGAGAAACCCAAGATTTATAAAAACTGTTTGGGGGGTGGGATATAAAATTGAAAAATAGACATTTTAAGGAATATAAAAATTTCAAAAATAATATGTCAAATTCAAAGATGCTGCAATATATCGAAAAAATAGTTAATCTTACAAAAGAAAGAATTGAAAAAAGCATCAGATTTGAATTAATGATGGTTATTGGAATATGTTTCTTAGTCGCATTCATCTTTTATAGTTTTACCAATAGCTTTTTAAAAAGAGAATATAATGAGCCTAAGATAACATATGATTATGATTCTATTGAAAGGACTGCCAGCGAATTAACAAAACAAATAGAATCAGTAAATGATAATAGTAAAATAAATGGTATTTTAGAAAGCGTATCAGGTGGAGAGAAAAGTTTTATAACAGATTTAGATGGGAAAGTATTATATAAGACTAAAAATGTAGTTGAAGAGAATATAGATATTTATAGTGCTTTAAAAAGCGCAATGACGAATGTGGATTATGAAAGAATTGGAGAGGTAAAGGAAAAGAATTACATAATGCCAGTAAAGATAGCAGGAGAACGGCGTTATCTTATATACTCAAAAATACCTGAAGCTAATATAACATACAACACGATTAATACTTCAAATTCATCTTTAGCATTGGTTTTGACATTTATTGTATTTATAGTTTCGTTTGTAGTAATTACAAATAATAAAATGAAGTATTTAGATGAAATTGCAATTGGTCTTAAAATTATAGCAAGTGGCAATTTAAATTATAGAATTCAAGAACGAGGCACAGATGAAATTAAAAATATAGCCTTCAATATAAATCATATGGCAAAAGAGATAGGAGAAAAAATAGATGCAGAAAGAGATGCAGAAAAAACTAAGACGGATTTAATAACTAATGTATCTCATGATTTAAGAACACCTTTAACTTCTGTAATGGGGTATATAGGGCTTGTACTTCAGAATAGATATAAAGACGAAGAAGAAATGAAGGAATACTTAAATATAGCATTTAGTAAGGCAGAAAGGCTAAAGCTGTTAATTGAAGATTTATTTGAATACACAAAATTGAATAATAACGGAATAACATTAACAAAGACTAAAATTAATTTAGCGGAGTTTCTATCCCAACTAATAGAGGAATTAACACCTTTGCTGGATGAAAATAATTTAACAGTTTACAAGAAGTTTGAATCAGAAAAGATATCTGTTTTAATAGATACAGTAAAGATGCTTCGAGTGTTTGAAAATTTAATTACTAACGCAATAAAATATTCATACAAGCCAGGAGAAATATTAATAGGACTATATCAAAAGAATAATACTGCCATTGTACTATTTAGAAATAAGGGTGACCATCTTACTAAAGAAAAAACAGAAAAATTATTTGATAGGTTTTATAGGGTAGATGAATCAAGGAACACTAATACAGGAGGATCTGGATTAGGTCTGGCAATTTCTAAAAATATAGTAGAATTACATGAAGGTAAGATATGGGCTGAATCAATTGGAGATAATATTAGTTTTTATGTGCGGTTAAACCTATAATTAATAATTAATTATAGGTACTTTTTTATGTGTAAAGTAATATTAATATTATAGAAATATTTTTTATTTTGGAGGAAAAATGCAAGATAAAAATCCTAACAGTCGTTTTGGAATAGATATCAACGAATATACACAAAATGTTCAATTTAATGTACTAGCGACAAAAATAGATTTTTTATATCTAAGAGCTTCAGGGTCAGCTACTGGAAGCTTTAGGGTTGACAGGAAGTTTGTTGAGTATGCAGCTGCCAGTAGGAATTATGGGATTCCAGTTGGGGGATACCATTATAGCATACCATCTTATGATTTGACAGATGCAGATAGGCAATGCGATGATTTTATAAATACCCTTCAACAAGGTTTTGGAAATAAAGATTATGGAGATTTATTTCCAGTAATAGATGTTGAAGCACCCTTAGATAAATCAATATCTACAACAACGCTAATTAATTGGATTGATAGATTCAGAAAAAGATTCGAGAGAAAAACTAGAAGAAGACTCATGATTTACACAGGAACAAACTTTATAGAGCTTTATAATAATTTTAATGTTCCAGGACGTGGATTTCCTTTAAAGAATATGCCACTATGGATCGCTATGTATACTAATATACCAATTAATCCTAAATTTCCACCTAACGTTGGAGGATGGACAAGATGGAGGATATGGCAGTACAGTGAAAATGCAAATGTTCAAGGTGTTGGAAATCCTGTTGATGCGAATTGGGGACCTAATAGTGTTGATTTGTTAACTCAACCTCGTAATGTTACTGGATTACAAGCAAGATTTCAAGATGGAAACATAAATGTTTCTTGGAATAAGAATACTGATGTAGATCTCCTAGGATATAATTTATTTGTAAATAAAGAATGGGTGGGAACAGTAGATGAAAATGCTACTAGCTTTGTTATAACTAGCAATAAAATAAAAGTTACAAAGAATGCGCCTGTGGAAGTTTCGATTGAAGCTTTTGATTACGATGGAGAAACATCAAAAGTACGTACAAAAGTAAATTTATAATACAAGTTTTATATCATATTTCAACTGGGTATATAGTAAATAGTGTGTGTAAAATTTTTGTGGGCAAAAATAAAGGAAGATATTCCAAATAATTCAAGAATATCTTCCCAAACATATAAATCCCTATTACAATAGAATTAAGCTATAAAACATATTGAAAGAAGGGAT
>JAJXWH010000127.1 GCA_021781745.1 Bacillota bacterium | reverse complement strand
TGTAAATTATACTTTTCCATACTCCTTTTCTCCTACATAGCTTGTACTTATAAAATATATCTTCCTTATTCTTATAAGCTTCATATTCTCTGACATATAAATCCTTTTGCTTATAATTTATTTTTGAACCTATTTCAAAGATATCCTTTTTCTCTACTTCATAATAAAAAAAATCTGTATCATCATATCCTGCATCATATCCACCAGCTTCATAAAAGCTTTTAATATCTTTATAAGCATCATAATCTAAATTATCTTCTAATTCATAGCTTTGATTATAAGCAATTCCGAAATTAAGCATGCAATTTAAATTTATTATATTACAGTATAATTCTGACTTTAGTTCACTCACAATTCTCTTTAAAAACTCCCAGTCTGTCTCTCTATGTTGGAATAATGGCTTATTAATTTTTTGTCCATTTCCTACATTTTGACTGAAGGAGAAGCCTGAATAATCCTCTAATATTTTACCTATAAGAGCATCATAGGTCATATTAACATTTTGAAAGGATCTGCTCTTTTTCTTTATGTCTAGTTTTGAACTTGAAGTTAAAGCTTCAATCTCTAAATAATAAACAGCATTTATATTTGTTGTTTTAACCCTTTGAACTATTCCATAAAATAATCTTCTGCTGCTATTTTCATCTACTTCATTTATATCAACTGTTTCTTTATCATTTATATCTTCTGTTTCTTCATAAACACATATTTCATCTTCTGTGGAAGCTTTTATAGTAGAATCAAAATTTATGCTTTCATCTATTAAACATTTCAAGTATAGAAAACCATGTTCATTAGGCTTGTTTTCAATCTTTATATCTACTATCTTCATTAACTTATAAGGTGATTTTACCCTCAGTTTATGAATCTCTCCCATCTAATTTCCCTCCTATACTTTTACTTAATCTTGCCCATCTGTAATGAACCTTATTACTCCTCCATAGGCACATATTAAAATTGAAGCTGTAGTAAGTGCTGGTGCCCCTTCAACTAAGGTATCTTCTTTAGTATTCATCCACTTATTTAAAATCATTATTTGACACTTTTTCGTTTTTTCGTTGCTTCCATTGGCAGGGCAACTTCCTCTGCATATTCCGAAAGTACTTATATTTGAACCTATTATATTATCATTTTCATTAATTATTGGATTTCCCTTTGAATATGCTCCATGGCTTACAGGCAGATTTATTCTTTTTATCTCACTTCCCTTATCACATATCATTTGGGCACCTCTGACTACATAAGCTGTACCAATTTCCAACTTTATCACCTCCCACTTTGATTTTTCCTTAACCATCCACTTCTAATTTTTGTAAACATATTCCCTTAAACTCTCTTCTAAGCAGACTTTCAGCAACGTCTAATCTTACTACTACCAGAGCTTTTGAACTTTCTTTTATCCTAAAAATCTTTTTCCCTTTAATTTTCTCTTTATCTAATATGATTTTTTTTACTACTGTCTTGTTTAAATTTAGTTCTGCTTTTTCACTTAAACACTCTATGTCTTCAAATATTGGCATATAATAATTTTCCTGTTTCTTATACTTCAAATCTATAAGAGGAACAGTTTTGAATAGAATTTCTGGAGCATACTTTTCAATTATTTTCTTCATTTTTTCAGAAATAAGAAATAAATTTCTATCAAGAATGTCTAAAAACTCTGTTTCCTCATCACATTTAGTATTAAATATAAGAATATCATCAATCTTATGTGCCTTTAATAAATTTATATTTCTAACGTCTAATTTATTGAAAACATCCATTAGCACTGGCGCATTTATATAGTCTTCATCCTGCTTTAATAAAAAATAATTCATATTCTTTCCTTTCTGCTAAAACTCAGTTATGATTTTTTATCATTTATCTGAACTGCAGCATCCATATATTCACCTGCCATAATGACTATATCTTCTTTCTTTTTCATTTCTTTATAGCAATCACATTCTAAAAAACTTTTAAGTATACCTCTAATTATATTTAAGGCTAGGTTGTGATATTTATTTCCTTCTTGTAATTTTATAATGTGTATATCTTTTTCTTTAATAGTTCTTAGGTATTCTTTTTTCTTCTCCGAAATCTCTTTCATATGATTAAAAAGAGGTACATAAATGAAATCTAAATCTATATCTATTGAACATTCTTCTTTATCTAAAAACCACTTTTCATCATACAGATCAATTCTCCATTCCCCCTTGTTTTCAAGCAGGCTGGTTCTAAGCAATGAAAAATAAATATACTTTATTTCTCCCTTTAAATCTTTTTCTTGAAATAAAATAGCTTCTTTGCATACAGAATTAAATTTTGAAGTTAACTCTTCTTTTATGCTGTCTTTATGCTCATTATATTTTTCCAGAATATTTTTTAATTCTTCTTCATATCTACTCTCTACATATTTTTCCCGAAATTCTTTTAATACTTTATCCTTATCAGCTCGTATTATCATCTCTTTAACACCTATAAAGCCTTCCCTAATCTTGGACGTTCACTTTTCCTCCACTCATTGTTATATCATCTTTTATCAGCATACTTGCACCTTCCTGGGTTAACTTAATTCCCTTATGTCCTTTAATTTGCACATTAGTGTTATACGGCAAATTATTCTATCTCTCAAAAGTCAGATTATTTAATCCTTAAACAGCTTGTTTACAAGCGAATTAAATAATCTGACTTATGGTTTTTTATTAAAAAATCAAATTATTTAGACAAAA
>JAJXWH010000096.1 GCA_021781745.1 Bacillota bacterium | reverse complement strand
TATTAATTTGTAATAATTTTAATAAAAATAAGAAATTTATAATTTTCGAGTTATAGTATAAGTGGGTTAATTATAACCTAAGAACGTATAGAACAGATAAGGGGTTATTATTCTGTATTATTTAGTGTAAAATTAAATAATGATGTTATAATTCCAGTAGAAAGGAGGGAAGAAGATGGGACAGGCATTATTATATAAATCAAATGTTTTGGTTAAAGATGAAGAATTGAACCAATTCAAACAGGAGCATTGGGAAACATTAAATAAATATCCTAATTTACAACCAGTGTTAAACCAAGCCACAGGAGATTATTATTTAAAATATGTTGTTTATGATGTAGAAAACTTAATTCAAGAGTTAAGTGGGTTAGGATTAACCAAGGAAATGGCTATATTAAATATAAAAAAGTACGGTTATCAGGTAGAATCACAATATATATTAAATGCTTTAGGTTTTGAATATAAGGGCAAAAATAAAATAAAAGTATCAAAGAATGTAAGAAAGCAAGCAGAATTGTTTGATTTCCTCTTTAATATAAATAGAGAATGTTATATAAGACTTAGGAATAAGTCAACTGATCAATATAGAGCGTATTCAATAGAAGCATTAAAAGACCCTTATCGGCTTCAGGCAATATTAAAAAGTCACTATTTTTCAAACAATGTTGATATGATGTATAGTTTAAATTGCTATAACAATATGTATTTAGCGACAGAGAGCAGTTTATTTTCATTACAAAACATTGCTATAGATATTGACTTTGATACTGATAAATATACTTTAAATAAAGCGTTAGAACTTGTTAAGGCTGAAATGGGTATCAATATACCAATAGCGACAATAATCGAAACAGGACACCGTATAAGGTTACTGTATACTCTTCAAGATGTACCAGTTACTAAGAAAAGTTTAAAGGTTTATACTCTTGTAGCATCAGCCATATCAGAAAAATTAAAAGAACTGGGAGCAAAACCACAAGCAGCAACCACATTTGGAAGAATAGAAGGTTCAATAAATTCAAAGAATGGGGCTACAATAAGTAATATGATATTTAACCCTATAGTTTATACTTTAAGGCAGTTACAGAATGAATTATTACCACCTTGGCAAAAGGCAATAGATAAAGCCAATAAGAGTGGTAAAGTAGTTAAAATAAGAAATACTTATATGATGAATTTGGATAGGCTGCATGATTTGGAAAAGATACAAACAATTAGAGAAAAAGATTGTAGAGAATTATTATGTTATCTTTATAGGAACTATTGTTTATTATCTAATATGACCCATGAAGAGGCATACAAGGCTACATTAAGATTTAATAGTCACTTTAAAGTACCATTAAAGGAAAATGAACTTGATTCAGATACAAAAGCCTTAAATAGAAAACAGTATCTTCATAAATCTATTACAATACTTAAATTAGTAGATATTAGTCCCAATGAAGAGGAACAACTACATTTAACTAATATTATGAGTATTAAAGAATATAATAGGCGTGATAGGGTATATCAAAAGAATAAGTACCAAGAGCAATTAAAAGCAGAAGGTAAAGTATCAAAGAAAGAGCAACTTGAAGAGATAAGGCAAAAAATAAAAGCCATGCGTCAACAAGGCTTAAAAAATAAAGAAATAATGCAAAGGTTAGGTATAACCAGTACCACAACCCTTGAACGACATATTACGTATTTAAAAAAGAATGGGCTTTTATAGTCCATCTTTTTTTATATTCTCATTATATCAAAGTTTCATGAAAAATATACCCCCATTTTTTCTCGGCTTATATGGGGGGACTTAGTTCACTTGTGAATTACTTTCCCTACTGGTGGAGTATCTCCGTCTATTTACTACTCCTTACTGCGCTCTTTTTTCTCTTCTCTAGGCACTGGAGTTCTCTACAAAAGCCTTCCTTAGAAATCCGGTGACCCTAGTCTTCGCTAGTCTTACTATTTTATGGTGATTCTATGTGATTTATACCCTAAAGACCTTATCTATATTACTTCATGAAAGAGTATACTTTTTTTTTTCTTCTATGTATGGTCTTTATAAGGGAATTTACCGTATATGCCTTATTAGACACCTCTATATTTGTCTATACAATCAATACGATATATACAAGATATACAATTATCTTTATGGTGTATGTTACCTCTTACTTACTTTTGATATACTTTTATTGAGGTGATTATATTATGGATCATAAAGACTTATGGGTCAAATTAAGTGGCAGTATTAATTATTATATTAAAGACCTTTGGAAAGAGAATCTTTTGAAGAGCAATGAAGAATTACTAGATAATTTTATTGAGTATGCTCTTGTTATTGGAGAAGATCCAGAAGAATATCAGTATCTTAATAAAAAGACATACGAATATATTGCACTTGATGATGAAATAGTTGAAAGAGTGAAAGCAGCATTCTTGGAGAGAATCGAAAAAAAGAAAGAGAAGTACGCTGATGAAGTACAAGAACTTAAAATAAAGTTAGATAGCCATGCTGATAATGTAGTGGACTTTTCAAAATATAAAAAATAGAATAGGGGTAATTAGGCTAATATTTAAATTGATAATTTTTTAACAAGGATAAAACAGAAATTAAAAAAGTACAACATAATTATAAGATTACTAAGAAACACTTAAAGACTTTAATAGAGAGGGTTTGAGGGTATTTATAATGGACTTACTTTTTACAAGTTAACACAATGAGGTTATGTTACACGATACAAGGTAACAGTTACTTAAAGCCTTATGAATACAGGTGTTAGAGATAATTTAACAATGTAACACAATGTGCATTATGTTTCATCGATAAAAATAAAAAAATGAAAAATTTCAATAAATGAGAGGTTGAGAAGTAGACATTACGCTCTATTTAATATTATTCATCATGGCATGATATAAGCACTATAGCCGATTGTAGGTGTTCACATGAGAAGAAGAAATAAGAAAATTTAAAGGCTGAATTGGACAGAGATGTAACAGACTTTAAATTTAAAATACTTGAAAAAGAACGATTAAATATAAGATTCACCGATAACGGGTTTTACCGAATAGGTGAAATACGAATATTATATATTATTAAAATCCTTAATAAGGGGTATGCTTCTAATTATGAATAATCGATTTGCCTTGTCGGTAAGTCGCATAAAATTTTATAATATTTTTTTAATCAATGGATTTAATTATTTCTTAAAGATGCTAAAAGGATATAAAGGGTTTTTACAATTTTTGTATAATTGATATACAAAGGAGATGATTAAATGGATGCAATATTAGATATGTATTTTAAAGATAAAAATAGAGTCAAAGAAAAATACAGAGGTCTTATAAATGAATATTTAGAAGAACTTAAAAACAATAAATATCTTAAAGTTGTAGTAAGAAGTGTATATAATGATAACGATAAATTCATTCAGAGCATTGAACTTGCAAAAGTAATAGATTTTGACCAATGTATATATATAACCAAAAGACAAGATGAGGTAGAATCTCTTGAGGCGGCTCAAACACTTCAAAAGATTATTATTGCTAATTTTAACATTTCCAATTAGAACTATAGAAATAGGGTTCTTTTTTATTACGTCAAATGTAAAATAATAGTGTTAATTAATCATATGTATTGAAGTATCAGGAGATAATTTCCCTATAAGTATAAAGAATATTCAAGATTGTATTTATTATGATTTGAATAATGGGAAGAAAGTAGCAGCACATAAAGGTATATTAATAAGATAAATTATAAAAAGATGCTATCTAATATTATTGGGTAGCATCTTTTTATTCGAAAATCCCCCCAAAATAATTTTGGACTCTATAGCGATTATCTGGCTTTACAATTTTTATGGTATTTTTCTATATCTAAAATGACCATACAAAATAATATTGAACATACAAAATAATTATGATACCATGTAGATAGAAATGATAGTTTAAGGAGGAATATTACATGAAAATAATAAAGTTCACAAAACCTTTAGCAGTAGATAATGGTGGAGCATATAGGATAGATGATTGTGCATCATTTGAAGATGAAATTGCAGATAGATTGGTAAACCAAGGATATGGTGAGGAAGTTTCATTAGAAAGCACCAAAGTCACAGCGGAAAAATAACAAATATTAAAATCTAAGGTGTAGTTGTAATGGCTGCACCTTTTAGTTAAAGAATCTCATGTAAATGGAAATGATAATAAAGGAGACAAACCAATATGAAATTAACTGCTAAAGAATTGGAAAATGTAATAGATATAGCAACCGAGTTTGCACTGAAAGACAGACAAAGTATAAAAGGTATATTGGAAAATTCTAAGAAAAAGATAGCGATGCAAATAGATACGCTAGAAAATATTTTAAACCATGGTGAAGAAGATAAAGGTGTAAATTACTATAAACAAGCGTTGGAAGCCTTAAAAGACGGACTAGAAGCGTTGAATGAGGTGGAGAATATGCCAAGCAATGCGGGAAGAAAAAAAACAATAGATGATAATAAGATTTTAGAAATGAGAGCCAGTGGAATGACACAAGAAGCAATTTCAAGGCAATTAAACATATCTACAATAAGCGTAAGAAGAGCAGAAAAAAGATCCCAAATGTTAAAGGCAACAAATGGACTTTCAGAAGAAGTAAAAAAATAGAATGGATATAAAAATAGCAAAAGGCTACGGAAGCGGACACAGTGCCAAAAACCAAACTGTATAGCAAGAGCCTATGAGATAAGACCATAGTTGAGTTTTAAGGTGCTTTATGGTACAAATGCAAGGCGTAAAACTGTAAGCCTTCTATAAGTTAATTAAATAATATGAAGAAGGTGACAGAGACCTTCTTTTTTTATTTATTGAGAAAAATAAAAATTCAACTTTAAGAAAAAGATAAATTATAGAGCAGTACCTCTTCATTAGGTCAATATATATATATAAATAGTGTAAAATATTAGTGTCTATAAATCATATGATTACGCATACAGAGAATACTGGAGATATTCAACGTTAGAATATAGATAAATAGGTGTAATTATATGCAAAAAGTGTCTACGATAAAACAATATGATTTCATAGAATAAATGTATCAAAAAACTATAGTATGATGATACATTAAGATATTGAGAGATAATCCAATAAATTTAACGTAAAATAGCCATTAATTAACCTCAAAAGTGTATCATTGAGTTTGTATAGTTTGATGATACATATTATAATAAATACATAAGATATATGAAGAGGTGTTTATTATGATAGTAAAATATTTAAGAGTTAGTACAACAAAGCAAGATATAACAAGACAGGATATGCAACTTGATAAGTTAGGGATTAAGTTTGATAAAGAATATATAGATAAAATGACAGGCAAGACAAAAGAAAGGCCTCAATTAAATAAGATGTTAGTAGCATTAAAAGAAAATGATGTAGTTTATTGTGAAAGTATATCAAGGCTTGGAAGAAACTTAAAAGACTTAATAGAGATAATAGAGCAGTTAGTTAATAAAGGTGTTAGGGTTGTTGTAGTTAAAGAAGGAATTGACACCAATAGTAGTACATATAAATTACTACTTGCAATTTTCGGTGGGGTCTCAGAAATGGAGCGTGAGACGATTCAAGATAGAGTTATTCAAGGTGTTGAGAAATGTAAGGTTACTGGTGAAACTAAAACAGGCAGATGGTTCGGAAGAGAAGAAAAGAAAATAGATGATTTACCAAAGGATTTTAAAAAGTATTATGATAAAATGCTTAATAAAGAGATAAGTAAGGTTGAAATGGCTAAATTGTTAGGTTGTGGAAGAGCAACCCTCTACAGATGGATAAAACTATATGAATAAGACATAATTTATCAATGGGCTACCATATAGTATTTATGATATAATAAAATTAAGTGAGGTGTTAGAGCATGGATAATGAGATATTAGAAATATTAAAAAGATTAGAAACTAAAATTGATGATAATACAACGGACATAAAAGAAATGAAAGCAGATATAAAGTCATTTAAAGACCAATTTACAGACTTTGAAGGCAAGAGTGCTAATAATCACGTAGAGGTAATAAATAGAATAGATAATATGCAAAAAGACCTAAATACTATGGAATTAGTGACATCTAAGAATTGGAATGATATAGCACAGTTAAAAGCAGTAAAATAGTATATTTATCATACTAGAGTATCAAATGGTACTCTATTTTTTTATATAAATTTATGTATTTCAATTAAAATACAATGTATTGCAATACGAATACAAATAAAAAATACTTGAATAAATAAAATAATAGATATATAATATATTTAAAGATACAAATACAATACATTAAAATACAATATAAATACAATGAAAGGGTGAATATATATGGCTGAAAACAAGGCAACAAGTTTTAGAGTTGGTGAAGATGATTTAGAAAAATTTAGACTGTTCATGGAAGAAAGAGGAATGAAGACACAGGCAGAGGGATTTAAGGCTATGATGCAGAGTGTAGAGATGGCTCAAGCAAAGGAGACTATAAAAGACCGAGCAAAAGAAATAGAAACATTTCAAAATACCATTAACGAACTTATGGGATATTTTTTAAATAGTTTAAATGTTAATCAAAATAGTGAAGAGCGTATAAGAGAAGAATTGAGCAAAGAATTAAGTACTAAAGATAATACTATTAGTACAATGTTTGAGCAAGTACAAGAATTAAAGATAGATAAGATTAATTCAGATAATAACATTAAAGATATTAACAATAAGAATAAAGAACTTCAGGAGCAACTCCAAAAGGCTAATAATGAGATCGTAGAGAAGAATAAATCTATTGATAAATTGAACTCTAATAATGATCTATTACAGGAAAATTTACAAGAGTATAAACAATATAAAGACAACTACAAGCAATTAGAAAAGGAACTGGAGCAACTAAAGGTAGATAATGCAACATTAACTATAGATAGAACCACATTAGAGAATTCACTTACAAGATTACAAGGTGAAATTGATAATAAAGATAATATGATTAACTTCTATAAAGATAATAATACGGACTTGAAGAAGGATATAGACACATATAAGAATGATATTAAGTCATTAGATGTTAAATATAATAAACAGGTAGAAGAAGTCAAGGCAGAACATGAAAAAGTAATACACGAGCAATTGGAGAACACTATAGGTAATTTAAATAGTAAACATGAGGTTGAATTGAGTAAAAAGGATTTGGAAATAGAAAAGTTAAGTAATCTTATAGAGCAGTTTCAAAATAAGACCAAAAAGAAGCCAATAAAAGAAGTTGAATAGAAAGTAGTGGAAGTGTGTAGGCACTTCCTTATTTTTTTATAAAAATTTATTTGAAAAAATAAACTAATTTAATAATAATTGAATGGTGTTTTAATGGGTGGTAGGGTGGTGCGAAAGGGATAAAAGTTTTTTTATAAAATATAGGTTTTTAACTTGAAAAATGACATCTAGGTTTAACATAATATATTGAAATAGTTTTAATTATTAGAAGAAGGAATTTATATGTCATTTTAGATTCATTTTATTTAACTAAGAAGGCTTTAATATGTTTTGTAGATGATTTTATTAATCAGATGAAGGTATTTATATACTCTTTATGCATTAGGTACTTAGCGTTTTGCTACCCACCTACAATGCTTCATATATATTTTTATTATAACAAGAAGGTATATTATATGTTTTTAAATTTGTATAACTTCATTCTTTGGTACCAGGGAATGAAGTTGTAGAAGTTGCATCAGATCACTGGCAACTTGTTTGCAATATTATTGCAGTTGTTCTATATGAGAATATAGAAGGAATAGCCTGAAAATAGAATATAAAATCAATTATAATTAAATATTTTTATAGCCATCATGTAAGGTGTCTGCATTAACAAAGGTAAAACTTGCTTTTACCTTTGTTAATGCAGTACATAAAGAAGAAAACTCCAATCGTTTGGAGATTAAGGGGGGAAAACCAATGGGAAAAAATTTAAAACACCAATTCATTCATGCCATAGAAGACAATTTCAATGAGGGAATGGATAAGCATAGTATGAAAGCAAATGGGGTCCGGAATGATGGAAAAGTATTTAGTTATTCAGACCGAAAAAATTTAATAGATGCAGCAAGTAACTTTTCAAATTACATGAAAGAAAATTATCCAGATATAAGACAAGTTAAAGAAGTAAGAGCGGATCATATACAATCGTTCTTAAATGAAAAATCAAATAGTTGCAGTAATGCAACCTTAAAACAATATCAAGCAAAGTTTAATAAATTAGAGAAGGTAGTAAATAAGACCTATAATATCAATACAAAGTACAAAGGGTATACATTGCCATTATCAAAGGAAAATACAAAGATAAGAGATAGTAGCATGAGTAAAGAGGACTTTAAGAAGTTGGAGAAGGCTTTTTATAATTCCAATAGTTCAGCAAAGGTAGCAATACAATTAACTGCAAGGGTAGGACTAAGGGTGGCAGAGTGTACCAAGTTACAAGGCAGAGATATTAATTTAAAAGATAATACAATCCATGTTGAAGACGGTAAGGGTGGAAGGAATAGAGACGTACCAATAAGGGTAGAGGATAGGCAATATTTTAGTAGTCTAAAGTCAAATATAGGGGATAGAGAGCGTGTGTGTCCAGTTCAAAGCGATAGTATAAATAAATCTATTGATAGAGCCATGAAGAGGGAAGGAATAAGAAATAAATATAATGACACCAGTATACATTGTATAAGAAAGATGTATGCTCAAGAGGAATTTAACAGGTGTAGAAGTGAAGGCATGGAGATAAAACAAGCGTTACAGAGGGTGTCAGTATTATTAGGTCACGGAGAGGATAGAATGGAACTAATGAGGCAATATGTATTAAATATTGAATAAAAAACTAAAATTCCCCCAAAAAAGATTGGGACGCAATTTTGAATATTGAGCGTCACATTTTCTGCAAAAATTTTTAAGTTGAAGTAAAACTAAAATAAGTAAATATATATTTAAAAATTACTACAGTATGACTATAATAATACTTAGAGGTGATTGTCATATGTGGAATGGAAATTTAGATAATATAGAGCAGGTAGAAGAGTATATAAATATAGAATTAAAAAAAGGTAGAAGCCAAAAAGAAATAGAAATAAATGATTTTAAAGTAAATCAAGGAGTTATAAAAAACAGGCTTAACAGAAGGGGTTATAAGAAAGTTGATAATCAATGGGTATTACCTGATAAACAGTATGAAGAGGGTAATATTAAAGTAATTAGTACCCAAAATAAGAAGTATGAAGACAGTAAAGCAAAAGTACTTAATATTCAAGAAACAGAATTAATGGAGTATGACAATGATAATACTTTAGTAATAGCAGACGAAAAAATAAAAAATAATCTAATTAATTTATCAAAAAATTACGACAAAATTATGAGCATAGTTCAAGAGTATGACAAGAAGTATGACAAAAGGTATGACAGTATGGTAATAGAGTTACCAATAGAGACAATTAAGGATTTTAGAACCAGTATAAGAATTAATAATGTCATTTGGGAACAATTTAACAAGTTTTCAGAAGAACACAAAGAATTTACTAAAAGAGACTTGTTAAGCATGGCATTAAAAGAATATATGGATAAATACAAATGATGATTGAGTATTTAAATAAACTTTAAAAGGAGTTGTATTATGGATAGTAGGATAACAGACTTTAAAAATGAGGTATTAATTGATTTGTTAAGCAATTACTCCATTGAAGAATTAAGGAGTTTATTTCTTTGTGTTAATTCAATAAGAACTAAAAACAAGTATTTAGAAGAAGAAGAGTATTATAATGATCTTCAATATAAAGATGATGGGGTATGGATAGATGAATATTTAGAATATGAAGTAAATATACCATTAACACTATTTAAAGATTATGCTATTAAGAAAAAAAAGGCAGAAGATGATATTGTAGCAATAGTTTCGGATATAATGGACAAAAAAATATGTTATGAATATAAGACAAAAAGGGTTTTTAAACACCTTATAGATACAGTAGAATACGATTTTGAATTTAAGGAATTTATAATAAAATTTAGAAAAGATACATTTAGTTATATTATGAATTTAGAAGATAACTTCTTTTCGATAGATCTAAACGAGTTGAACCAGTTAAAAGGTAAGTATGAGATTGGAATATATTTATTATATTGGCGTTGGATTAACACTGGTAAGGCATTAATGAATGTGGAAGAGGTAAGAAGATATTTTGGAATAAACAATATAGATACTCCTAATTATAAAGTAATACAAAATATGAAACTTGCAATCAATAATATTAATACAAAGTTAGATTACAATATTAAGTTACAGAGCAATAGTCAAAGAAGAGGAAGCAAAGTAATTACAGATATAAAAATATATTTTATTCCTCAAACTTCAAAAAGAAAGCAATTAGAAAAGGTAGTTTAATTATGTATAAAATGTATACGTCATTACCCATATAATGACGTATTTGTTGTTGTTATTTATATATATATTTATATAAGTATTTATGGGGTGTCTGACAAGCATTGATATGACTAAGTTTGAGAGCAATGAGCATACCAAGAAGGGCAACAATTATACCAGCAAGGGGAGGAATTATACCAAGAAGGGCGACAATTATACCAAGAAGGGGAAGGCGGACACTTGTCGGACATTTAAGGGACAATGTCCATTGTGAAAAGAGAATCTATTTACAAGACAGTAATACCAAGGGTTAATAGATAGAATAGGTCGTATTGATTTAAAAAAGATAAGCAAACAAGGTATTCGAGAAATCGAAAGGGTATTCGGAAAATCGAAAGGGGTATTCCGAATATTGACAGAGGGACTCATTGTTTAATATGAACAATCGAATAACGCAAAATGACAGGGTTAATTAATAATTACATGAGTAACAATGATAGTAGTATTAGAATCGGAAGGGTATTCGGAAGATAATAATACAATAATTAATATTGTTGATTACCCACAACCACTGGACAAAAGTGTCCAATGGGTTGGACAAAGATTCATCTATATATATTTTAAACATGGAAAAATCAAACCACATGTATTCAAAATGAAGACACTAACATTAACAATAACAACAATTCTGGTGGTGATTTTAATAATTGCACGATTAGAAATGACAATATTATTGTTATTATAATAGTTAAATTTGATATCAGATACCATCATAGAGAGACGAAAAAAGAAAAAAGGTGTATTTGCACAATTGAAAACAAGAAGTCTTAAAATGGCGATAAGAGGTATTTAAGTAGTGAAGTTTTGATTTGCACATAAATTATATCTAATATTAAATGTCGGAAATAAATCCGAATGGTAATATATTTTAGCAGATAGAAGTATTTTTTGTTGACTTATTGTATATAATTATATACAATAAGTATAAAGGAGGTGTAAATTTTGGTTAGAACAGGGAGACCATTAAGCAATGACAGTAAAAAAACATCATTAAATATTCGGGTAACAGAAGAGCAAAGGGAAAAACTAAAGATTAGAGCATTAGAAAAGGGATTAAATTTATCAGAATATGTATTGTATGCTTGTGAAAAAGAAATGTCAGATAAAGTTGTAAAATAAAAAAGGCAGTAACCACAAGGGCATACCACCATATCCAACAATATGATTATAACCCTTGTGATTGCTCCTGTAAAGAAGGAGCATTGATAAAATGAAGATAGAAACATATCAGGAATTAATAAAAGATTTAATAAGCCAAGGTATAAAGGTTCAGAACCTAACGCTATTACAAATTAGTTATAGCATAAGAGTATATAAAGAATTATTTAATTAGGGGGAATTAATCATGTTAAAAAGAATAATGAATAGTGAATTTACTATAATAACGGAAGAACCACCAAAAAGTAATGAGATATTAGAGTCTAATGAAAGAATGAATGAGTTGATAAAAAAGTTAAAATCTATTGATGGTGGTTTATCTGAAAATTTAGATAATGAAATTGGTGCAAATATTAGCCTACATAGTAGGTATTATTTTAACAAGGGTTTTGAGGCAGGGATTCAATTAGCAAATGAAATAAAAAACGTAAAATAAAATCTAAAATAATTTATAGTGATGGTACTAAAGAAATATTAAATAGGTATTTAACAATTGTTATAGGGGCATTGAAGAAAAGTTAAAAGGAGTGTTAAACAGTGAGAAAAAGCAATGAAGAAAAGCCAATGAGTATGATAGAATTTGCACAAAAACTAAAAGGATTAACACCAAGACAAGTTGAAGTGGTAAGGAATTTAGCAAATGCTTTATATGATGTTCAAGAGGAACTTACAAAAGTTGATAATGCAGAAGGTGAGAAGGTTGTTAATTCTTAAAGTTAAAATCATAGATGGAAAGAAAAAAATTAGTATAGTAAAAAAGAAATAGATATATGAAATAAGGGTGTGATTAGTAATTACGCCCTTATTATAAATTTAAAATAATCTATATTAGGAAAGGCTTTTTTATTTTAATAATTAATGTAATACAGAATAATAAAATTAATACAAAATTAAAATCAGCGTATTAATTTGTAATAATTTTAATAAAAATAAGAAATTTATAATTTTCGAGTTATAGTATAAGTGGGTTAATTATAACCTAAGAACGTATAGAACAGATAAGGGGTTATTATTCTGTATTATTTAGTG
>JAJXWH010000095.1 GCA_021781745.1 Bacillota bacterium | reverse complement strand
AGCATAAGCTAGTAAGACCCCTTGAAGACTACAAGGTTGATAGGTCAGAGGTGTAAGTATGGTAACATATTTAGCTGACTGATACTAATAGGTCGAGGGCTTGACCAATATTAAGTTGTAATACATTAAATAGAGAGGAAACTCGACTCACTGGCGTTCGCTGAGTAAGTTCGAGGAGCCAAATATAAAATTTGGACTCTCACTTATGTGCAATTTTGAAAGAACAAATCTTTCAAAGATATAATTACAGTACTAGATTCATGTAAATATAGTATAAGCGTAAATCAGAGTCTTTTTTCAAAGGAAACTCGACTCACATTCGTTCGCTGAGTGCTAATTTACACGAAATCGAAGATTTCTGTAAATTATGTATCTCGTGATGATGGCATAGAGGTAACACTCCTTCCCATTCCGAACAGGAAAGTTAAGGTCTATAGCGCCGATGGTACTGCATGGGAGACTGTGTGGAAGAGTAGGACGTTGCGAGGTAATTATAGAAGATAGTCATTTTGGCTATCTTTTTTAGTTTATAGGAATAATCTTTCGAAATTAAAGTTAACGGAGAAAAATAAACTAGATTAATCAGAAGAAAATTAGGATATAACTTAAGTAAGAAAAATATTTTACCTAAATATAACTTGATGATTATGAATATTAAAGAGATAATTTTATAAGAATTATCTCTTTTTTTTAATTTTGTAAACAATTAAGTAATCATTAATTCTTTGTCAAGGATTTTTTTGAATAAGCGGTTAGATGATAGCAACTGTGGAAAATAATTCAATAAATATGAATAAATATACATAATTATTTGACAATAAGCAAATAAGCTAATAAATTTTATGAAAAATATAGAAAAATAAGTGAAATGTGCTACAAACTTTGGTAATATATATATATAATAATAAAAGTAAAGCATAAGTATACAAACTTATAATTATGAGAGGGAAAGAGAAATATGGATGGGGGTATAGTTTAATGCAAGATAAGACAAAAAGCAGTAAAACTAACAATAGAGAGAATGTAAGCCTAGAACAAAATACAGTTAAATTGGCAGGTAAGGACAAAGAAACAGTTACTAGAGAACAATCTCCAGCTGTTAAAAAAGAAAGAACAACAAGAAGCAGAAGTAATACGCAAAAGAAAGTTGCTTCTAAGGAAATAGTGAAAGCAGAGTCTAACGAAATAATATCAGAAATTAAAGAAAAGGATATTATTGCAAAAGATGCAGAAGTTGAGGAAAAACCAAAAGAAACTGCAAAGAAGACTAGCGCAAGAAGAGGTGGAGAAACTAGAACAGTAACAACAAAGCCAAAAATAAGTAAAGAAATAGATTTAACAACAGAAGAAAAAAATTTAAATAATATGCAAGAAACGCTTTTTAATAGTAAAAAAACAGAGGTATCAGCTAAAGAGAATGAGATAGAAAAGCAAAAGAAGACTACAGCATCAAAATCAACAACTGCAGCAAAAGCATCGACAAAATCAAAGATTATTGCTAAAGAAGATGAAACCAATCAAAGCCAAGCAGAAGCTGTAGTTAAAACAAAAACTACAAGAAAAGCAACTCCCAAAAAAACTAGTGAAGTTCAAAGAAAAGCTACTAGCCCAAAGGTAGAAAAAATACAAACTAAAGCAGAGCAAATAAAAAATACAGTGAAAAAGGTTGTAGAGAAAGTGGATAAAACTGAAATAACGAATTTCAATACGTATTTATTTCATCAAGGTAAAAACTACGAAGCTTACAATATCTTGGGAGCACATGTTAAGACCGAAAAAAGAAAAAAAGGTGTGCAATTTGCGACATGGGCACCTAATGCTAAAGGTGTGTATGTAGTTGGTGATTTTAATAACTTTGAGGTAATGGATGAGTATAAACTTGAAAAAATAACTGAAAATGGTTTGTGGAAGGGATTTTTTACAGAACCTAAGGTTGGTGACAGATATAAGTATTGTATAATAGAGCCAAATGGTCAGCAAGGAGAATACAAATCAGATCCATATGCAATAAAGGCTGAGTTAAGACCTAATAATGCATCTGTAATATATGCACCTAAAGAATTTACATGGACTGATCAGAAATGGATAGAAAAAAGAAATAAAATTAATGTATTAGAACAACCTTTAAATGTGTATGAAATACATTTGGGTTCTTGGAAAAGAAATAAGGATGGCGGATTTTTAACATATGAAGAAATAGGAGAAGAATTACCTAACTATTTAAAAGATATGGGATATACACATGTGGAAATAATGCCACTTGTTGAACATCCATTGGATGCATCTTGGGGATATCAAGGCACTGGATATTTTTCACCAACAAGCAGATATGGAGATCTTGAAGGGCTTAAAAAATTAATAAATAAATTACATGAATATAATATAGGAGTAATAATGGATTGGGTACCAGGACACTTCTGTAAGGATGCTCATGGATTGTATAAATTTGATGGTACACCAACTTACGAATATCAAGATGAATGGAGAGCTGAAAATAAGGGCTGGGGAACTTGCAACTTTGACTTAGGAAGACCAGAAGTAAAAAGTTATTTGATATCTAATGCATTATATTGGTATAGAGAATTTCATATAGATGGACTCAGAGTAGATGCTGTATCGAGTATATTATATTTAGACTATAGCAGATCACATGGAGAATGGGTTCCTAATAAATATGGTGGAAATGGAAATTTAGAAGCAATTGACTTCTTGAAAGAATTGAATAAAGCTGTTTTCGAAGAATATTCAACAGCACTTATGATTGCAGAAGAATCAACAGCATGGCCAAATATAACTAAGCCGCCTGTTCATGATGGGTTAGGATTTAATTTAAAATGGAACATGGGATGGATGAATGATACATTAGAATATGTTCAAATAGATCCAAAATATAGAAAGCATAATCACAAAAATATAACATTTGCTATGATGTATAATTACGCTGAAAATTATTTATTACCTCTTTCGCACGATGAAGTTGTTCACGGCAAAAAGTCATTGGTAGATAAGATGTGGGGAGATGAATGGAATAAGTTTGCAGGTCTAAGAGCATTTGTTGGCTATATGATGGGGCACCCAGGAAAGAAATTATTATTCATGGGATGTGAATTTGCTCAAACAATTGAATGGAGAGAATATTCACAATTAGAATGGAGTCTAATTGATGATGTTGAAATGAGTAAGAAAACACAATTATTTTTCAGGGATTTAAATAATTTATATATTAGTAATAAAGCTTTTTGGGAGCTTGATCATGATTATAGAGGCTTTAATTGGATAGAAGCAGATAATAATGAGCAAAGTATATTAATTTTTGCTAGGAGAAGCCGAAATGACGAAGACACTTTAGTTTTCGTGATTAACTTTACTTCGACAGTATATTATGATTATCAAATTGGTGTTCCAATTTTAGGAGAATATGTGGAATTATTTAATACTGATGATAGCAAGTATGGTGGATCAGGACAAATTATGGGTGAACCATTAATAGCAGAGAAAGCACCATTCCATAATCAGCCATATTCATTAAAAATAAAAGTACCACCGATGGCAACATTGGTATTAAAGTTAAAAGAAATCAATAAAGGACAAGAAATTGGAATCGCTAATGAATTATCAAATGGTGAAGTCAATGAGGTTATAAAATAAAAGTAATATAATATCTTCTTAATTATTATTTAATAATTAAGAAGATTAAAAAGTTGTTTTGACGTTAAGGGGGATAAAGAATGAGAGTTTTATTTGTGGCATCTGAAGCAAGTCCATTTATCAAAACAGGAGGGCTTGGAGATGTTGCGGGAGCATTACCAAAAGCACTTGCACAAAAAAATGCAGATGTGAGAGTCGTTATACCAAAATATAAAGAAATAAGTTGGGAAGTAAGAGATAAACTAAGATTTGTTAAATGGTTTAATGTAAGAGTCGGATGGAGAGAAGAATTTTGTGGAGTATGGGAATGCTTTTATAATGGAGTAACATATTATGTTTTAGATAATGAAAGATATTTTAATAGAGACGGAATGTATGGTTTTTATGATGATGCTGAAAGATTTGCATTCTTCGATAGGGCTGTACTTGATATGTTAAGACAAATCGACTGGCAACCGGATCTAATTCATTGTAATGATTGGCAGACAGGAATGCTTCCTGTATTGCTGAAATTTGAATATAAACGAAATGATATGTTTTATTGGAAAATGAAATGTGTATATTCAATTCATAATATAGCATTTCAAGGTGTTTTCGATCCTCAAATATTACCAGAATTATTTGGATATGATATGGAACTTTATGATAATACATGTCTAAAATTTGACGAAGGCGTAAGTTATATGAAAGGTGGGCTATACTACTCAGATATAATTACAACCGTTAGTAATACTTATGCATACGAAATACAAACCCCTGAGTATGGTCAGAGGTTAGATGGTGTATTAAGAGATAGATCTTATGCTCTGAGAGGAATAACAAATGGCATAGATTATGATGAATTTAATCCAAAAACAGATAAATTTATTAAAAAGAATTATGATGTAAATTCAATTAAGGATAAAGTAATAAATAAGACAGAACTACAAAGAGAACTAGGTTTAGCTGTTGATGAAAACATTCCGATGCTAGCGCTTGTGACTAGATTAACTCAACAAAAGGGTATGGATTTGTTGGTAAATATATCTGATAGACTATTACAACAAAATGTTCAATTAGTTGTACTAGGAACAGGTGATAAACATTATGAAGATCACTTTAAATGGCTAGATTATAGGTATGGGAACAAAGTGTCGACAAATATAAGATTTGATAATGGATTAGCAAATAAGATTTATGCAGCATGTGATATGTTTTTAATGCCTTCGCTTTTCGAACCGTGTGGACTAGGACAATTAATAGCGCTTAGATATGGTTCTATTCCTATAGTTAGAGAAACTGGAGGATTAAAAGACACAGTAATGGCATATAATGAGTATACTGGTGAAGGTACTGGATTTGGTTTTGCAAATTATAATGCAGATGAATTGTATAATATAATTCAATATGCTTTATGGATATATAAAGATAAAAAGAAGTGGAATAATCTAATTAAAAATGCTATGAATTCTGATAATAGCTGGAATAAATCCGCCGAGGTATACTTAAACTTATATAGAGAATTAACAGGTCAAGATTGAAATACTTTGATCAGGGGGTGCATGAATGCTCGAAATGGATAAAAAAGCATTTAAAAAAGCTTATGTTAATAAGTTTTTAGAGATGCATGGTATTGAGTTAAAAGAAGGGACTAATCAGCAAAAATATGATTCTTTAGGAAGTTTAGTAAGAGATTATGTTACAAGGACCTGGCTTAAAACTAATAAAAAGTATAATAAGACTGGAGAAAAACAGGTTTATTATTTTTCGATGGAATTCTTGTTAGGAAGGCTTCTTGGAGATGCTTTATTAAATATAGGTATAAGAGATATATGCAAGGAAGCTTTATCGGAATTAAATATAGATTTAGAGGAGTTAGAGAATTTAGAGCAAGACCAGGGATTAGGAAATGGTGGTCTTGGAAGACTTGCAGCTTGTTTTTTAGATTCCATGGCATCTTTAAATATTCCTGGAAATGGTTGTGGGATTAGATATAAGTATGGTTTTTTTGAACAAAAAATTATTGATGGGAAACAAGTTGAAGTATCTGACGATTGGTTAAGGGAAGGAAATGTTTGGGAGAAGAGAAAAGCTGAAAAGGCTGAAATTGTTAAATTTGGCGGAGAAATAAGAGTAAGTGAAGTAAATGGACGATTAAATTTTACGCACGTAAACTTTGAACCAGTCCTAGCAGTACCATATGATACACCTATCGTGGGATATAAAAATGAGATAGTAAATACTCTTAGATTATGGAGTGCAGAAGCTGTTTCAAATGAGTTCGATTTTTCTTCATTTAGCAGAGGTGATTTTCTTCAAGCAATTAAGTATAAAAATTCTGTTGAATCAATTTCACAAGTTTTATATCCCGAAGATTCGTTTTACGAAGGAAAAATGCTTAGATTAAAACAACAATATTTCTTTGTATCAGCAGGAATTCAAAGTATAATTAGACACTTTAAAAAGCACGGAAAGGATATACAGCTTTTAGATGAAAAAGTAGCAATTCATATAAATGATACTCATCCGACGCTGGCAATACCAGAACTTATGAGAATATTAGTAGATGAAGAAGGATTAGAATGGGATACAGCCTGGAGGATAACTACTAATACAGTATCATATACTAATCATACAATACTTGCAGAAGCTTTAGAAAAATGGCCAGTTGATATGTTTAGAAAATTACTTCCAAGAATATATATGATTGTTGAAGAAATAAATCGCAGATATTGTGCAGAATTGTTAGTCAAGTACCCGGGAAATTCAGATAAAATTAGAAGAATGGCTATAATAGCAGATGATGAAGTTAAGATGGCACATTTGGCAATTGTGGGAAGCCACAGTGTAAATGGAGTAGCAAAGCTTCATACTGAGATATTAAAGAAAAAAGAGATGATAGACTTCTATTATTTATATCCAAATAAGTTTAATAACAAGACAAATGGAATTACTCATAGAAGATGGCTTTTGAAAAGTAATCCGGAGCTTACAAAACTAATTGAAGACACTATTGGTGATAGTTTTATAAAACATCCACTCGACTTAAAAAACTTTGAAAGACACTTATACGACGAAGTTGTTCTAGAACAATTGGGAAAAATAAAAAAATTTAACAAAGAAAAGCTAGCAAATTTAATATTAAGAAACGATAATATAAATATAGATCCTAATTCTATATTTGATGTTCAGGTTAAAAGAATACATGCTTATAAAAGACAGATGCTTAATTGTCTAAGGATAATGGATTTATACAATAAATTAGTTGATAATCCTAATTACGACATAGTTCCAAGAACATTTATATTTGGTGGTAAGGCCGCACCCGGGTATTATTTAGCGAAGAACACTATTGAACTAATTAATTGTGTTGCTAATAAAGTAAATAATGATCCTAGAGTGAATGCAAAAATGAAAGTGGTATTCATCCAGAATTACAGAGTTTCGCTAGCGGAACAAATAATCCCAGGAACAGATGTAAGTGAACAAATTTCTACAACTACAAAAGAAGCATCAGGAACATCAAATATGAAATTTATGATGAATGGAGCTATTACGGTAGCAACATTAGATGGAGCAAATATAGAAATAAGAGATGAAGTAACAGATGACAATATAGTAATTTTTGGCTTAACTGCGGACGAAGTGCTTAACTATTATCAAAATGGAGGATATAAATCCATTGATATTTATAATAGTGATGTAAGAGTAAAGAGAGTAATTGATGATTTAGTAAATGGAAAGTATCATAACGATAAAGAAAAGTTCAGAAGAATTTATGAAAATCTAATAAATTACAATGATGAATTTTTTGTTTTGCAAGATTTTGATTCATATCTAAAGGCTCAAGATAAAATTGATACTCTTTATAGAGATGCTAATAAATGGCAAAGAATGTGTGGAGTTAATATAGCACATTCAGGAATATTCTCATCTGACAGAACAATAGAAGAATACGCAACAGGGATTTGGGGATCTGAGGTAATTTATAAGAATCTTTAGGAGGGTAAATCAAATGAACGGTATACAGGTATTACATGACTCGCAAAGCATAAAATTTAGGAAGCCTTTCGGAGCTGTAGAGGTTGGCCAAAAAGTAAAACTATCAATTAATATTGATAAGGAAATAGTAGTAGCTATAGAATTGGTACAGTTTGATGGCACTAGGTTAAATATGGGTATGCAAAAGGAATATCTAAATAATGGCGAATTTAGATATTCAGTAGAAATTGATACATCTGATGCTTTGGGAATATTAGAATATTATTTCATTCTAATTGATGGGTATGATAGGTTATATTATGGAAACAATGATGAACGTTTGGGAGGAATTGGCCAAATATATACCTACAATCCTGTACCGTATCAAATAACTGTATATGAAAAGTCTTATATGCCTAATTGGTATAAAGAGGGAGTAATATATCAAATTCTTATAGATAGATTCTATAACGGAAATAATAATAAGATAAATACTCCGAAAGAAAACTCATTTATTTATGGAACGTGGAATGATAGTCCTATGTATATTAAAGATAATTTTGGAAGAATTGTTAGGTGGGACTTTTATGGAGGAAATCTAAAAGGTATTATAAAGAAACTGGATTATATAAAATCTTTAGGTGTAAGTATAATACAGTTAAGCCCTATATTTAAATCTCCTAGCTGCCATAAATATGATACCGGAGATTACGAAGTTGTAGATGAGATGTTTGGCACGAATGATGAATTTAAAGAATTATGTGAAGCAGCAAAAAGAAAGGGAATTAGGATTATTCTGGATGTAGTATTAAGTTATACTAGTTCTGATAGTAAATATTTTAATAAACTAGGAAGTTTTGATGCTGTTGGAGCATACAATTCTCCTAATTCAAAATATTATGATTGGTATAAGTTTATTAAATATCCATCTAATTATGAGTCATGGTGGGGAATAAGTGAAAGGCCTAATATTAATTCCATGCAAAAGGGATATATTGACTATATTATACAAAATGAAGATGCTATTATGCAAAAATGGATAGAACTAGGTGCAAGTGGGTGGAAATTAGACGTAATTGATGAATTGCCGGATGAATTTATTGAACTGATTAGAAAAAGGATTGGGGAAATTAATAAAGAGGCTGTACTTCTTGGAGACATTTGGGAAGATGCATCTAATAAAATTAGTTACTCTAAAAGAAGAAAATATTTGCAGGGCAGAGAAGTACATGCAGTAACTAACTATCCTTTAAGGGAAAGCTTAATTAACTTTACTAAAGGTTATATAAAATCAGATAGATTCAGACAAAGAATTATGTCTTTATATGAAAATTACCCTAGAGAAAGCTTTTTCGGAAATATGAATGTTGTGGGAACAAATGATACTGAAAGAATTTTAACAGTTTTAGATGGAAATATTGAATTATTAAAAGTACTTACAACAATTCAGTTTACTTTACCTGGTGTACCACTTATTTATTATGGAGATGAAGCTGGTTTGATAGGTGGGAGAGAGCCTGATAATAGAAGAAGTTATCCATGGGGGAAAGAGAATAAGCAACTTGTTGATTTTTATCAAAAGTTAATAAATATACGAAATAATGAAGATAGTCTAAAAAAAGGAGACTTAATCATCTATGAAACAGATCTAGATGCATTGGCATTTGAAAGAAATTATGAAAATGAGAAAATATTAGTCATAGTTAATGTTTCAAATGAACAAAAATTAATTAAAGATATTAACTTAAATGGATGTTATGTAAATTTATTAGACGTTAGTGAAAAATATAAATTTGTAGGAGAAAATGCAGTAATAGCTATTTTTCCGCGTAATTTCAAGATATTACGTAAAATTTAGTTTATATAAATATTATGTAGATAATAGAAAATTGGCGAATGATTTTTGTATAAAGTTTATGGAAAAACATGTAAAAGAGATATATAATATACTGTATCTCAAATAATAGATTATGGTGGTATTAATTATTGATAATATAATAGGCTACAAACTTATTGGTATAATACAATATGTTAAGCATATTATTAAATATAAAAGCATAAAATATAAAATTTTATCTAATGAGAACAAAAACATATGAGAGGAGATAATATTATGGGTAAAAATGAAATTGTAGCAATGATACTAGCTGGTGGACAAGGATCGAGGTTAGGTGTATTAACAAAGAAATTAGCGAAGCCAGCAGTACCATTCGGTGGAAAATATAGAATTATAGATTTTCCATTAAGTAATTGTTCAAATTCGGGAATATATACAGTAGGGGTATTAACTCAATATAAGCCATTAGAACTAAATGCGCATATTGGAATAGGCGAAGCGTGGGACTTGGATAGAGCTCACGGAGGGGTGCACGTATTGCCGCCATATCAAGAAGAAAAAGGTGGAGAATGGTATAAGGGAACTGCAAATGCAATTTATCAAAATATAGAATTTGTTGATAGATATGATCCTGAATATATTTTGATTTTATCTGGAGATCATATTTATAAAATGGATTATACTAAAATGTTAGATTTCCATAAAGAAAAAGGAGCGGATGCTACAATAGCAGTAATTGAAGTTCCAATGGACGAAGCATCTCGTTTTGGAATAATGAACACTAGAGAAGATTTATCAATATATGAATTTGAGGAGAAACCAAAAAATCCAAAAAATAATTTAGCATCCATGGGAATTTATATATTCAATTGGAAGACTCTTAAGAAATATTTAAAAGAAGATGAAGCAGATAAAACTTCAAAAAATGATTTTGGAATGAACATAATTCCTAGCATGCTTGGTGATGGAAGCAAAATGGTAGCTTACCCTTTTAAAGGATACTGGAAAGATGTTGGTACTATAGATAGTTTATGGGAAGCAAATATGGATTTAATTAAGGATGATAATGAACTTGATTTGCATGATGAAGAGTGGAAAATCTATTCAGTTAACCCAGTAAGACCAGCGCAATATATAGGTGAAAATGCAAAAGTATCAAATTCATTGGTTGTTGAAGGTTGTGTTGTTAATGGGCAAGTTGAGAATTCCATAATATTCCAAGGGGTTCAGATAGGTAAAAATTCAGTTATTCGTGATTCAATTATTATGACAGATGCAAAAATAGGAGATAATGTAGTCATTGAAAAAGCGATTGTTGGAAATGGAGCTATTGTTAGAAAGGATTGTAAGATTTCTTTAGGTGATGAAATAGCTATTGTAGCAGCAAAAGAAGAAGTAAAAATGGGTACAGTTATTGAAAACAACAAAGCTGTTTAGAAGATCACTAAGGGGGAGAAAGAAATGAAAAATTGCATTGGTATAATTAACTTAGATGAAAATGAGAATAGAATGGGAGAATTAGTTGTCAATAGATCTCTTGCTTCAGTTCCAATTGCAGCAAGATATAGGGTTATAGACTTTGTACTATCAAATATGACAAACTCAGGAATTAATTGTATAGGTATTTTTACAAAAAATAAATCAAGATCATTAATAGACCATTTAACTAATGGTAGACCATGGGATTTGAATAGAAAAAAAGACGGATTAAAAGTTTTTAATTTTGGTTATGAAGAACCTGTTTATGACGATGTTCATAATTTTGCTGAAAATGTACAATTTTTAACGCATAGTAGGAGAGAATATGTATTATTAGCACCAAGCTATATGATTTGCAATATAGATTACAATGAAGTATTAGAATACCATAAGAGTACTGGAAAAGATATTACAATGGTATATAAGAAGGTAAACAATGCAGATGAAGCTTTCGTTGATTGTGGAGTAGTAAATTTTGATGATTCGGGAACCGTAATTAGTGTAGGAGAAAATATAGGAAAAAGTCCAAAGGCTAATATTAATATGGAGATGTATATACTTAAGACTGAACTGTTTATAAATATTGTAAATGAATGTATAAGTAGTGGAATGCATAGAAAAGTTAAAGAATATATTCACAATAACTTAAATACATTAACAGTTGGAGCATATGAATTTACAGGACATTTAGATTGTATAAATTCAATTAAGGCGCTATATGATAGTAATGTGGGACTTTTGAATAGAAAAATTAATAAAGAAATTTTTAATGAAGAGAGACCAATCTATACGAAAACCAAAGACGAGGCCCCAACACATTATGCAGAAAAGAGTAATGTTATAAATTCTATTATTGCTAATGGCTGCCGTATTGAAGGGACAGTTGAAAATTGCATAATAAGCAGAAGAGTATATATAGGTAAGAATACTAAACTAAAGGATTGCATTATAATGCAAAATACTGTTATTGGAGATGATGCAGTATTAGATAATGTAATTGCAGATAAAAATAGTGAAATTGGGAAGGGAGAAACCCTTATTGGATCTATTATGTATCCTTTAGTTATAAAGAAAAAAAGATAATGTTAATTTAAGATAAAAGAAAACTGATACTAGTTAAAAGGCATTGAAAATTAGACTTTGTATATTATTAACTTTAAGTTGTTACATTATAATGATAATTTTTTAAACATTATTTACGGTGTAACAACTGAGAAGTAAGCAGAGTATTTCAATGCCTTTTTTATATGTGTTAATAATTTTATTGTAAAAAGTAAAGGTACAATAAAGTAACAGGTATCTATTTAAATTATTTCTTATAATATATATAATTTACTGAAAATTATTATAGAATAGATAAAAAATAGTCTGATATTCTAAATACGATATTTTAGAAATCATTTATATAATTTAAGTGTATCTTGCAACTTGAAATGCTATTAGGAGTAATAAATTTTAATATACTAATGAATAAAGGGTTGACATAATATATATAACATGATAAGATAAAAAATGTCGCTAAACGACATATAACTTTTGAGGAAATTGATAAAGTATTTTTAAGAAATATGATAAAAAAGATTTGAAAAAAGTTATTGACAATGTCGAAAGCAAGTGATATACTAAGAAAGTCGCTTGAGGGTGACGAAAAATCAAAACAAATTACAAAAGTAGTTATAAGAAAGAAAATGGTCTTTGAAAATTGAACAGAATATAATAAATACATTTAAGTAAACCAGCAATTCTTTATTTTGAGTAAGCTAAGATTAAACTTTTTCCAATATGGATAAGTTCAACTAAAATT
>JAJXWH010000005.1 GCA_021781745.1 Bacillota bacterium | reverse complement strand
AACAAATTTGAGTCTCATTTTCTATATTTTTTATCACTTTTTAAGTGAAAGCTCAATATTTATAGAATTCAGTATCTTAGCCATGCAAAGCATGGCTTTTTAATGTGTCGTGAATAATCTGGGTTTATGATTTTAACTTTAATTAAAACAGAAAAAATCCTTATAAAACTTTTATGCTTTATAAGGATTCCCTTGTTTAACCTACTATCCTATTCTTCCCTTTAAATTTCGCCTGGTATAATGCAATATCTGCATTTTTTATACAGTCATATACTGAGTTTTCGTTAAATGGAATAACCGTAGCTGTTCCTAAGCTTATGGTTACATAATTTGATACCTTAGAATACTCGTGGATAATTTTTAAGTTATTTACCCTTTCTCTTATTTTATTTGCAATTTCATAGATTTCATCTCTATCTGTTTCTAAGGAAATAAATATAAATTCTTCTCCTCCATATCTAGCAACAAAGTCTCGTGAATCTCTAACAGTATCTTTTAACTGTTTTGAAACCTTCTTTAAAACTTCATCACCCTTTACGTGGCCATATTTATCATTGTATAATTTGAAGTCATCTATATCAATCATTATAACGGATATTGGTTTCTTTTTCTTTTTCATTTTAATGAAAATATTATCGATAAATTCTCTTAAAGCTCTCCTATTATGAATATTAGTCAACTCATCCTTTAAAGAATTCCTCTTCAGCATTTTATTAGTTTTTTCAAGTTTTTCATACAAGTTTTTACTTTCCTCTATTTCATTTTTCAGTCTATCATTAGCTTCCATAACTAATCTTTTACTAATAAAATCATTATATAAATTTTTATATAAAATTCGCGAAGTAATATATGAACAAACTAAAAAGATAATCCCATTTATGTAATGATCTAAAATAATATTTTTTGATTCTTGAAAAAATGGTAATCCAAAGAATAATACAAAAGCTGATATAAAATATGAAAATAATAGATTCTTATTATCAATATAATAAACTACTGAGAAAATTATCACATTTATCATGTATACCATCACTTGTCCATAAATTTTTTGTTCCATTAAAGAAATAATTGCACCCCAAATCATCATAAATGTAACATAACTCGTTATACTGAAACTTATAATATTTCCCTTCTCTTCGCAAATATTAACCTTGCTTAAAAATAACAAGTATACTAAATTGATGCTAAGCATTATTAAATGTAATGCAAGATAAATATTAAAATTAAAACCTGCAATAGAATAATTATGCTTAAAAAATATATCAGCTAAACACATTATTATTTCAATAGATATTATAAACTTACTATACATCTTTGCCCTGTGAACATTTATTTTTATGGTTTCATTTGTAAAACTCTTCTTTTCTTTTTTACTTAAAGGTAAAATTAATAAATTTTTGACCTCCATTTTCATTCTCCAATCTTCTTTTCTTACATTAATTTAACAACTTTAGGCACATGAAAGAAAATAACAAGTCCAAAATGCCATGATTATTTTTCATCAGGCAAGGAAGCGGATTGGTCTCATAGCGAGCCTATTAGGGCAATCTGCTGACGTAGCATGATGGAAAATAGGCTTGACAGATGGACTTGTTATTTTTTTGATTGTGCCTTATTCAAAATATAACAATAACCTCATTATATTTTAAATTTAACTTCTGACAAAACTCTGACAAAAATAACGAAAATAGTTCTTGCAAACATTTACAAAGAAAATATTTTTCTTTTTTATAATATTTTTTCGTATAAAAAAGAAAGCTAATAATATTTCTTTTAGCTTTCTTTATATTTTAAAAATTATAATATTCAGTTCCTATAATGTATTCCTTTTTGATATTTTAATAGCTTCTTCATATTTTCTTCTTAATTCTTGCTTTCTGGGTTCAGCCCATAGCCAGCCTTCTTCTTCTAAGTAATCTCCTTTATATATATCTAAAGCCTTTTTTAATAAAGTTATATCTTTCATAACTAATGCTTCCTTTAGATATTTTTCAAATTCAACCACATCAATATAAGCTTTTTCTATATGAAGTATGTAATTATCACCAACATATTTAATACTTACAACACAATTATCATATTCATTAAAAATTTTTCTAATAGAATATATTGTACTTTGGAGATTAACCAAAGCCTTTTGTGGTTCAAAATCAGGCCAAAGCAAATCACATAATTTCTCCTTATGTACAGGCATTTCTTGATTTTCAATTAGGTAAGCAAAGAGCTCAGATGATTTTTTTCTATTCCACTTTACTATATTATTTCCACTCTTAATAACAAATTTACCTAAAGTTTGTATATAAAATTTCAACATATTCTCATTTTTTTCAATAGTACTTGTTTTTTCTAAAGTAAGTCTATCCAAAGCTTTTATAAGTCTTTCCTCCCTAATTGGCTTTAAAACATAATCAATTGCATTTACATCAAAAGCTTCCGTAGCATAAGAGTTGTAGGCTGTAATAAAGGCAAGTCTCATGTGAGGAAAAAGGGTTTGTAACTGTTCTGCTAACTCAAGCCCGTTCATTCCTGGCATCTCTATATCCAATAATGCAATATCAAAAGATGCTTTTTTAGCTTCCTCTAAAGCCCTTAAAGGGTTCGTGCATATTACTGAAGAGTCGAACTTTTTATATTTTTTCACATAAAAATTTATTTCATTTAAAATATCTATTTCATCATCTACCATAAGAATATTCATGTTCATTCCTCCTATTCTCACTATAAGGCACCTCAAATTCTACTATCGTACCATTTCCCTCTTTTGATTTTATAGTAATTCCCTTTCCATATAGTTTCATAAGCCTTTTATGAATATTTTTTATTCCTATGCTTCCATTTTCTAATTTTCCCAAAAGTATATTATGTAATTTTGCTTCACTAATTCCTATACCCGTATCACTAATTGATATCTTAATATACTCACCTTTATCTTTAACATTAACCTCTACTTTACCTCCATCAATCATAGGCATAATTCCATGCCTTACTGCATTTTCTACCAAAGGCTGTATACAAAGCACGGGTACTGTACAATCTACTAAATCATCAACTTCAACCTCAAATTCAACGCAAATACGTTCCTTAAATCTTGCTTGTTCAATTGCAAGGTAAGACTTTACAAGATTAAGTTCCCTTTTAAGGGTTGTAAGACCATTTTTACTTTCAAACTCGAAACTACCTCTTAGGTAATCAGATAAGTTAAGGATAAGCTCCTTCGCTTTTTCTGGCTCTATTAAACTTAAGGAAGAAATAACACTTAAAGCATTGTATATAAAATGCGGCTTAATCTGAGCCTGTAAAAATGATAATTCTGTAGCTATGAGTTTATTTACAGCTTTCTTCATATCTATTAGACTCTTTACTCTAGCATTTAATTCTTCTGGCTCAAAAGGTTTTGTTAAATAATCATTGGCTCCAAGTCTAAAGCCGGTGGAAATTTCGTAGGTACGTTTACTTGTTGTAAGAAGTAATACTGGTAATTCGACTGGAAGATATTGCTCACGAATTTTTTTTAGAGTATCATACCCTGAAATTCCTGGCATCATTATATCTATAATCACAGCATCAAATTTTATTCCGCTTTCTACAAGCTTAAGCGCATCATACCCATTTCCAACTCCTTTTACCGTATACCCATATAAATTAAGATTATTAATTAACACTTTAAGACTTACAGTATCATATTCAATAGCAAGAATATCATATTTATCAAGAATCTTCTCATTATTGATCTCTTCCACCTCAATATTTGTTGCCTGAAAATGTTCTTGAATTTTCTCCATAACTTTTTCTGGATTTCCTTTAGCTAGCGGTAATGTAAATAGAAAACAAGAACTCTTTTCGTGTTGAGATTTTATTCCCACAGTTCCACCTTGAAGCTCTATTAACTGTTTTGCAATAGATAGCCCGAGGCTTGTTCCTTCATATTTTATACTTTTATTACAATTCTCTTGTTCAAAGGAATTATAAATACTATCTAGATTAGTATTTTTTATTCCTATACCTTCATTTTCAACAAATATTGTAGCTATATCTTCAGATAATTCAGCTTTTATTGTTATGCTTCCATTTTCAATAAACCTAAGTGCATTTTCAAGTATGTTATAAAAAATTTGGCCAAGTCTCTCCTCATCGCATAACACGGCTGGTGCATCTTTGGGTATGAGATTAATAAAAACAATATTCTTTTCACCTTTTAAATATTCAAGTACAAATATTACAGATTCTACTATCATTCTTATATCTAATGGCTTTGGGTGCAATTTTAGCGAATCATACGCCAAATTTGAAATATCTAAAACATCATTTATTAAATTATATAACCTTCTTAAAGAAGCAAGCACTATTTGGAGATTTTCTTCTTGGCTTAAGTTAAGCTGTCCCCCTATACCTTTTAATAGTGATTGAACTATATTTATAATTCCATTTAATGATGTGATTAACTCATAATTAGTGCTAACAAGAAATTCATCTTTTAACTTATCAAGTGAAATAAGCTTTTCTGATAATTTTTCTACCTTTTTAAAGGCTAATGAAAATCTAGCTGCTAAAATGTATGCTTGAATAAATATAACTATAAATACCGCTGCTTCCATACTTGGACCATCTCTATCGTAAATCACATTCCAATAATATAAGACATCATTCATATATGCAATTAAAATTATTATTGATCCTAACAGTAGCAAAAAAGCCCCTTCTCGCTTTTTCATAGCTGCTTTCATAACCGAGAATGTTATATAACAATATAAAGTGCCAATTAATATTTCATAATATATTAAATACCTTGTAAAAGTGCTTATTTGCACAGAAATAGTAAATATGCTTAAAATAATACCCGCATACATTGTAGCTTTAGTTACTTTTTTGGGTACCTCTTTTGGATATAATTCATTAACAAATGCCATTGCCATAATTAATCCCCAATATATTGTCATATATTCTAATGGCACCATCCAAGTTATATCTGCTGATGGAATATAATTAAGAATTACATATTCCCCTGTAATAGCAGTTCTTATAGCAGTAACTACTAGCACTAATGCAAAATATAAAGCTGATTTATCTCTCTTTTGAATAAGAAAAAGAGCTATATGATATAGGGACATAATGGCAACTACACCAAGCATAAACATATCTTTTTCTGAGTTAAATTCCTTGAGTGCCCTTATTCCTTGATCACTTCCTAAATAAATAGAATGCCAAATTCCACCTCTAGAATATGTAAAATTTGAAACTTGTACTATAATATCGAATTCCTTTGAAGTATTTTGAAAACTAACAGCTTGAGGTCTATATTCAGGAACAGAAGTTTCTTTTGTTATTCCAACTACTCCATTTTCTGCAACAATCTTTTCATTTACCATAAGCTTATACGAAGTTGAAGTTGTTAAAATCTTCAATCCTTTTAAAGAATCTAAATCATCTGTTTTAACTTTTAATCTATATGTTGCGTAACCTTGTTCTGGAAATTTTGCGTTATTAGAAATATAATTGGTCCAAACACTTGGAACTCTAAAATAACCATCTGACTTTATTGATTTTCCATTCTTAAAATCATCCTCTGTTAATAACTGATTCCAATAAAACTCCCATTCTCCATCAAGGCTTATGACTCCGTCTTTTTCAAAATTCCAACTAGTAAGATCTATGCTTCCTTTTTCAGCTTGCAATTGTTTTTTGTGATATTCTTGATATATGTTAAAAAGAAATAGCAATAGTATAAAAAAAATACTTAAGAATATTATAGACGTTCTATTTTTAAATACTTTCATATTTCCTCCAAGCTTTCATAATGCATAGTTTAAGTTGGTATAATTATTTTGACATAATTTTCTTATAACCATTATATACTTAACACTTTATCCTTTCTACAGCATATAAACTAAATCTATGTTAAACATATGTTTAAATAACAAAAGTGGCTTTGCCACGTTTTATTAGCAGTGAATAATTAATGGTGAATAATTAAGGTTGAAATTACTTCGTAATTTCTTAAACATTTTATTTTTGAAAAGCCAAAGGCTTTTCTTCCTTAATCATTCATCATTCATCATTCATTGTTCATTTTTCACCACTTAAAAATCTCGCAATCGGTGATATCACTCAATTTCAACAGTTAGAAATTCTATAATTTCCTCGACATAAAAAAACATAACCCCCTTGCATAAAGTCTCCATAGGGTTATGTAAAAAAATCCACATATTATTTATTAAAATAAAATCTTAAATTCTAAATCTATTTACCATTTGATTTAACTGCTGCGCAAGTTCTGCTTGATGATGTGATGTTGCTGCTACTTTGTCTATTGCATTTATTGTTTCATCTATTTTTTCTTTTATTTCCTCAGTATTTTCTGAAGATTTTTGTGCTGTTTCAGCTGTATTTTGTACAGCTTCACTTACTTGTGTGATTGTTGCTGTTAATTCTTCACTCATAGATGCTATTTCATCAGACATTTTTGTTATAAAATCTGCATCATTATAATAATGATCACCTGTAGCTTTCATAGCTTCAAATTGAGGGTCTACATTTTCTAATATGAATGATAATATATCTTTACTATTATCAGAAAGGTTTTGAAATGCCCTTTGAACTTTTGAAATTGTATCTTGTATATTTGCTACTGCCTGTGATGATTGCTCAGCTAACTTTCTTACTTCTTCTGCAACTACAGCAAAACCTTTTCCTTGTTCCCCAGCTCTTGCTGCTTCTATTGCGGCATTTAGTGCAAGTAAATTTGTCTCTTCTGATATGCTCGAAATTGTATCAGCCATTACTTTTATATTATCCACGATTTTGCTATCCTCAATAGCTTTTAATCCTTTTTCTTTTTTCTCGTTATATACTTTTCTAGTTTCTTCAATCGAAATTATCCCATTATTCTTAACTTCCATTGCTTTTTCTTTAGCTTTACTTGAAATATTACTTCCTTCTAATGCTTTACTTGATAATATGCTTATGCTAGAATCAACTTCTTGTATGGATGCACTTATTTCTTCAGAAGCTGCGCTTGTTTCTTGAACACCTTCAGCTATTGTATTTATCACTTTTTCTATATTTTCTGCTTTGTTAGTAAGCTCTTCTACAGTTACAGAAAGTTTTTCACTACCTGAAGTTAAATCCTTTGATTTTTCTAAGGTCTCCTTTATAAAAATCACAAATTCATTTCTCATTGTATTAAATGCATTAGAAAGCTGACCAATTTCATCTTTATGTTTTAATAAATCATCTATATTATTATCGGTTAAATCCAATTTGCCTGCCTTTTTCATAACATTTGTAATTTTTACTATTGGCTTTGCTATAATATTCCCAAGATAAAAAGCAACTATACTAGATAAAATTAACCCAATTATAATAAATAAAATTATTGTTTTAATAAGATTATTAGATTGCTTTAAAATTTCATCTGAAGGCGCTGTTAAAGCTAATACCCACCCATTCGAAAGATGAGCGTAACTTGCATTTTTACTTATGCCTTTATATGTATATGAAAACTGTTTTTCAGAGGATGAATTATTGCTAATCTCATCTGCAAATCCTTTTAATGAGCCATTTTCTATAGTCGATAGATTTTCTTTTGTTTCAATTGCTGGATGATATATAATATCATTTTTATTGTTGAGTAAGAAAGCATATCCTGAATCATAAATTTTCGTATTTTGAACTATATTCTGGATTTGTTTAAAATCAATATCCATTCCAACTATACCAATAGATTTTCCATCTTTATACAATGGCACTACATAAGAAACCATTTGTGTATTAATATTAGAATTTAAATATGGATCCATCCATACTGGCTTCTTTGCATCTACTGGTATATAATACCATCCTACATGTTCAGTATCACTAGGATCATATTTGCTAAAATCTGTTGGAGTAAGTTTTTCAAACTTACTATTTTCATCTGGTTTAGAATAAAAAATCCCTGATGTTGGCGAAGTAAATTGTGGGTTAAATCTTATATAAAAAGTCATCGCCCCAGCTGTATTTTCTCCGAATTTTTCAGCTATACCTTCAAGATGATCTTGATAATTTTTCACATATTCAGAATCAGATGAAAATTTATTTACATCATCTAGATTATCTAAAGCGATTTCCGAAAGAGTATTTACTGATTCCTCAACTTTAGTTATTGTTGAATTAAGTTCACCTGCTTTATTCTCGCATGTTAAAGTCAATTTTTCCTTAGAATCAGTTGCCGCTACACTAGTTGCATGTGATATACTGACGAATCCGATTAACACAGCAATAAAAATAGAACACAGTGAAATTGCTGAAAAAATTTTAATTTTAATACTTCTCATTTGTTCATCCCCCTTAAATAAAAAAAGCCAGAAGAAATCAATAATTATTAAAATAATTGATTTTCAACTGGCAGGTTGCACCACTAACTCCAAATTCTTAAGGTGCCCACGTAAAAGAATTCTTCATAGTTTCCAATTGCGCATTAGCTTTTAAAAGTCTCCAATACATAAGAAATATTATCATTAACATGAAAATTTTTCAACATTATTTACTATAATTTAACACAATATTCGCTATTTTCATTTTATTTTTTGAGATTCATCCAGCTCATTACATGATGAACTGCAAAGCCTCCAAAGCTAGAGTTATCTTTATATGCATAATATGTTTTACTTAACTCCGCATTCATATAGCTATTTCCTTCTTCATAAAAGCTTACAAAATTTCCCTCAGCAGATTTCTGTGTTTCAACAGCTATAGTAACTTTAGATCCATATTGCTGGCCTAAGACCATTTCTTCTGAAGCCACCTGAATGATCCCATTATTTCCCTCAGCCTTATCTCTATATGCCATTATTACAACATTATCTATATTTTTCAAAGTCCACTCAGCTAATGAACCAGTTCCATACTTAGTATTGACCTTTATTCCATCAAACCAAAAAGGTATATCAATTCCTAATGATAATCCTAAGGAATTACTATTATTAAGAGCATCTAATAAGGATTTTTGATAATTCTCTAGAACTTTATTCATATTACTTTCATAATCCTTATTTAAATATGGTTCTATATCTAAATGAATGCCTTTAAATTTTTCATTAGATGATGAAGTACTTTGAAATTTTGTTAACCAATCCAAGAATTCTTTTTCTTTATTTGCGCCTCCATCAGATAACCAATCTGGTGATCCATTTAATGCATGTACACTAATTCCTTTTAATGAAGCTTTTTTTATGAAACTTCTATAAATGTCAGGCTTTACACTGTAATCTATTTGAAGATATAAAACTTTTATATTATTACTAGAAAGAAATTTAAGAATTTTATCTGAAGATTTTATAATCTGGCTTGTATCCCAAAGCCATGTAGAATTTATGTGGTTATTAATTGGACTAAAATTTTGACTTGCCAAGGCTGCATTTGTTGGCATAATTAAAACTATAGATATAAATAAAGATATGATAAATTTTGATATGGACATATTTAATCCCTCCTCTTATGTAGGCCTGAAGCCTTCTAAAAGAAGAGTCCTGGCAACCTGGCAGCCATTGCAGTATAAAATACTGTTTAGGCCCATGGCTTTGCGTCTTTACCTTTCGATAAATTTGCCTTTTTCATTACAAAATAAATATTGTATTAATTGCTGCTAAAACTTTCTCTTTTTATTTTTCCCCAACTATTCCGAAACTTTTTAAATCTTACAATTGCATCTATTCTAAATAATGTTGTCATTTGCCTGTATCCAAAATTCTCTATTATGCCATACCATGTAAGCTTAACTAACTGATTAATGGATGGATATTTACTAAAAGTATACTCTTCTAGTAAAATTGCTCCTATAGATAGTATTATACCATAAAGTATAGATGAAGCTAAAAACAAAATAAAGTATCTAACGTTAAGCAATCCAAACACATATGATAACGGAATAAAAATATATCCTAATGTTTCAATTACAGGCCCAAGCATTTCAAAGATCCAAAAATATGGAACTCCAAACATTCCTATTATACCGTATCTTGGATTTGCTAGTAAATCTTTGTGCCTAAGTAAGCTGTCCATTAAACCAATTTGCCATCTTCTTCTTTGGCCTCTTAAGTCCTTTACCTTTTCTGGAGCTTGTGTCCAACATACAGGGTCAGGTATAAATTTAACTTTGTATTTAATTTTATTCTTTCTTAAATATTTGTGCATTTTAACTACAAGTTCCATATCTTCCCCAATAGTATTACTACTATATCCACCAACCTGTACTACTATATCTTTCTTAAAAGCACCAAAAGCTCCTGAAATAATCAACAAACAATCTAATGCGCTCCATCCCATTCTTCCTGTTAGAAATGCTCTTAAATACTCAATAATCTGAAACATTGCCAGCTTATTTTTCGGGAGCCCAATGGATTCTAATTTTCCATCTTTAATTTTACTACCATTAGCTATTCTTACAATTCCACCAACAGCTACTGTTAACTTATCTTCAATAAATGGCATTATTACTCTAACTAAAGAATCACTTTCAAGCATTGAATCTGCATCAATGGATGTAAACACCGGATACTTAGATACGTTTATGCCAACATTTAGGGCATCCGCTTTTCCTCCATTTTCCTTATCAACTAAAGTTAGCTTTGGATAATCCAAATTTTTATATATGCCTCGCACTTTTTTTGTTTTAATTAAGTGCCTTATTGGTTGATTTATTTCAGTTAAATTATAAGCTTCAACTACCTTTCTGAAGGTATCATCTTTTGAACCATCATTAATAACTATAACCTCATGGGCTGAGTAATTTAAAGCTAATAAAGACTTTATATTATCTACTATCGTACTTTCCTCATTATAAGCTGGTACTAATACTGAGATAGGTATCATATTGTTTGAGTAAATATATTTCTTGTAGTCCGAGTAATTCATTTTTTTAATATAATTATATAAACTAAACGTAGATAAAATCAACTGCATAAAATATATTCCATTAATAGTTAACACATAATAAAGTATGATGAAATTAAAGTCTATAATTAACTGTCTAATAAATCCTATATTCACGTAGCAATCTCCTTGTTTTTATCATCAGTATACTCCTTTATTAAAAGAGCTAATTCTACTTTATATGGATTTTGAGAATTTTCATATAAATAAGCACCGTTAGATGAATTTTCTATAGCCGATATAATTATATCCTTAGCAAATTTGTCTTCTCCACGCAAAACATCTGAAATTACATTTATACCGTCCTTATGATCTAATATAGATGTTGCAGCATTATATCTAACATACCACTCATTATCAGAAAGTGCTTTTGTTAGTGGCGTCAATATTCTGCTATCAGTAAAGTTCCCAAGGGCCCTTGCCGCTATCGCCCTTACTTCCCATTCATTATCCTCTAAAAGCTTTATAATATCTTCTAAATATGTCTCATCTCCAATACCGCCTATAGCTTTAATTGATGCAATTCTTAATTCCTTATTTTCATTAAATAAATATTGCGATATATCTTTGCTTAAAGATATATCCTTTTGATTCCCAGCTGACTTTATAAATACCCCAGCAATGAAACTATTATCTTGGTTTATCATATACTTGTTAATTTTATGTTTATTCCCTTCAAAGCTGTCAACTATTTCTATTAAGCTTCTTTCACTTAAAATTACGGCTGAATCAATAGTTTCAAAGGCCTTAATAAAATAATCTTCATCCCCTATCTTTGCAAGGGCTAAAAGAATATTGTATTGAACATCACTATTTCTTGTTCTTAATTCATTTAGTAAAGCACCAGCTGATTTCCATTCTCTAAATTCACCTAGCCGTTTAGCAGCTAAAGCTTTTTTAAAGTTATTTTTATCTTTTAGATTCTGTATTTCATATTTAACAATCTTTGTATATTCACATAATTCAATAAGTTTGGATAAGAATTCGCCTTTATACTCTTCAAAATAATGAATTAACCGTTCCTCTATAATTTCTCTCTTTTCTTTATTTTTACAAAGAATTTTAAGATTTTTGGTAGCAAAAAGTTCTAAATCTTTACCTTCTATAATTTCATTAACAATAAAATCAACATAAGGTACTAATTTTTTATAGTACTTCTTCCTTCTTTTATTTCTATAAGTTTCAACAGTTTTTTCAAACACTATATAAATATATAAGAAAAACGTTATTAAAGAGAAGAATATTATCGATAGATAAACATATTGTTCCATACTCAACCTCTTTCTAAAATATCACTTATCTCTTAGAAATAATTTACTGCTGAAAGTTATCAGCAGTATTAGTGGCCAATTGATTTAAACGCATCCTTTAAAATGTAGTAAGAAGGTTTCAGTCTTTCATGGTAAGTTGGCACATTCCATTCATTCCAACTATATAATTCCATACTGGTATTTTCAGTAATAACATTATTTTTAGTTACTATTCCGCCTATGTAAACTCCTGGTATTTTCAATGCAGTTATTTGGTTCTTATTGTAGAAATCATCCATAACCATTTTGGTGGATGGATCCATAACGTTTAAAAGCTGCCAAGGTATCCTAAGTTCTATTTTATCTCCATTTACTGCATAATCAGTTAATGAATTATAATCCTTGTGATCTGGATTACCATCTCCTTGAACCAATTTACCTGTTTCATATTTTTGTAGAGGAATTGTTGTTTTATCTTCCGGTAAATATAACGACCTGTTCAAACATAAATACATTGGATTAAAGATTCCACTGTTCTTTTTTTCATAAGATGGATTTTCATCTATCATTTTTAATTTCTTAGCATACATATAGTAAAAAACATCGTAGTAAGAATCTGTAACTATTCTAGAATCATTTTTCTTGTCTAATACAACAACCATATCTGCTGGCCTGCTAAATGTTAAATTATAATCGTTATAGGTTAAATTTCCAGAGTTTGGAGTTATGTCAACTGGAATAAATAGCTTATCACTATCGAAGTCAAACCCTTTTACCTTTTCCATACTTATATATGTAGAAGGATTTATTATCAACTTTAGACATATATGATATTCCGTCACCAGTATATAGTGATACTTTATTTCTAATTAAAAACATACTTTTATAGCTTAAAAAAGCACACAGGACAATAATCGACAGAATTATTATAAATTTCTTCGCAGCAAACTTCTTCACGCTTAATAATTCAGTGAAATTCACTAATATTATAACATGATTCATCCAAATTCTACATCATTTTCGAGAAAAACTAGAAAATTAACATAACATTAATTATAGCTATTAAAAGGAGATGTGGAGGTATTAAAAGTACTCTCGCAATCTGCATAAATGTTCATTTATATGAAGCTATCAATAATTGTATGAAATTTACCATCTAAGACTGCACTACACTAATTCTATCTACTGTTTCAGTATTTTCCTTATACCAAATCATTATAATTTGATCCTTTTTCAAGTCTGATACCTTTATAGAAGATTTTAAGTCATCATTTTGATTTTCACGACCAATATTTAATTCTTGTGATATGTTAACATCATCACTTACTGTGATTGTTTTATAGGTGCCTGTATAGTTCATTTCTGGCACATTTCTCTGAAAACCTCTTTGAAATTGCTTATTGTTATTATCATTATTTTGATTACGATTTGCATTCTGCTTATCATTATTTATATTTTGGGATTTACTGTTTTGACTCATTTCAATTAATTCTATATTTATAGAATTACCATCAATAGATATTATTTTTCCCATAAGATCAGCATTTATCATTTCACTCTTCAAATTTCCATTATTGTCATCTGGTCCACCATTTAGCCTTGATCCTCCGTTCATTCTTTGTCCTCCATTTATCCCTAGCCTACCATTGGCTCCTCCAGCAGAATTAATGTTTATATTTTGAGCAGTAATAGCCTCGCAGGAAACGAGCGACAAAGAACAAATATACAATAACATAATTATAAACATACCATATACTCTCTTACGCATATTTTATAACCTCTTTCTAAATGTTGATATAAATTGTATAAAATTTCTTTTTGACATAAAATCATATACATCTTTAAATCCTATGTATGATAAAACTATTAATAACGGATAAACTGGGTAAATATATCTAGATTTAATTTCCCATAAAATATAGAATCCAATAAACCCTAAAATCACTAAGGTTAAAAAAACTTCATCAAATCTTTTAAATTTTATTCCACTTATCAATCTTATTAAAATAAAACAATACATTAAGAAATTCATTACATATAATATCCAGATTAATCCACTTCTATATACTGAATTTCCTTTAAACAAATCTGTAGCAAAAGTATTATAAATATATTGAGATTGTGCTCTGCCCATACGTCCACTTGAATTAGATGCTTCTGCGTTGCCAATACCAAATGTTTCAATTTGATATGTTCCCTCAGTCCAAGTCCATACGATTTTGTTGTAGTAAAACTTTGCCAAGTCACTAAAACTCATATTAGATAATTTATTACTTATTTCTTTCTTAAACAACTCTGTACTTTTTTCTTTATTATAATTTCCTTGTCTTTGATATATATTATAGCTTTTCATATTATCCCAATAACCAAGTGTGTCCTTGTTCAATCCCATATTAATCCACATATATATAGGTGCAGAATTTTTGCTAACAGATTGATCTATAATATGATTTCCTTGAAGATATACATTTTGAAAATAATTAGGAATATTAAATAATAATCCCAATATACAAAAAGAGGTTATTACCTTCTTTATTCCAATTTCCTTTATACTGAGCAAGACGTAAATTATCCCAGCTATTAGTATAATTACCCCTGTGCTTCTAAAATAATTTCCAATTGATAAAAATATTGAGAAAATCACTATATACTTTATAGATTTTTCTTTTACAAATCTTATTAAAAAATACATAGCCGTGGTAAGAAATGCTGTAGCTATTATATCGTTGTAAATAAAATTACTCATGAATAAAGATGGTATATACGTTGCTGCAAAAATTAGGACACCGTAGTCATTTTCTTTCGATCTATAATTTATTTTCTTGTATATTAAATAAATCATTAAAGTTGTGACTAGGGTAAATATTATATTAAAAATTTTAATAACTAAATAGTTATTTGGAAATATAGCTAACAAAGATTTTAAATATAAAACTGTGGAATAGTTAAAAGGAAACATAAAAAGATAGCCACCAGTCTTAAATGTAGAATAATCATTCTTATATAGCATGTTTAAAGCCAATGATAATACTGTTTGGGAATCGGCTGTTGGTAACTTAGTAAATAAAAATATAATAATAACTTGAATAGCAAAACTAAATAGCAATGTTACTGGAATTACTATCTTTTTACTATACTTATTTAATTTCAAACACAATTTATATAAAACTATACTTAATAAGATTAGCAAAACTATTATTAAAATAAAAATTCCAAGCTCTTGATTTTGAAGAATTGGCTTATCACCATATAAAAAAGAATCATACTTTGCCCTAATAAAAAATGACGAACCTATAAATAGCCCTACAAAAAAAATAAGTATTATATATATTACCTTTTTAATTAACCCTAACATAACCAAAACTCCTTTGTGGCAATTCTAAAAAACTCCTGTCCATTTTACTCAAGAAATCATTTGATAATTTTATTATAATTTAGTTTTCTGTAATATCGCTTAACGATAATGCCATTTACTATAATTCTTATCACATTATAACCAACTAATGTTACAGTTATGTCACATCAGTAAATATATAATTCCCATAAAAAGTCATGGCAATGGTATATACCATTGCCATGACTTTCTTAAAATTTACATGTAAATTTATTTTTGCTAATATAATAATTTGCTATACCCTTGAAACATACTTCCATTAACAATTGGTACAATATCTATGAACAACGCTTGATATCCTGGAATTTCCTTTATAGCGTTTTTTATCAGCTTTATACCTTCTACATCATCCAAAAACGTATCAAAAAATATCCTTATTCCTTCAACCTTAATGAATTTAAAAACATTTTTATTATCTAACTTCGCACTTTCCACTACCTTAATAATATCATCCTGTCTCCAAGCACAATTAACTAATATCATACATACAACCTCTCCTACAATTAATAAATTTGAGCCAATGGTGCGTTTCTTTCTAAGCATAATGATTTTTCTATCAAATCTTTATTTGCTTTATCTCTACCCCATGTTATTTTTTTCTATTACTTATGTAATCTAATTATAACGTTTAAATTGCCTATTTTCAATTTAATATCCATGTATTATATTGTCACTCTAATATTACTCTACATGTCCTTATGGATAAAATAAACAAAACCACGAAACTCCAAAACTAATGCCTCCTTTCTACTATAAAAGGAACACATTTATTGTTTATTTTCGTGGGTTATATGGTTTAGCAAAACATAAAAGTTATTCTTTCAAATTATATTAATACTACACAAATGAATATCCTTAATTATCTTTGTCGCTGCTTTCTCTAAATTCAGTTGGTGACATTCCTGTTTGCTTTTTAAATGCCAATGAAAAATAATTAGTATCCTTGTATCCTACTAAAGTGGCTATTTTACCTGTTTTCATACTGGTAGTTTCTAATAATGATTTCGCCTTTTGTATTCGTTTGCGAATAATATAATTATTGCAGCCTTCTCCAGTACTATGCTTAAATAACTTTGAAAAATAGGTAGGAGTTAAGTAAAGCATCTCTGCAATACTGTATACTGAAATATCTTCATTTAAATGGTCATTAATATATGATTTTGCCTTTCTAATAATTTCATGACTTTCTCCAATATCGCCTTGAAGTATCTGCATAATAAAATCCCTTGTTATCTTTATTGCATCATTACTGCTGCAATTTTGCAAAGAAATTAATAAAGAATTTAATTTATTATCTGATACTTCTCCTTTTTCCATCATATAAGAAAAATATACTCCCCCTCCAATATCAAAGCATGTTTTCTTAACTAGTGAAGTTGATAAATTATAAAATTCTATTGTTTCTGCAAAAGCTTCATAGATATTCATTACTTTTTCAACATCATCTATATTATCGACCATACCCTTGCGGAATTCCTGAACTCTCTCATTAAATAAACTAAGTCTAAGTTCTCTAGGTTCTTTCGTAATTATTCCGCCATAAGTACTTTTATTATTTAACAAAACACAGGCATCATTATATGAAATATTAATTTTATTAAATCCATCTACTTCACTTCCAAGTATCACCTTTGGGTTAATATCATACTCGTTTTTTAAATACTCAATTAAGCGTTGTATTCTTATGGTTACATCCTCTAACCCTTCTCTTATAAATGCAGCAATTACTATATTTTTATTTCTATCTTCAAAAGTAATTCCTTCTTTTTTAGAATCAAATAATTCTATACAAGTATTTTTAATAGACAAGTTTAATAATTCAAAATGCTGTCTCCATGCCAAATTATCATCAATAACTGGACATACCAGCGCAATTTGCAGCATTTCTTCGTTATTATACGAATACTCATCTAATACTTTGTTAATTTCATCAGCCATCATTCGCTCATAAAGTAAATTTTGCATAATTTGTTCAAGCTTTAATTGTTCTGTTAACACTTGTATCCTGTTATCTATCTTTTGTTTATGAATTATAGTTTTCTCATGCTCTAATTTCTCTACTAATCTTTCAATAGTATTCTCAAGTTCTATTTCGTCTACTGGTTTTAGAAGATAATCCTCAACCTGCATCTTACAGCATTTTTGAGCATATTCAAAATTATCATAGCCTGTTAAAACTATAATTTTAAGTTTTGGATTTAGATCATTCATTTTTTCTACTAATGATAATCCATCCATTTCAGTCATGCAGATATCCGTGATCATAATGTCCAAGATTTCATCTTCCATAATTTTTATGGCTTCAATTCCAGAAGACGCCATCTTAACATTATTTATTTTGAGCTTTTCCCATGGAATTACATTACATATTCCTTTGCGAATCATCTCTTCATCATCTACAACTATAGCCTTATACATTAATTATTCTCTCCATTCTCCCCTTTAGGTAATATGATATCTACTGTAGTTCCACCATGTTGATTTTTTCTATAGTATAATCCATACCCACTGCCAAACAATATTTCTATTCTTTTATGAACATTTCTTAGGCCATAACCTGTTTTTTCATCAAATACTGATATAGAATTGTTAATTTCATCAATTTGTTCTTGGTTCATTCCCACACCATTATCAGCAACTGATATAACTATCTTATTATCTATTTCTTTAGCGTTAACAAAAATTTTACCTTTATAACCATCCTTAACTCTTATTCCATGATAAATAGAATTTTCTATTAAAGGCTGAAGGGTAAGCTTTGGTATTAATACATTTTTTAGCTTATCATTTATATTTATTTCACATTGGGCAATTCCGCTATATCTCATATTTTGAATAATTAAATAGTTTTCTATATTCGCCAATTCCTGTGAAAGTGGAACGATATCTTTTCCTTTACTCAAACATAAGCGATAATAATTAGCTAATGCCTTTACCATTCTTGATACATCTTTATTCCCATCAGATAACGCCTGCCAATGTATACACTCTAACGTGTTATATAGAAAATGTGGCTTAATTTGAGATTGCAATTTATTTAATTCAATTTGCTTAATCTCAGACTGCTCTCTTTTTATTCTATACATAAGTATGTTTATTTCCTCAATCATAATATTAAAGCCGCCTGCCAATTGTTTAAAATCTTTTCCCTTATAATTCCGTTCCATACGCACTTCAAGATTCCCCATGGAAACCTCTCTCATTTTTTTAACAAGTGCATCCATAGGTTTATATAAATTATTACTTAGCTTATAAAATGCAATACTAATTAATATTCCAGCTCCCAATACCAACATTATTATTAGAAATATAACTGCATTTGTATCTTTTAGCAAAGACTCCGTTGGTATCTCTCCCACCATGTACCAATCCCAATTATCAAGTTTTTCATAAATAACCATCTTATCTCCAACTTTTTGTTGGCCGCTTTTTCCCTGTAAAATATCTTTATACAGACTTTTAGTTCCAATTAAAGACTTATCTTCATTAGATATTATTACACCATCCTTATCAGTTAAATAGGTTTGAACTTCTAATCCTTTATCTAAATTAGAATAAAATTCTTTAATACTCTTTTCTCCAATTCCTATTACCAAAACTCCAATGTACTTATTAAAATTATATTTATCAGTAATAGGCTGGTAGATGTTTAGGACATATTGATCCGGATAAAATACTTTTTTCTTCATACTTATTTTACAATTACCAAATTTAGTTCCTACTGCATCTTGATAATCTTTCAGAGTTTGAGTTCTAAAATCATTACTTGTCCAAACTTCTCCAACATATATTAACTCTGGCCCATCGAATTTTACCAAGGAAATATAATCTATATAGCTGTTTGTATCTAATAAATATCTAACTGAAGAATACGCATCACTTGTGTCTTTATTATAATTCTTTGAAGTTAACGAATTATTCATTAAGAATTCTTTTACTCTACTATCTCCAGTAATTGTATTTGACGATTCAATGATATTTTTTAATGTAATATTCAAAATATCAGTAATAGTATCTAACTGCCCTTGCACGAGTCCACTAGATTTTTCTGTAATTTGTTTTCCTGCCAATTGATAAACTGCAAAAATAACGAATGTATTTGTAATTAAAACTGTCAAAATAAAAAATGTAGTAATTTTTTGGTTAAATTTCATTTGAAATAATTTATCTATTAATTTTCTTAACCCGTTATACATATTCGTATCCTTATCTAATATCAAATTTTTATATATGAAAAACAATACTTCCTATGCATATCGCCATATCTTTAACCTTTAACAGCACCTGCCATCATACCTTTAATTAATTTATCTTGTCCAAAAATAAATGCAATAATCATTGGTAGCATTGAAATTGTAAGAACTGCCATAATCATTGGAACATTCATAGTATATTGTCCTTGATATTCCCAAATAGCAAGTGGCAATGTTCTGTTAGGCAGAGTTTGAGTTAAAACTAATGCAAAACTAAATTCATTCCATATAGCAACACCATTATATATAGCTAATGTTGCAAGCCCTGGCTTTACTAGTGGAAGCATAACATTAAAGAAAATTTTATATTTATTACAACCGTCGATTTCAGCTGCTTCTTCAAGCTCTCTAGGAATAGACTTCATAAATGTAACTAGTATGAATACTGAAATTGGTAAATTAAAAGCCACATATGGACCTATTAATGCCCATATACTATCATATAAACCTATATTTGTAGTCATTAAGAATATAGGAAGCAATGTTACGTGAACTGGTACTGACATACATGCTACTATTATAGCATAAATTGGCTTATTTAACTTAAATTTAAACCTAGATAATGGATAAGATGCACATGCACTTAAGAATAGTAATATAACTAATGATACTATAAGTACTATTACACTATTTTCAAAATAGCCAAATATGTTTCCTTTAAATACATCTATGAAATTTTTTAAGTATAAACTTTTAGGTAAATCAAAAACACTTCCCATAAGCATTTCAAATTGCTGCTTAAATCCTGCAAGTAACATAAATATAAAAGGAACTATTGTAATTAAAAGCCAGCCTATTGCTAGTATCCCTACGATAGCTTTTATTGATATTTTTTTTATTAATGAATCCTGCTTCATAATAATCACATCTCTTCCTTTCTATTTAATGCCTTAATTGTAACTAACGATATTATTGTTATAAGTATAAACATTCCTGAAGCAATTGAAGAACCATATCCCATTCTCTGAGATAAAAACGCATTTTTGTACATATAAGTAGCCATGAGCTCTGATGCGTTACCCGGTCCTCCGCCTGTCATAACATATATAAGATCAAAATATTTTAATGATCCGACCATTGATAATACAATTGCACTTTTAATAGCTGGTTTCATAAGGGGAAGCGCAATCTTCCAAAAATATTGGCTTTTTTTAGCGCCATCAATAATTGCAGCCTCATATAAATCAGCTGGTATGTTACTATATCCTGCTAAGAAATACACCATGTAAAAAGGTATAAACTGCCAACATATAGCTACGGTAATGGTTAATAATGCGGTCTTAGGGTTACCTAATAAGTCTATATTGTGTCCGCCGAATGCCTTTGCTATCCCAGACACTATACCACTGCTTGCATCTAATGCATATTTAAACAAATAACCAATTGCAACAGATGACATTAGCATCGGTATAAACCAGATTACTTTAAATACATTAAATTTTTTCCCACCAAAATCTAAGAAAGTGGCAAGGGCTATACCAATTGGTAATTGAACAATTATAGATAAAACCATAATAATAATGTTATTTAAAAAAGCTTTTTTGAAAACTGCATCGTTTATAAGTTCTTTCCAGTTACTTAAACCCACAAATATCTTATTCGATGCAAATCCATTCCAATCATAGCAACTTAAATTGAAAGAATAGACAATTGGATATGCTATATATATTATTAAAAATAAAAATGCTGGTACAAGAAATACAATTGCTGCATTTCTTGTTGAAGCAGCACGTCTTTTAGCTAAACTATTAGTTTGTGATTGCACTTTTTCTCTCTCCTTTATAATTATTTAGCTGCTGCAAAACTCAATCATTCATTTCAAATTTAATTTCTGCAATTAAAAATATTTACTATGAAAGCTTTATTTTGCAACAGCTTTAATTTTATTTTTTAGTATTGCTATAATTATTTATTTTTTGCTTTATATGCATCCATAGCTGCTTGTAATTCTTTATCTGCATCTTGTGGAGTCTTAGTTAAACCAAATATTTCTTGACAAGTTGATTTGTGTACTTCTGCAACTTCTGCTGGTAAGTATTGATCGTACCACAATTGAACTCCTTTTGCTTGGTTAACTGTATCTAATATTTTTTGTGTTAATGCATCATCAGGTTTGAAAGATTTAAGTGGAATAATTTTACCTAATTTCTTACGGTCTTGAAGTGCTTGATCATCTAATAAATATTGAATTAATTTGAAAGCACCTTCTTTATCTTTACATGTTTCTGAAATTGAGTATAAATTATCTCCAACAGTACCTGCGCAAAGTGATTGATCTTCTTTTGAACCATCTAATGCCGGGAATGGGAAGAATCCTAATTTACTCATAAAATCTGGATTTTCACCAAGTACTGTACCTGTAAACCATGAACCCATTAAATCCATAGCGGCATCACCTTTATATAATGCTTGTCTAGCTTGACCACTATCATCATCCATACCATTAAAGCCATCGATAAAGTATCCTTTTTTAACCCAATCTTGAATCTTATTTCCGGCAAATTCAAATGCTGGATTTTCAAATTTACCTTTTCCTGATGCTGCATCTGCAAATGCATTAAGTCCACCAAAGCGAGTTGCTAAATACATAAAATACATGGAACCTGTCCACTTTGTAGCATTAGCTAAAGCAAATGGTGTTACTCCGTTAGCTTTTAACTTATCGCATGCAGCTTCTAATTCAGAAATAGTTTTTGGTTCTTGTATTCCGTATTTAGCAAAAACATCTTTATTATAGAAGAAACCCGCTACGGATACGTTTTCAACTGGTACAGCATAAATTTTACCATTGTATGAACATTGATTGATTCCAGCATCTATAAATTTATCTTTATAGTTGTCTTTGTTCATAAAGTCTGTAAGATCAGCTATTTTTTTCGAATTAACATAATCAATTAACCCTGATCCCCCCCATTGGATAAATACATCCGGAGTCTGATTTGAGCTCATAGCCATAGCTAATTTTTGTTTATAAGTGTCATTAACCTGATCAACAACTTCTACATCATATTGAGGATTATCTGTCATAAATCTCTTTACTGACGCCTTAATTGCATCTGCTGCTGTTGATGTTTGAATATGCCATAATGTCAATTTTGTCTTCCCTGAAGCTGCTCCCCCGCTCGCTTGTGAAGCACTATTTCCGCAGCCAATAAGTCCAGTAGAAACTATAGCTACAGTCATAATAATTGATGCTATCCTTTTTAAATTCCTATTCATATATTTTTCTCCCCCTAGAATTTTTATATATTTGGTACTACTATATATTAACATTCATGAGATTTAATAAGAATTGAATAATTTGTCTTTTACATATAATTTCTTGCACTCTTGTAAACATTTAATATATTGATTAGGTTCTTTTATCTAAGGAATGGTTTTAACTTTATCAAACTTAATCCTTTTTATAAATTTCTTATGATATTATTGAGATGGATAATAAGTAGGAAAAGACTAAGAGAATTGTCATCCGAAAAATAAACTGAACCTAATTAAGTAAACTTTACCAGTGTTATCTACTTAATTAGGTTCAGTTATTTTATATTTTTAACGTTGTTTGTTCCCTTATTGACCTGTCCACATATCCATAACATATCCATTAGGATCTGTAAAATAATCATATGGTAAATAAAAGTATCCTCTATCACCCCATTTTGTGCTCCATGAGTTGCGCATAATAACCTGTTGTTTTTTATCTATATAACCGACAGCAAGTACAGCATGTCCACCTAGAAGCTGTTCTTTTTTGGGGTCCGGCATAGGCACTACTCCATTTCTTGCAACAGTTTTTGATTCAAAGCTTTCATAAACTAATATACCTGTAACAACAGGAAGTCCTTCTGCCAAAGAGGTCTTTAAATAATTTAAATTCTGTACCCTATGGTAGCTGCTAATCTTAAAAACAGAAGCATCTATTATAGCCTGTGGGCTTGGTTGATTAGTAAAAGCCGCAATATCATATGGATAGTCTTTCTCAGGAGAAATACCAAGTTGATTAAAAATCTTCATGCCATCTCTAATTTCTGCGCCGCTATCTTGGTTAACATTTCCTTCCAAAAAGCGTTCCCACCAATATAATTCCAACCTGCTAAGGGGTGTGAATTGTTTTTTTGAAACTTTCTGCAAATATTCCCCAAGGCCTGAAGCAATCGCATTAGCAGTACAGCTTCCTAAATCTCCTTGGTCTACTACTGGAGATAAATACTTTCTTAGATCAACAGTTGCTGGAAGCTGGGAAGTCAGATTTAAAGTAGAAGCATAGAAAACTTTGTCTCTCAAATCTTGTTTATCAGGTTTTAACTTATAACTTCTTTGCACCATTTTTTCTTCCCCTTGTTTTTTATATTTTTTAGAAACAGATTAATTATTATTTCTTTCTATATAATATGAGATAACAAGTAAGTTGGAATAAAAACATAATAAAAAATTTGAATTTTATCAAAAAGAATATCATTAATTAATTGATTTTATAATTATTCTAACTCTTCATAACTCCGAAAAATTTTGCATTACTGTAATCTACATTACTTCTTTTCATTAACCTTTCTTATACCATTTTTATCAAATATTTTTCTCAGGTGAATTTCTGTGTAAAGCACAAAACATAAAACTATTACCATAGTCCCTGCAACTGATATTGTATTAGAGGTATCTGAATCAGTTTTAAATAAAAATGTGACTAACAATGAAAAATTCAATGTTATAAGGCCACTTACTATCATCATAACTGAACTAAAACTATTAGCTTCCTTCCATGTTTCCCTATTCTTCATAGCAAAAAACGTTCTGTATCCATACATACTATTTATTTCTCCTGGCGGCCATAATTTTAACACGACTCCAAAACCAATAACGATTATGCTTGATAATATATTTGTTAATAATGTCATAAGGTTTACCCTCCAACTATAGTTACTATTAATTTTTATTATATCTCTTCCGAATTCTTCTGCCAAGCTTAAATCTTCGTTATTGAGGTGTCCTTCCTTCACAAACACTTCATTTAAATATGTCCTAAATTATGATATATATTTTTCCATTTTCTTTGCTGCTTGCTTTTCTAGTTGTTTTATTCTTTGGTATGACAAATTTAGTTTATCTTGCACTACATAGTATCTTCTATGCTCTATATGAACAACCTGTACAATTTCTCTTTCTTCTTCTGTTAATATAGTCATTGCATTTTCTATCCTTTTCAATTCACGCTTCTTATTAGCTTTTAACTTATATAACGCTTCCTTTTTCTCCTTTAACTTTTCTGCTTCTCCTGCATCACAAGTGACTTTATAATTTGCTTCTATGATTTCTTCTTTTGCTTTTCTATTAAACTCGGACATTTCTTCTTCAAGCTCTTGAACTTTTATATCTATTTCTTGAATATCTGCTAGAGTTTCCCTATATTTTCTTATTCTATCTAAAGTACTAATCATAAATTTCACTCCTTATATTTTTTAATCCTTTAAATATTTTGTTTAATTTTGCAACTACTCATTATAATGATGACTTATTAGATAACTTCCAATCTTCTATTTTGTATAAAATCTATGCATGCTCACATAATAAAAATTGAATTAATTAATGTTTAAAACAATTTATGAAGGGTGTGTTTAATTTAATGAAAAAATATTTTACTATATTTTCTATTATATTATTATTAAGTTTCAACATTAATACAATAACAGTGCATGCTCAAACAAAAACTTTTACCCAAGGCATTTATAATGTTCGCGATTATGGCTTGTTAGCAGGTACTTCATATACTGTTCAAAATACTTCTCCTACTAATAAATCTCTTCTTATCATCTTTGATAATAATCAATTAATGCAGGAATTAATAAGGTTAGAACCTAATTCGCCTAAATATACTTTAAAACCATTTCAATATGATTATTTTATTGTTGTAATAGGAGATGCAAAATTGGTTTTATCCTGAAAGACATTTAAAAAGTGTCATTTCTTTAATTTCAGCTATTAATTTTCCAATGGATTCATAGTTTACTAATGTGAGTATTATGTTAACATAAGTTTCGCCTTATTATTTTCATACTTGATTCAATTAATATATTTATATTTTATCAGTATAACTGATGTTTTCAAAATATTGATTCATCATAAAAACTAGTAAATTTGGTAATTATATTATTATCTCTTGCATTATCTTCATTTTCCTTTTATTTTCCAATCACTTTATCATTTTAGCCGATAAAGATATTAATCATCCTAATAATTAACTCTAATAATTTTTATTAGGATGCTTTTTTTTTAATGTAATTGTAGAAAAATTTAACACAAAACTACTTGTATAGTATTATAAAAATTAATATACTTTACTAGTTGAGAAAATTTCTCTAATAATACAGATTATAAAGGTGGTGGATTTGAGTGGATGATTATTCGTCCCAGAAATATTTTAAAAATTTAATATTGATAATGGGAGGATTAGATTATACAACTCAAAGTGACTAACTTTTAATATCCTCCCATAAATTAAAGGAGGATTACTATGTTTACATTACCATTCAAAACTGATAAAAAACATCCTGTCATTTTAAAAAATTTAGAAACTGAAGTAAGAATTATTGAATTTAATGGCCTTAAATGGATCGACATTATAAGACCTACTAATAAAGAAATTGAGATGCTTGAAGATATGTATGAATTCCACGAACTTCTTCTAGAAGATTGTATTACTGAGCATCAAAGATCGAAAATAGATTCTTATGATGATTATAGCTTTATTGTTCTTCATCTTCCAAGATATAAAAAGGATTTAGCAAGACTCGATTCAGAGGAAATAGACATATTTATTAGTCATAATTATCTAGTTACACTTCATGAAGGAGAACTTAAACCCTTGGTTGAAATGGCACAAAAATGTGAAAATAATGAAGATACAAGAAAAGATTATATGAGTGAGGGTTCAGCATTATTACTTTATGAAATCATTAAAGCTTTATTTGATTATTGCTTCCCTATGCTGGATAAAATTGGGAATATAGTCAATGAAATTAATAGAGCAGTCTTTGCTACTCGTTCCAAAGAAATGCTTGAAACTATCTCAAGAACAAAGATGCAAATAATCAATTATAGAAGTGTTATCAAACCTTTAAGACCCGTTATAATAAATTTAGAAAAAGTTATTAAAAACTATCTTCCTGAAGATATGGACATGTATTTTGATGATATTACTGACAAAATAGAAAAGATATGGGATATGCTCGAAAATTATAAAGAAGTTATAGAATCGGCTGATAATACCTTTGCGTCACTTACAAATCATACAATGAATGGTCTTATGCGTACATTTACAATCATTCAAGTTGCCATATTACCTATGACCCTAGTTAGTGGACTCTTCTCTATGAACGTACAAGGAATTCCGATGCATGATTACGAATTTGCATTTTGGATTGTATTTGGTATGATATTTATTCCAACAATACTTATTGGAGTGATATTACTTCTTAAGAAAGATAAATGGTTTTAACTAAAAAATTAATATGCAAATTTAAAATAATAATTTGCCCCACTAATGCTTGCTCAATAAAGAATTGACTAAACATAAGTGGGGCAAACTTGCTAATTTATATCTATAATATAAATAAAACATGGTAAAAGATTTTGTTTTTATACCATGTTTTATAAAACTACTTCCTAATTGGAAAATATAATTCAGTTGTTTCTTCTGTAATTACTTTAAACTCAAAGCCATGTGATTTATAGTATTTTATTATTTGAGGAAGTGCCTTACAAGTATTTTTATTCATATCCGTGCAATGCATAAGTAATATAATCTTATCCTTATCTTCACTTCCAGTTATAGCCTTTTTATATAACTGATACGGAGGTATTTCAGGGTTTATTCCGTCATTATTATCCAAATCCCAATCATATACTTTAAAATTATTAGCATGTAATTTTCTTAAATAGCTTTTACTCAAATGCCTGCAGCTTCCACCTGGAAATCGAATTATATTTGGTGCAATTCCAATGGTTTCGTATATTTGACTGCGGCAAATCATCATTTCTTGAATAAATTTGTCTTCGTCACTGTAAATTCTTTTAAAATTATGAGTGCAACTATGGAGCCCTATGCTATTTCCTTCTTCATAAATTCTTTTTACAACATCTTCTCTTCCTTCAATTTGGTTACCAATTAAAAAAAATGTTGCATTTACATTGTTTTCTTTCAGTATATCTAGGATTTTATTCGTAACTTTATAACTAGGTCCATCATCAAAAGTTAAATAAATAACTTTCTTATTACCTTTAGAAATCTTTTCATTTTCCGTAATTTCCTCGTTACTTACTTTATCTGTTCCCATAGCCGTACAACTCATATTTTCTTCAAATATAAAAATAATAAGAAATACACTCATGGCAAGGAATAAAATATATCTAAAGTTTTTTTTCATTTTATTCTCCTCCAATTACGTTTTTTATTTACACTTCATAAATTATTCATCGCTTTTATTAATTAAACTCTGCATATTTCTTATTATCTACTTTATTAAAACTTTTATTAAGGTAATTTTAAGCACCTATGTTTATTTATAAATTTTTATTTAAATAATGATTAATATTATTAAATTCACTATTGATTTTATCGGCAACTATGATAAAATTATCCTAAGAGGTGAAGTGCTATGTTAGGTGATAAAGTTAAATTACTCAGAAAAAAAATGAAAATCACACAACAAAAGTTAGCTGAAACTGTTGGAGTAAGCCAATCTACAATAGGCATGATAGAAGGGAATAAACAAGGGGCTAGTAATGACACATTAATAAAACTTGCTACCGCTTTAAACAGTACTGTTGATTATTTACTATGTGATGAAGTTGGAGACGCAAACGCGCTCTCAAAAAATAGTGATTATGAATTTGAAGATGATGATATTAGAAGAATTGAAAGAGCTAGAAAGAAAATGGACCCTAAAAACAAAGAAAAGATGATGAAAATTTTAAGGTCTGCCTTTGATGAGTATTTTGACGATTAGGTATAAACATATTAAAAACCTAGTCAATGATCTTTATATAAAATTTAATATTTATAGGTTTCCTATAGACATAAAAGAAATAATAAGTTCTTTCGATAATATCAAAATAGTTTCTTATCATCAATTTATGCTTAAATATAACCTAACTAAAGAAGAAACTTTTGAACTATTATCCTCAGAAGAAGGGTGTACTGATTATTGCAAATCGTTAAATAGATATATCATTTATTACAATGATTTATACTACAAATCTGAAGAAAGAATTAAGTGGACAATAACCCATGAGTTGGGCCATATTTTATGTGAACATTACTGTAACAAAACAAGGTTGTTTTGTGAAGATTTAACTGAAAATGAATACAAGTTCAGAGAGGCTGAGGCGAATCACTTTACTGGACTACTCTTATCTAACCCAATAATATTAGACATGCTGAATGTAAAATCGGCTTACGACATTGAAATATATTGCGCCTTATCTTCTGAAGCTGCCCGTTATAGATACGATAATTATAAAAAATGGCGTAAAAATAAATTTATAAGTAGTTCAGATAGATGTATTATTAGAAATTTCAAAAATTATATAGCTGAACAACAGCAAAACTATCAGGAATTCATTGGATTTATGAACTCCTTTCGATAATTTAATTGAAATCGCAAAAGTTTGTCAAATTTTTACTTGTAATTAAAATATACACGGAACAAGTAAAAACTTGACAACAACAACTGTGTTATAAATAAATATCTGAAAATTCTACGTCTATCACTTCTATAAGATGATTATTCATAAAATCTGCATCTTTTGCAGAATTCTCTTCATCAGCAACCGTTTTGTCTGGAAACAATATCGTAAAGGTGCTTCCTTTGCCAATTCTACTCTTAACTGAAATACTGCCTCCAAGTGCATGAACGAACATTTTTACCAATGATAAGCCTATCCCAGTTCCCTCCGCTTGTCTTGATAATGAACTATCAACCTGCCCAAATTTTTCAAAAATTACATTTAATTTATCTTGTGGAATTCCTATTCCATTATCCTTTACTTCAACACATATCTTGCCTTTTATGCTTCGTAAAGTTACATAAATAGAGTTTCCTTCTGATGTAAATTTAATAGCGTTCGAAATAAGGTTTAAAATTATCCTTTCATATTTTTCATCATCAATTGCAATTACTTTATTTTTAAAAGAAGAAGTAAGACTTACATTAACTCCCTTTTGAGCCGCATAGTCACATACTGACTCAATAATAGCATTCGTTAAAAATACTATATCAATATTTCTTTTATTTATCTTAATACGTCCTGAATTGGCACGAATAACATCAAGAAGATTATTTACTAATCTTAGTTGTCTAAAATTATTTTGTCGTATAATTCCTAAATATTCTTTAACTTTATTACTTAATTCGTTTCCGCAAATATAGTTTAAGGCTTGTATTGCAGTACTTATAACATTAATAGGAGTTCTAAATTCATGAGATATAAGTGATAAAAATTCATCTTTCATTTCAAGGGATTTTTTTAGAGTTTCATTCTTTTCACGTTCAGCTTTTAATAATTGCTCCTGAGCTAATTTTAAATTCTGTTGACTTTCCATAAACTCAGTTATGCTGCGGCAGCTTATAATTCCATACATAAAATTTCCCTCTGAATCAATAATTGGTACCCCGTTAGCTAGAACATATTCTTTTTTCCCGTTTTCCTCAAAATAACCTACTTTACCTTGTACACACTTTCCCTTTTCCACAATGTAGCCTAGCATTTCTTCGGGGAGCACTTTTTCCCCATTAAGATGAAAAAACTTTCTTACCTTATACCCATCCCCTACGTTTTCAACTCTGGTTTGTAATAATTCTATTGATACATTATTTCTGATAATATATTTGCCATCCTTATTAAAAACTATTATTGCCTCCTGCATATTGTCTAAGACAATTTCCAATTGCTCCTTTTGATCTTTTATTTGTTTTTCCTTTTCTATTAAATCCGTTATATCATGTATGCATACAACTACATTGCTAACCTCACCATATTCATCACAAATAGGCTTTGAGCTTACTCTGCAATGAATTGTTTTATCAGGACGCTTAAAAGCCATTATAAAATTAGGTACCTTTTCTCCTCTAAATGATCTAAATACAGGTAATTCTTCCTGCAAAATTTCTTTTCCGTAAATATCTAAGCACTTTGTTGTCTTAAAAATATCTTCATATTTTTTTAAATTACTATAATCATAAAAAATTTTCTTTGTTGCTTCATTTCGCAAAACTACATTCTTATTTTTATCATAAACAATCATCGCATCAGACATATTTTCAATAATTGATTCAAGTAGCTCTTTTTGCTGATTTATATATTTATTTTGATATACCAATTCAGTTATGTCATGAGTATAAGTTATTATCATATCAATATTGCCGTCATTATCATAAATAGGGGAAGACTTAAATTCCAGCACCTTTTCCTTATTTTGTTTCTTAATTTTTACTTTTTCACTATTAATTATTTCACCATTAAGTGCGCAATAAGTTAATGGCTCTCCCTTAGAAATAACTCTTTCATTTTCATAAAAGGTTTCATTGTTAATATTAATACGTTTTAAAACATTGCTTGAATCTGTAGGAAAAATAAGCTTTTTGGCTTCTTTATTTACCATCAGTTGTTTTCCGTTTTTATCATAAATAAAAACACCATTTGATGTATTCTCTATTATATTTTCCAGTAGTTCTTTTTGCTTTCTAATCTGCTTTTCTTTTTCCATCAAATCGGTTATATCTATTACTGCAAATACTCCCAAATTAATATTCTCATCCGAATTAAATACAGGAGTCCCATTAATAATAATGTATTTTTCTCTTTCTTTGTCTATTAACTTTAACTCAAAACTTTTTACTTTCTCTCCATTTTTTAACACTTTATAAATAGGTCTGTCTTCTGCTTCTAATGGATTATTGCTAAAGTCAAAAAACTCCATATTATTTTTAACTGATTCTAAACAAGATATTATGTTAGTTGTATTTTGCTCATATACATTGCCATCTTTGTCTAATATAAAAAGCATGTCACCAATACTTTCAAAGATAGCTTCAAGTTTTTTGTTTTTCTCTTCAATAATTTTTGATTGTTTATGTATACATTTCTTATTTAAAACATTTTCTGTTACGTCATCAGCCATTACAACTATATATTCTACTCTGCCATTAACCATAATAGGAGTTAAACTGCAATTCCAATATCTAGTTTTATTAAATACAACTGATTTTTTTTCTTTATATGATTTGGACTTATTGTTGTTTACAATATCATTAAAAGCTTCTTCAACAGGTCCCCCCATAAAATTAGGTATAATATCTTTTAAAGATTTCCCGTACATTACCTCTTTTTTATTATATGATTCAGGATAATGATTTAGTAGGCGTTCATTTGCCTTTAACATGATTAAATCCTTTGCTGTAAAAATCCCTATTCCTACTCCATTTTCAGTAATAAGTCTGTCCAAAAACTGATTGTTATCTGAAATTCTCGAATTTGCTTTTTCTCTGATTATATATATCTTCTCTTTTCTTCGACTTATAACTTCAAGATTTATAAATCTAACTTCAAGATGTTTAGTAAAGAAAAAATACTTTTGTTTACTCTCAACCCTTTCAAGATCAGTATGCGGACCTACTCTTAAAATTCTTAGTACTTCTTCAATATTTCTATTTATAAGTTCCTGAATTGAGTATTGGGTCATATCAACAAAAGCTTGGCTTACTTCGGTAATTATATTATTCTTCACAATTATAAATGGTTGTTTATCTGGATCATCTGTACAACTCATAGGTTATTTTATTATCCCCCTTATCTTATAGTAATTTTCTTCAATAAGTTGAAATTCATAGGAATATTTTACTACACTTCTCCACATTTTTCCACTTATAACGTGCATTATTATTCATCATTTTTCTACTTATTTATGTTATTTCCATGGATACTACAGAATTATTTTGTATAATTATGACGTTTTATCATAATTACTTGCCTCATTTCGATTAATTCAGGCTATATACTATTTTACAGCTATAACTACAAAAGCTTCTATTGTATAGCTTCCTCCATTTCTATCAAAAAAATTATAATTCACTGGCTTTATAAAAAATCCTGAAAAGCCAGAATAGAGTTCTTCCAGTTCTTCTTTAGTGGAGTAATGATATGGTATATCTTCCTCCCCTTTAATGTTATTAATATATGTATTTTTTTCAATTGCATCACCTATACCACATTGTTTATCGCTCGTTGAAACATAATCAATAATTACTATTCCATTAGTTTTTAATACTCTATGTATTTCATTTATATGTCTTCTACAATCTTCTAATGTACCTACCCCTGTTGTCCACACACATAAAACTCCATCAAAGTAATTATCGTCAAAAGGTATTTCTTTCATGTCATGTTGTCTAAATTGTACATTTTTAAATTCTAATTCTTTTATTCTTGCCTTAGTTTCTGCTATAGCTGTTTCAGAAATATCTGTAGCAAATACATTAAATTTTTGTTTTGCAAAATATACTGTATGTCTACCTTTTCCACAACCTAAATCCATTATAATCTTACAGTCATTTTTATCAAAAATATCTGCTGCTACCTTCGCAGTTGGCAGCACACCTATTTGATCTTCCCATTGTTCTTTATATAACCAATCATATTCATCTTCCCACTTAAGTTCCATATTTATCCTCCATTAATCTTCTTCTCCTAAAATTTAATTTATCTTCTATTAAATGTAATTACAAAATCATTATAACATAATTGAAAATTAATCCACAATGCATCCAGATACACTGCTTATTCATAATCTCTCTTTGTTTAAGTATAAGATAACACTTACGCAACTAAAGGATTGCTATGTTTCTCTTGAACTGCAATCCTTTATGATACTATTTATGTAATTATACATTACCACCTTTATTCGTGTATTCCTTATATGGTAATCTAACCGAAACTCCTGTAGCATCAAATTTATATGGTGTTCCAGCAAGCGGATCCTTTCCTAAGTACACATTCATTCCTATTAAATAAATAGCCTTCGCCATTTCCGACGGATCTTGAAAGACTGATCCAGCCATTTCTCCTTTTCTTATTAACTCCCGTGCTTCTGGAGTTGCATCAACTCCAACAACTGCTATTGTTTTTGCTTTATCTCCCTTATTATATCCATAGCCTTGCAATGCCTCAATAGCTCCTATTGCCATTTCATCATTATTAGCAATTATTGCCTCTATTCTTGTATCATATTGCAGGAACAATTTACTTATAGCATCCTTGGCAAAATCTCTTCTCCAATCACAAACAATTAATGCTAATTGTTCTGTTTTAATTCCTGCTTTTTGAATTGTTGAAATAACTGATTCTGTTCTTTCTTGTGCTTCTATACTCCCACGTTCTCCTTGTAACATAATATATTGCAATATCCCATTATTATTTTTATCTATAAAACTTCTATCATTATTCCACAGATTTATTAATATTTTTCCTTGCAATGCACCCGCCTCACTTGCATTTGTTCCTACATAGTAAGATTTTGGGTAAGATTTTATTACTTCAGTTGCAACTGGTTCTCTATTAAAAAAGATTAATGGAAGATCTTTTCCCTTAACCCTTTGGATGACATCACCTGTAGCTTTAGGATCAACAAGATTTACTAATAAAATATCAATCCTTTCAGTCCTAAGTATATTATCAAGTATTTCATTTTGTATCGACTGGTTTCCTTTTGAATCGTAAAATTTAAATTCAACTTTCCCCGGATTTTGTTTTTGAATATCTTCCAGACTTTGGCGAACTAAAGAAATATATTTATCCTCAAAATTATATAATAATACATCTATAGCTATAGGCCTTTGTCTAAGTTGCATTCCTTGAGCATTAACTTTTTTATTATCATATCCTGATACTATTGCAGATATGATAATTATGCACGCTAAAACTGCTATGGTTTTTTTAAATATTTTCATTTTAAATCATACCCTTTCATTAATGATACTAATATTATTATCATTAATTAATATAAATATTTATTTATCCCTTTTCTTCAAAAAATGATTTTTTAAATTTATTTCATTAACAGCTTCAATAAATTATGTATTTTATATCTTATTTCATTTTTATTATTTTAAGTATGCATAATATATTCTTTTTAAAAATTTAATTTTAATCATCTTTTGGCTCTAGTCATACTAAAATATATCATTAAAATAAATCTATTTTCACTTATCACAAAAGATCCATATCATAAATATATTTACTATTATTTTGTTTATTTGAATATTATCAGTCAATAATTACTAGATAGAGGTGTTTAAAATGATATCTTTTATAAAAAACTATTCTCTTGAAAATATAAAATATAAATTTATAATACTTTATCTACTTAATGTATCAGATATATTTTTTACTCTTTTGCTTTTGAGTACTAATTTGTACATAGAAGCAAATATTTTGATGATAAGAGTAGTACAAAATCCTATTTGGAGTATCATATTAAAGGTTATATTTCCTGCTATTCTTTTTATAGTTATATATTTAAGGATGAAAAAAGCAACAAATAATCAACTAAAACAATCAAATTTTCTTATTAACTGCGCTATTATATTGTATATTATCATAAATACATTTCATCTTATTTGGTTTGCTGTATTACCTGCATTATTTTACATATATAAGTAATTTAATTTTAATTACAGTATGCTAATGGTAAGTAAGTTACGAAAAAGTGCATACTTCCATTTTTTAAGGAACTCAGTATAAGAAAAACACCAATTGGAAGCTTAATCAACATATACTTGCTTCCAATCAGTGTTTGTTCGAACTAACTTCAATAAATAATACCAATATCATATAATCTTTAAAATAAATAAATCCAAACTTTTTGTACAATTAAAAATCATTTTCATGAACCTATGTAAAACACTTAAGAACTTATGCTAAATATTGTTAATAGAATATGTTATAAACATATAAATTATGCCAGAAAACACCACTATTAGCAATAAATATTTTATTGCCTTTATAATACTATTTTTAAGTTTTGACATAAATCTAACTCCTTCCATGTTGCCGTCCTTAAATATTATACTATACCACATTTTAAAAATGCTGCATTCATAAATCTAATTTGTGTTATAATCATAAATTTCTGTATATAAAGTTATAAAAAGTAGAAATTGAGTTATAATGTAATATTAAGAGACAATTTATTTGATTTAAACAATATAGTCTAATTTACTAGGGGGATAAAATGACAAAACAAAGAATAATTATTACGTTTTTTATTATATGTATATTCTCTATTATCTATTATACATATAATATTAATGTTGATTCTAGGGGTTACATTAATAATATGATAAACAAATTTGAAGGAAAAACTCTAAATTCAAAATTTGAAACAAAAATTAAATCTGGAAATTTATCGACTGATTATAATATTGATCAAGTACTTAGCGATATAAATACTCTTAAGCTGAATACTTTAAACGTTCCAATTGTAATAAATATTGAAAGCAGAACTTCAAGCAATATGACAGTAGATAAAGGAAGTGAAGAACGCGCTATAGAATTATTTAAAAAATTACGCGGGAAAAAAATTAACATAATACTTGAGCCTTATCCTTGGATAGAAAATGGAAGCCTTGGAGAAACTGCATGGAGTCCAAACAATATAGATGAGTTTTTTAGTAACTGGACTAATAATGTTCTGGGTAATTTAATCAAAGATATTGCCGTACCATATCATGTTGATGCATTTAATATTGGAACTAGCTTTGTACATATGGAAAACAATGAAGATAAAATGTGTGATATGGTGGATTATGTTAAAGCGCGCTATAAAGGTTTAGTAACTTACAGAACGAATTTTTGGGTTACAGCACAAAGTTTTTCACCTGAATTTACAGATAAATATTACACCAAATTAAATAATAATGTTTTTTCAAAAGTAGACTTTATTTCAATTGCAGCTTATTTTGAACTTACTGAAAATGAAACAAATACTGTAGATAATTTAGTAAGCGCCATAGAGAATACACAAATATATAACAGAAAACAAAATGTAAAACAAGAAATAAAAAACTTTTATGATAAATGGAACAAACCAATTTTCTTTGGCGAATTAGGTTTTCCAAGAACTAATAAAGCTTCAGTTCAGCCATATAATCCTCTGATTTCTGATAATATAAATGATGAAGAACAAGCAAACTGCTTTGAAGCGTATAAAAAAGAATTTAAAGACGAATCTTGGAACCTTGGTTTCTCAGTATTTGCTATAGGTGAAACCAGCGCTGACAAAAGATATTATCCTAGTGAAAAAACTGCTGATGTTATAAAGAATTGGTATGACTAATTCATATGCATACGGCTTACAATATGCCTAAGGTCAACTAATAACCCCATACAATTCTACCTTTGTTAACATTTTTATAGATTATTTTTTTTCAGAAAAATGAGCTGTGCACTAACTATTTAGTGCGACAGCCCCTAATTTTATTAAAAAACAATATTTTAACTAATCATTTTCTACTTATACACGAGCCTTCTCTCCAAGTTCCATCAGGTCCTAAATAATAGGAACCAATATAAACATCTTTGACCATTACTCCAGAAGTATTTAGGTAATATAAATTACCATTATACTCAAGCCACCCTGTTACCATTTCGCCTGAAGTATTTAAATAGTACCATTTACCTCTATCTTCAATCCATCCTGTTATCATTTTTCCAGTACTTGGATCTAGATAATACCATTTTCCTTCGCTTTTAATCCAACCAGTTTTTATCCTTCCGTTATCATCTAAGTAGTACCAGTTTCCATTATTTAGGCACCAGCCAGTTTGTATTGATGGTCCGCTGTAATATCGCCAGCTGTTATCAGTATACACCCATCCATTAGATTCTCCGCTGGCTTTTATTTCATTTATTATCCCAAAGCTTACAACTGCAGTAAATATAGATATGAATAATAGCATCTTTTTAAATACATTTCTTTTTATCACTTTATCATCCCTTCTATCTTATAAATTTAATACTCTACATTATTCTTATTAACATAATTTACAAAATAGAATTGAATAATTGCAATAAAAAAGAACGTAGTATTTATTTTCTACGCTCTCATTTATTATTTCGTTACCATGGTATATTTCATAATACTACCTACTTTAATTCATCCTCACTTGGCTTATATCCAGGTTTTTTATATATTTTCTCATAATTATCAAGGATATCTTTTTTATAAACTTCCTTTGCCCAATCCTCACTTTGAATTTCCTCAATTGCGACTGAAATACTGCTTTCATTTGATTGTAAACTTTCAGAAACTGCAGCTGTAATATTTTTAGCGAGATTTATCTTTTGCTCCTCACTTCTACCTGGATAAAGTTTTATAATAATATGTGGCATTATCTTACTCCCCTTCTACTAACAATATATTATATAATAACATATTTCATAAGAATAATTCACACTCCACCCTGCAATTGTAAAATATTCTAAAATGTCAGTTAAAATTCAAATAAATATATTTATATATATACTCATTTGCTTTATTATTATACTATAGTTCAAAATATTGTTAAGGGGGCTTTTTATGTCTAATTTGTTTAAACACTCTATTTCAATCAATCCAAGGCAAGCTATGATGAAAATAACTTCTTATGTTAAAGAAGATATCAAGGTTAGTGATATAAAAAATGGAATTGTAGTAGTATACTGTCCCCATACTACTGCTGGAATTACTACAAATGAAAATGCTGATCCTGATGTTGTTCATGATCTGATTTATGGGTTTGAAAAAGTTTTTCCATCTACTGATTCAAATTATAAACATTTTGAGGGCAACTCACATGCTCACTTAAAATCCTCAACTGTGGGAGCTTCTCAAACATTTATTTTAAATAATGGAAATTTACTCTTAGGAAGGTGGCAGGATATATATTTCTGTGAATTCGATGGACCAAGAGATAGGATGTTTTATGTGAAAATATTAGAAGGATAATATGAGGGATACTTAGTAAATATTAAATTATCACCTTAAGATAAGTATTATTTGCAAATCAAAGATAAGAGTAAATTAATTAAAAGTTATAAATTATAAGTGATAAGTTAAGGATGAAATCACTAACGTGATTTCTATAAAATAATTTTTAGAAAAGCCTTCGTGGCTTTTCTTCCTAAACTTATCACTTATATTTTTTAACTTATAAACTTATTGAATATGATGCCCTGTATTTTCAATACAGTTTCTTATTTCCTCTGGGGTAGCAGGAGTGTTATAAATTACTTCAACGCTTCCACGAGCAAGATCAATACAAACTTTATCTACACCTTCAATTTTTTCCAATGCATTTTTTACTTGTGTTTTCATATTTTCGTTTGCTAACCCATCTACAATATAGTGTTCTCTTTCCATACATACTACTCTCCTTTAATAAAAGTCACAAATACAGTATGTTCAAAATCACTTTATTATATTTAATCATTTTTACACCTATTCAATTTACCTTAATTTTTCTACTTCTTTTTGTATATCCTGCATTCTCATATCAGTTGATGCTATAAGGTCTGCGCATTCTTTTAAATCTTGTGTAATATGTATTGGTCCTTCTCCAAAAGTCTTATAATATAATTTATGTTCAAGACTTGCCCAAAAATCCATAGCGATTGTTCTAATTTGCACTTCTACTCTAACTTGTTCTACATTATCTGAAAAAAATATAGGAACTTCTATAACTAAATGAAGACTTCTGTATCCATTAGGTTTTGGATCTTTTATATAGTCCTTTTCTTCAATTAATGTTATATCGTCTTGCCTTATAAGCATTTTTGCAATGTCATATATGTCACCTACAAAAGAACAAATCACCCGTATGCCTGCAATATCGTTTAAATTCTTTTTGGCTGACTCAATGCTCATTTCAAAGCCTTTACGCCTAAGCTTCTCCATAATACTTCCGGGCGTTTTCACTCTTGATTTCATATATTCAATTGGATTTCTCTTTCTCTTAATCTTTAGTTCGTCATCTAGTATATCTAATTTAGTTTTAACTTCCTTTATAGCCGAACGGTAGATAAGTAAAGTTTCATTCATTTCTTCTATCTTTTCTTCAACAAATTCTGGTGATACATTCATATCCCGACTTCCTAAAAATATTGGTTCATGTTCTTTTGACTGACTCATAAGATCCTTATCCCCCTTAATAATCAAAAGACTTCTTTCAAAGTTTATGTTTTACTGCGGTTTATTTATTAATACTAACATCATTTTAATTGAATACATAAAAAACTTCAAGTTACTATTGGTTTAGTAAATAAGCTATAGTCTCTTTTCTTCCAAATTCCTTCACCTGATCATGAGTTGGCAGCCAAACATCTATTATATGGGTATTTTTATTATTGATTGATTATTTTATTTTTATTTCTGCCATTAAAGGGTAATGGTCTGATGGATATTTTCCATTAATATTATATTTAATTATTTCTACATTCATTACTTCTATTTCTTTTGATACAAAGATGTAGTCAATATGAACTCCATTTTGTGTTCTTTTAAACTTATCTCTAGTAGCCTCTTTATATAAAGTTTTATTTTTATCTTGTACTGGCGCTAATTTTTCCTTTGATAATTTACCTTCCGTAAAGCTTCTTATTAGCTCACTGTCTGGTGTATCATTAAAATCTCCCATAAGTATAATGGGAAGTTCTTCTCTTTCCTGTTCTTTATCTATAACCTCCATAAGTTTTTTTAATCCATATTCTCTTGTTTTTGAAAAAAGATTATCTAAATGAGTGTTACAAATTCTAATTTTTTTACCATTATCGTCTTTTACTACAGCTGTTGTACAAATTCTAGGAACATAGGAATACCAAACCTTACTTCCAACTTTATGAGGAGTCTCAGACAGCCAGAAAGTTTTATGCTCTTGGATAGTATATTTTTTTGAGAGCAAAAGATTATTTCTTTCAGAGAAAATCCTTTTACATCTTGGCTCTCCAATAATCTCATACCCTTTTACATTTTCTTTTAAATCCAAAAACATATTATCCTTAACTTCTTGTACTCCAATAACATCACACTTATATTGATTCATGACATAATAAACCATGCTCTTTCGATTATCCCATCTATCGTCAAAATCCCTTGGCGTGTCACACCTTAAGTTAAATGTCATTACCCTCATCAAAATAACATCCTTTCAAATTTGTTCTTTGAATTTTATGACTAAGCAAGGATATTTATTAACTCATCAACGCTTTTTACTATTTGGTCTGCTCTTGCCTGAGTTAATTCAATTACATCTCCGTAACCATAAAGAACACCTATACTCTTAATGTTATTTTCTTTTGCACCAATAATATCATGCTCTCTGTCGCCTATCATAACAGCCTTTGATAAATCTGATACTCCAGCTTCATTTAAAGCATAACGTATAACATCACCTTTATTTACTCTTGTTTCTTCAAAGTCAGCTCCAGCCGCGAAGGTAAAATAGTGATCTATCTTAAAGTGTCTTAGTATTTCTTTTGCATATACTTCTGGTTTTGAAGTGGCAAGTATTATTTTCTTATTATTTTTCTTTAGTGCTTCTAGAACTTCTACTATTCCATCATATAAACTATTTTCATATATGCCTTTATCAGCAAAGTATTCCCTATACTTTTTAAGCCCAAGTTCAGCTTTCTCATCATCAAAATTATAAAACTTCTTAAAAGAATCCTTTAATGGCGGACCAATAAATTTATTTAAATCCTTAAGATTATCTACAACAATTCCAAAAGATTTTAATGCATATTGAACTGATTTAGTTATCCCTTCTCCAGAATCAGTAAGAGTTCCGTCTAGATCAAATAATATATATTCAAAATTATTATTCAAGTAAAAATTCCTCCCTCTCTTTGAGTGCTATATTGTTCAGTAAATTATACCATATTATTCTCCTAAAAATAAATTTAGAAATTAGGCACATGAAAAATAATAATAATTTAAATATAAATGGTAATACTATTTTTTAGGTTATTATTATACCTAAAATTACAATAATAGTTTATGGAGGAATTTTAAATGAAGAGATTTGTTTGTACTATTTGTGGCTATATCCATGAAGGCGACACCCCACCAGACTTTTGTCCTATCTGTAAAGCAGGTGCTGATAAATTTAAAGAAATGACAGATTCATTAAATTTTGCAGATGAACATAGAATTGGTGTTGCTAAAGATGTTAGTGATGAATTGTTAGAAGGATTAAGAGCTAATTTTATAGGTGAATGTACGGAAGTGGGAATGTATCTAGCAATGTCTCGTCAAGCTGATCGTGAGGGTTATCCTGAAGTAGCAGAAGCTTATAAAAGAATTGCTTATGAAGAAGCTGATCACGCTTCTAGATTTGCAGAGCTCTTAGGTGAAGTAGTAGTTCCTGATACTAAGTCTAATTTAAGTGCTAGAGTTGAAGCTGAGTATGGTGCTTGTGAAGGTAAAAAGAAACTTGCAACCTTAGCTAAAGAACATAATTTAGATGCTATACATGACACAGTTCATGAAATGTGTAAAGATGAAGCTAGACATGGAAAAGCATTTAAAGGCTTACTTGATAGATACTTTAGTAAATAATATTTTAAATTTAGATTTAATTATAAGGAGTGTGTTTTTTGTGGAAAGAATTAATTGTGATGTAATAAATTGTTCACATAATAAAACTGGAGTTTGCTATTCAAATAGGGTTGATATTGGAGGAATGTCTGCAAGCAGCGAACGTAGTACTTGTTGTGGATCATTTTTAGATGAAGCCCATTATGGCGACTTAACTAATAATACTAATGCAAATGGACAATGTGATGCTCTAACTTGTAACGTTGGAACTTGTACTCATAACTATAATAAACTTTGTAAACTAGATTCTATTAATGTTTCAGGAGATGGAGCTCAAATATATTCTGAAACTAGATGTTCTAGTTTTGATTCTAAATATTAAAATAAAATTATATTCTATATATTTAGTATTTTACATAAATATTCTTCAGAATATAATCATAAATATTCTGAAGAATATCACCTATACTATAAATATAAATTGACTAAAAAGTCTGTTCCTGCTTTTGTTTTAAAATATTTATCTTTTATACTTTCAATTTGAGGAATTTTAATTTCGTCTTCATAAATATTAACTAAGAAATCAGCTTCAATTAATATTTGATAATCTATTCCATCAATTTTACTATATGTATGATGATGTCCAATTAAATAGCAAACTCTATCAATAAATTTCTCATCAAAATTTAACTTTGAAAGCATTTCTCTTGCAACTGGAGGGCCTTCAATTTCTTGATAATTTCCTGCAGAAGAATTATATTTTTCCTCACTTATCTTTATTCCTATATCATGCATTACAGCTGTTACTTCCAAAATATTTTGTGTATCTTCATCTAAATTTTCTAATTCCCCAATTGCTTTAGCAAAAGAATATACCTTTAAAAAATGGTTTACTCTCCTTGGATCCTTGGCATAATACTTTACCATTTCATCTATAATTGCACTTATTTTTTCTTTCATAATTTTTAGCGAGGTATACTTATTTTAAGTAATTCCTGAGCTAAATTCACCTTCCTTTCAAGCTTATTTATCTTATTATACTAATTCTTAATGATTATTAGTATATACTTTCTAAGAAACATTGCTTTAATTACTGTTTATTTATAAAATAATTGAAACAACTGAAAATATCAATATAAATTTATAAAAGCATTTTCTTAATTTTGAGAAAATGCTTCTTTTATAAACTTTTAAAATAAAAACTATGCTATGAATACTTTTCTTAATAATCATAATCCTTATATATTGCTATAAATATAATTACCAATTATTTAAAACCTTAATTATATAATCAATTTCTTCATCCTTCATTCCATACCATATTGGTATACTCAGTACAGTTTTTGATATAGTTTCAGCCAGTGGAAAATCACCAATTTTATATTCTAGTTCCTTATATGCTTTTTGCAAGTGAATAGGCACTGGATAATGAATCAAAGTATAAATTCCGTGATTTCTTAAATAAGTTTCTAGTTCATCTCTATATTCTGTTCTTATTACAAACACATGCCATATAGACTCATTTGCTGAATTTATATATGGAAGAATTAGTTTATTATTATTAATCCCATCAAGATATAGCTTAGCAATCCTTTGCCTGTCAGCATTCCATTTATCAATATATTTAAGCTTCACTCTTAAGAATTCAGCCTGGATTTCATCCAGCCTTGAATTAACACCTTTGTATTCATTATAATATTTAATTTTTGAGCCATAATTTCTTATAGCTCGTACCTTTTCTGCTAAAACACTGTCGCTAGTTAATATAGCTCCACCATCTCCGAGTGCCCCTAAATTCTTTCCAGGGTAAAAACTAAATCCAGCTGCATCACCAAGGCTTCCTGTTTTTTTTCCATTATATATAGCACCATGGGCTTGAGCTGAATCTTCTATGAGTTTTAAATTATATTTTTCACATAAGACCTTTACTTTATAAGTTTCCGCCGGACGCCCATATAAGTGTACGGCAATAATTGCTTTTGTTTTATTAGTAATAGCTTTCTCAATTTCGCTTACATCTATATTAAAGGTTTTAATATCAGGTTCTACAAAAACAACTTTTGCGCCAACATAGGAAACTGCAAGCGCAGTAGCAATATATGTGTTAGATGGAACTATAACTTCATCACCTTCTCCAATATCATATCCTCTTAAAATTACAGAAAGTGCATCTAATCCATTTCCACAACTTATGCAATAATCAGCGCCGCAGTATTCAGAAAACTCTGCCTCAAAAGCTTCTACGCTTGGACCCAAAATAAACCAGTTGTTATCATATATTTTTTTGAAAGCATCTAAAATTTCGTTTCTTATTTCAGTATGCATTGGTTCAAAATTTAAAAAGGGTATTTTCATTTTAATTCATCTCCTAGCTAAATTGTTCTTATAATAGTAGCTGGATTGCCTGCTGCAATTGTATTAGCTGGTATATCTTTAGTCACAACACTGTTAGCTGCAATTACAAAATTATCACCAATAGCTACCCCTTTAAGAATTGTTACAAAATAACAAGTCCATTTGTCAGCCTATTTTTCATCACAGGAAGCTCGACTCGCATACGCTCACTGAGTAAGCGAATTCACACAAAATCATAGATTTTGGTTCACTGCTTATCGGCAAATTGACCTAATAGGCCCGCTATGAGGACAACTTGCTTCCTTGTCTGATGAAAAATATCCATGGCAACTTTGGCCTTGTTATTTATTTTCATGTGCCTTATGAAACTCCAGCTATATTTACAAAAGTTTAATTGTATATTAATATCGGTTTTTTGATTCTTCCAAATAAATATCAAAATTTCTTATATATTCACTTTCATCATAATAATCAGATGCAAGCACTAAAAGAATTGTCTCTTCACTGAAATCATACATTTCACTCCATGTATGTGGCCCGAGATAAAGACCTACAGTTGGATCGTCTAATATAAAATCATTTTCTTCATTTGGATTTTTCACTTTTACCCGAACAGAACCATTAATACATATAAGTACTTGATGAATTCTTCTATGAGCATGAGAACCTCTTGCAAGTCCTTTTGGTACTTTAGAAATATAATAAACACGCTTAATATCAAAAGGGACATCTATCATTTCTTCAATTGGTGTTAAGTTACCATACTTATTTTTTAGATTTACAAATTTGAGCAATGAAGAATTATACATATTTCCTCCTTAAATAGTGCTAAATATAATTTATAAGATAAACTATTCTAAATGCTCATTTTTTAGCCATTCTTTATAGCCAATTTCATCCCAAGGCATTCCTCTGGAAAAGGTATACTTCCATGGATATACCTGTTGGCCGGTTAATTTGTTTCTTATATCTCGCGTCAAACAAACCTTTTTTGTCGGATTTCCAACTACTACTGTTTCTTTTTCAACATTTTTAGTTACAACGCTTCCAGCACCTACTAAAGACTCTTCGCCTATATTTACTCCAGGTAAAATTATGCTTCCAGCAGCAACCGATGCATAATTTTCTATTGTAACGCCAGCTAACAGATTTGAAGGCGGAGTTGGATCATTGGTTAATATTACATGCGGAAATATCCATACAAAATTTTTAATTATGCTCTTTTCACCTATAAATACATTGCTATGAATACTAACATAATCTCCTATAATACATTCTTCCTGTACATCAGATGATGTTCCAATCCTAACATTGTTACCTAACATGGATCTTTCTCTGATAGTTACTCTATGGCCAGTTTGAAAGTTATTACCAATAGTTGTGTCACCATAAATAATTGTCTCACTTCTTATTAATGCATTTTCTCCAATAATTAACGGATGTACTTTATTCACTCTCTCTGAAAAAAAATCCATCAAGTATTCACCAAGAATACATCTAGCTCCTATAAAACTTCCCTTTTTAATATGAACATTATCTTTTATAATTGCTCCATAATCTATGAAACAATTATCCTCTATAATTACATTGCTACCAATAATAACATTGTCTTTTATAGTAACCGTATCTGATATTATACAGTTATTCATTTAACACCTCGTAAATTAATAATAAAAATATTCTTTTTGCATATCTATATATTAATTAACATATGAAATTTACTACCCCAAAACCTACCAACTCAACATTTATCATTCATAACTTTATCCAAAATTTCATTTATTGTTTTAATTATTGGATACGGCAAACTTATAATCTCCTAAATATCTTATTCTTATTTGTATACAACATCTTTAATTGAATTTATATAAGGTAATATTTCCTTACTTTGGACTAACTCTAAGTCTTCTTTAAGCATTTTATCAATTGCAGCATTTCTGTTGTTTGAAATGCCTCCTTTTCTATATTTCACAACAAATCTATCTAAATAACCTATGCTGCATCCATTTCTTGTTAAATATAACCATCTTGGATAATCCTCCATTAATCTGTATTCTTCATCATACAAGCCATATCTCTCTATTAGTTCTCGTTTATAAGACATACCTGGTGAAGGTATAAAATTGCCGGCACATAACATTCTGTAACAATCAATTGGATTACCATAGGTATATTTAATATATTGCCATACAGGTGTTGTTAACAAGCATCCTCTTAACTGCTCATCATACTGAGCTATCTTACCAGCTGCTACAAGATAATTTGTTTTTGAATAAAAATCTATAATACTACTTATAACCCCGCTATCAAAAAAAACATCATCACAAGCAAGATTAATAAAATAGTTTCCAGTTCCTAACCTGATTGCATTATTGAGATTCTTAACTATCCCTAAATTAGATGAATTTTGACTTATTACATAATTAATTAAATTATCTTTTTTATTGAACTTTATATATTGTTCTATTTCCTCTTTTTGAAAGTTATTAGAAAAATCATCACTTACAATAATCTCAATATACGGATAATTTTGATTTAAAATTGAATTTAAGCAATCATTTATATACTGCAAATTATTATAAGATAATACTAATACACTAACCAGGTTACTATTATCCATAAATAAACCTCCTAATATATTGGTTTAGCTAAAACCTAAACCTTGAAAGTACTTTTTATTATATAATACTGATGGATCAGTAGGTCTAAATTTCCCAGCCATTTCGTTATGCTCATACGCTAATTTATGCTCTCCAAGCCTATCATAGCAAACACATAGCTGTAAATGAGGCAACCAAGTCCAACAAGCATCATTAAAAAATCCCCAGCTATCTTTTGGCTTTTCAAGCTTTAATGCTTCTTCATACCAAAAAATTGCTTGCTTATATTTCCCTTCAAATAAAAAAGAGAAACCGATTTTACAGCATGCTTCTGCTCTTGGAGTATCGTACTCAAAGGATTTAAAAGCATATTTTCTCGCCTCTTCCACTTTTTCTTGCGATTGATAATAATCGCTTATCTTTCCACAAACTTGGATATTATCTTCAAACCATCCTTGCTTTGAGTCTAAAAACTCATTATAGTTTTTTAAAGCTTCATCATAAATACTATGATCAAACAATTCATTTCCGTAATAAAGAATGTCCCTTGGAGTAAACTCTACCCCTTCTTTTAATTTATTCCGAAAGATTTCCAAATTTCGCTTAGTGGTATTATATTTTATTTTTTTATGAGTTACGGCAATTTCACTATTGCTTATATTTCCCCAAACCTCTAAATACTCGTGAACAAAACCAATCCATTTAAAATTATTACTTCGTTTAACTAGACGATTACGCCTATAACTTGTTGTTACATTTCCACTTTCGTCAAAACCAATATTATATTTAAATGTTACAGAGTCAACAGAAGAATCTAAAGTTTTCTTTAATTCTTTAAATTTTTCTGCATCCTCTAGTAATAACACATCATCAGCATCTAACCAAAGAATATATTCTTTGGTAGCTTTGCTAAAAGCAAAATTTCTTGCTGCAGCAAAATCATCAATCCACTTAAAATCATAAACTTTTGATGTGTATTTATTAACAATATCTTTTGTTTTATCATCAGAACCAGTATCGACAATTATTATTTCATCAACTATATCCTTAACAGATTCTAAACAACGCCCAATAAAATCTTCTTCATTCTTAACTATCATGCAAAGACTAATAGTTATCAAAGAATCACCTTCTTTATAGTTTTACACTATATAATATGGCAACACAATTTTTTTGCTACAATCTCTATCATAGTAAAAATAAAGGATGCTCTTAAAAAGCATCCCCATAAGAATTTAAAAATTATTAGAAAGTTATACAGTTTAAATATCTATTAACTGCACTTGCTGAAGTTACATTTGTAGCTGTTGTAAATATAACACGTACATCATAAGTTGTTGTTCCGGTACTTACTGCTGTATCAACATAAGTGTTAGCTACAGGGAATCGTTGAGTTGCCGCATTCGCCATTGTTCTATCAATCTCTCTTGTAGCAATCAAAGTAGTATCTCTATACAATCTTATTTCACATACAATTGAAGAGTTAGCTGTAACAACAGTAGTTATTCCAACAGCAAAATCAACTTTAACATTTTGACCAGCAGTTGTAGGAACTACTACTGATACTACTGAAGCTTCAGTGTTAAGAGGTGGGTATACTGCAACTAAACCTGGCTGATCATTAAACGATAAGCTAGGTGCTCCAGTTGCACCAGTTGATCCTGTTGTTCCAGTTGATCCAGTGGCTCCTGTTGCTCCAGTTGATCCTGTAGCTCCGGTTGATCCAGTTGTTCCAGTTACTCCTGTTGCTCCAGTTGATCCTGTAGCTCCTGTTGTTCCAGTTGCTCCTGTTACTCCAGTAACTCCAGTGGCTCCAGTTGATCCAGTAGCTCCTGTTATTCCTGTTACTCCAGTGGCTCCTGTTGCTCCTGTTACTCCTGTTGCTCCAGTTGATCCTGTAGCTCCTGTTGTTCCAGTGGCTCCGGTTACTCCTGTTGCCCCTGTTGTTCCAGTGGCTCCGGTTACTCCTGTTGTTCCAGTGGCTCCGGTTACTCCTGTTGCCCCTGTTGTTCCAGTGGCTCCGGTTACTCCTGTTGCTCCTGTTGTTCCAGTGGCTCCAGTGGCTCCGGTTACTCCTGTTGCCCCTGTGGCTCCAGTTGATCCAGTAACTCCTGTTATTCCTGTTACTCCAGTGGCTCCTGTTGCTCCGGTTACTCCTGTTGCCCCTGTGGCTCCTGTTGTTCCAGTAGCTCCTGTTGCTCCGGTTGTTCCTGTAGCTCCAGTGGCTCCTGTTACTCCAGTTGCTCCAGTTGATCCTGTAGCTCCTGTTGTTCCAGTTGCTCCTGTTGCTCCAGTTGATCCAGTAGCTCCGGTTACTCCAGTTGCTCCTGTTGTTCCAGTGGCTCCGGTTACTCCTGTTGCCCCTGTTGTTCCAGTGGCTCCGGTTACTCCTGTTGCTCCAGTTGATCCTGTTGCCCCTGTAGCTCCTGTTGTTCCAGTTGTTCCAGTTGCTCCAGTGGCTCCTGTTGCTCCGGTTACTCCTGTTGCCCCTGTGGCTCCAGTTGATCCAGTAACTCCTGTTATTCCTGTTACTCCAGTGGCTCCTGTTGCTCCGGTTACTCCTGTTGCCCCTGTTGTTCCAGTGGCTCCGGTTACTCCTGTTGCTCCTGTTGCTCCGGTTACTCCTGTTGCCCCTGTGGCTCCAGTTGATCCAGTAGCTCCTGTTATTCCTGTTACTCCAGTGGCTCCTGTTACTCCTGTTGCTCCAGTTGATCCTGTAGCTCCTGTTGTTCCAGTGGCTCCGGTTACTCCTGTTGCCCCTGTGGCTCCTGTTGTTCCAGTAGCTCCTGTTGCTCCGGTTGTTCCTGTAGCTCCAGTGGCTCCGGTTACTCCTGTTGCCCCTGTTGTTCCAGTGGCTCCGGTTACTCCTGTTGCTCCAGTTGATCCTGTTGCCCCTGTAGCTCCTGTTGTTCCAGTTGCTCCTGTTGTTCCAGTGGCTCCTGTTGCTCCGGTTACTCCTGTTGCCCCTGTGGCTCCAGTTGATCCAGTAACTCCTGTTATTCCTGTTACTCCAGTGGCTCCTGTTGCTCCTGTTGCCCCTGTTGCTCCGGTAGATCCTGTTGTTCCAGTTGCTCCAGTGGCTCCTGTTGCTCCGGTTACTCCTGTTGCCCCTGTTGCTCCGGTTGTTCCTGTAGCTCCAGTTGATCCTGTTGCTCCGGTAGATCCTGTTGTTCCAGTTGATCCACCTGGAGTAAATGTTATACTAAGGAATGGTCTCTTTCCAATAAAACACGACTCTTTTGATAAATAACCTATCAAGGTATCAAGAATTATATTTTCGATACCAATTAATGTTATCCCATAATTCGGGATGGTATTGTTATACCATCCTGCTACTATATTAGTTATATCAATACTGATATAATTATTAAGATCAGCATCTGTAATAACTCCTGAATACATTGTTTGAGTTGTTCCAGGTGCATTATTCCAAGTAACTGTGTTTTCAGTAAAATTACTGTTATTTAAAAATACACTTACAGTCTGTGGGGAAAAAGCAGCATCTGGTGTATCTTTTCTAAAAACAAATAAATTCAAGGAAGCATTTGTTATAGTGTTTCCTGAAGGAATAGCACCAGATACATTAAATTTTAATAAACTTCTATAAAGATCATTTGGCTGTATAAACTTTCCTGTATACAAAAATTCTGAAAGACCAAAGTTTGCATTAGGATTTAACAACGATATATATGCATCAGCTATAGGATTAATAACTGCGGTAGGCATTACACCATCTCCTTATTCTTTCTTTTCCTCTGCTTCGCGCCAATCTCAAAAAATTTGGCTACTTTAATATATGCACGAGAATAATTTTTGACACAAGGCGACAATTAATCCCATCTCAGAATTATATGCTTTTTTTAAAGTTATGTAATACTTTTTCATAATTGGTAAAATAATAATTACCTCTACCATAATAAAGTAGAGGCATATTTTTATGAATAGTTATTTTGAAATTTAGCTACATATTCGTAAGACATAAAAAAACCTTTCATATTTTCTCCAACTATACTACAAATTTGATTTAGGAAATTATCATCTTCCTGAGAAATTTGTGCATAGTAGTGAAATACAAATGGATTAATATATCCACATTCCTCAAATATTTTATTTATATCTAACAAAGTAAAGAATTTATTACATTTTGGCTTTAATATTGAGTTATTGCTATACATAAAATTTCCATTTAACAAGTCCCTTATAACTGAATAATGCATCATATTGGGAATAGTAGCTATTATATATCCCCCCGGCTTTAAGAATCTTTTTATCTCTGATAGTAATTTCCATGGATCTTTGCTAAATTGAAGTTTATTACCAATTATTATATAATCAAAAAAGTTTTCTTTGTTTTCCTTAAAATTAATATTATAATTTTCCTCAAAGTCTTCAGTACTTATCTCTATAATTTTCCCACATATTTTTGCTATTTTTTCATTTGTTTCAATGCCGTATAATTTTGCATTAGGATACATGTGTTTTAGTTTAAGCAAAGTTGCACCGAGTCCACAATCAAGCTCAATAATATTCATTTCTTTTTCTTTTGGTTCATTTATTTGGCCTATAATATCAAACTTTAATAAACTTTGATTATTAGAATTAAATCCCCATTTTTCTTCGAATTTTTGAGTATTTGTTTTTAAAATATTATAAAATTTAGTATACTCCTGTTTGAAAGATGTACTTCCAAAATGATGTATGAAGCTATCGTTACAAAGCATGAGTTTATATCCAGCTTCTATAATTCTCATGCTTAAATCGTCATCTTCAAAATTTCCAGGTGTAAATCTTTCATCTAAATTACCAATCTTATCAATAACCTCTCTTTTTATTAACATGCAAAATGCCACTAATCTAGCTTTTTCTTCCCATTTCTCTTTTGAAGAAATATTGTTCTCCTCTGCAAATCTGAGCATTTCTTCCATATTAGTATACGGCACATTTATTGATTGATAATTTGAACAATAATTAGTAATTGATGCAGTGGCTCCAATTTTATCATCACTATAAAGGCACGCCTTAAGATTATCCAGCCATTTTGGCGTAACTTTAGTATCATTGTTTAATAATAAAATATCATTTTCTTTTTCAGCTGATTCAATTCCAATGTTGCATCCTTTTGGAAAACCTACATTCTCATCATTTAAAATAATTTTAATATCGTTTTGTTCTTTAAGCCATTCTTTAGTTCCATCAGTAGAGTTATTATCTACAACAACTATTTCGTAAGTGCCATTTGGGGTATATTCTTTTATGCTTTCAAGACAGATTCTATTATAATCGAGATTATTATAAGTTAAAATTATTATGGATGTTTTCTTTTCTTCAGCCATTAATTTCACATCTCCTCAGATAATTTAAGATTATAAATTATTTTTAAAATCTATTAATGCTTTGTAGGTTTATTTCTCTATGGTATTTTATCGCAATTTTCAAAAAGTGAAGCATAAAAAAATAGAATAGATTATATTAAAAAAAAGAATTTATCTTTTCGCAAATTTTTATCCAATCAAAATTATTTCTCGTATTAATTTGAATATCATCACAAACTTCTTTTAAGCGTGAGTCATCTGAACATATTTCAATTAATTCCTTTGAAAGGGCCACGAAATCATTTATTGGGAATACACTTCCATATTTTTTATCAGAAGTAATATCTAATGCGCCATCTACATCTGAGGAAATAATGAAATTACCATTAAAGGCAGCTTCTCCAAATACTTGGGCAAATGCTTCAACTCTAGAGGTTAAGCAAAATATTTTTGATTTTTTATATTCTTCCATAAGGAATTTTCTATCATAAATCGGCCCTGTAAAAATCACTTTGCTTTGTAATTTAGGATATAATTTAAAATAATTACTTATATACTGATTAAATTCTGGTTCAATTGGACCTATTAATTTTAATTTCCAATCATCAATTTTATCTGAAACAATCATAAATGCATCCATTACAATTTCAGTTGCCTTTTCATAGGTTCCCAATCTCCCTACAGTTAAAATAATATTTTCTTTACTACTATACTCTACAACATCACTATTAAAAAAATCATAAAAACCATTAGGTATATATTCAACTTTTATAGGCCAATTCTTGTCAATTATTGTTTTTAAGTTATTAGATTCGACAGTAATAAGAGTGCATAGATTTAATAAATTTATAAAGTACTCATTAAAAACAATTCTATTTAACCAATATCTATTTAGATCTAATTTTAAATAGATTTTCCCATTTTGATTAATTGTTTTATATTTTTCTATCATATTTAAATTAAAATCATAGTAACCAATAAGCATTAAAATATCAGTTCTTTTCAATACCGATGTGATTGAGTCTTCACTTTCCATGAAATTTAGATTAATATCTTTAGTCATCACCTTATCATAATTTTCTTCATTTTTATTACATAAAATTGTAACCTCATAATTTAAATGTTTTTGAAATATATAAGGGATTATTCCTACATCTTTTGTTAGATGAATATTCCTCAATCCTGGCCAATATAGTGTAAAATGTTTTTTCATAATATACCTCCAAATTTGCCTATTTAAATAATACATTTTATAGTTGCTAACTTATCTAATTATTCTAATACTAAAATATTCTTTTATATGTTATGATCTGACTTATTATTATGTTGCTGCTATTATATTTAAAATATTATATTCCTTAGCTTTATTGCCATTGAAAATGGTTATCTTAAATTTATATTTCTTTTAAGATAACCATTTCTTACAATTGAAACATTTATTTAATATTTCAAATTGTTATTAAATTATATTGAGCATTAGCACTAAATGACTAATTTTATTTTTACTATATTCCCCAGATCTACTTTAATCCAAGGTACTGCCAACTACTTCTCCATTTTTTGTTAAAGTAGCATTAGGTGTTGTAAATACTGCTATTGCACCTTTATGACTAGCATATAGTACTCTTCTTGCTATAAATAAGAGATCCACATTAGCTGTAAATGATCCTGGCGCACCTAGAACATTGCCTGCCACATAATTACTTGTTGGGATTATACAATCAACTCCTAATCTAGTAATATAGCTGTCATTTATGGTCATTCTACTTCTATGATTAGGCCAACATATTTTGCCTGAGAATGTCAAGTTTTGAATTCCTAATGAAGCTAATGGTATAATAGTTGATCCAGGTATTATTAGTGCAGCTGTATCAGCGCAAGCTGTAAAAGGAGTATTTCCTATTATACCAGTTGCAATTATCCTTAAATTTGCTACTTCAAAGGCTCTATTTCTTTCAATTGTCCTAAGTTTTATTCCTGGTTGAGTTGGAGTATTACAACAACAAGGTGGTTGTAAAGTAATTGTTCCATTTAACTCATCAAATACATATACTGGATTACCTCCTACTCCATCGCTAGCATCAAATAATGATGTAGGTGTAAGTGTAAATGTTTGTCCACCAATTACTATTTCACTATTAGTTGGATCTGCTTGAGCTAATCCAATGAAATCATAGGTTATTCCTATGCTTCTTATACAAACAAGTTGCCCATTAACCAAGCTAGGATTAGCACTATCTAAATAAAAAGTAATATTAGACAATGTTCCTATATCTTCTCTTATAGTTGATACAGCATCATATAATTCATCTGCAATAATTGGCACACATACTGCATCCCCTATGCTTGAACAGCTTACTTGAATTGGATCACATCCATGGCAAGTACAATTATCATGCATTTCTGCTGATTCACAAGGTGTGCAAACTTCAGTAATTGTTCCATCAGGGTTTGTTTCTGTAGTCACACAATTTCTTATTTCAGCCATAATTAATATCCTCCTTATTTTGAGATTTGTCTTTAAGTTCGATGATATTCCATCTTTTTCTACTTTATTGTATGAAACACATAGAAATATGTTTCCATTTAATAATATTGTTTTTAGTTTATTCTATAAATTTGTGAATAAAATGTTTACCAACAAAATATAAATACATTGAAGAAATATTTTAGGAGTTATTTATGTCTTTTATAAGAAAATTTGGCACTTTGTTTCAAAAAACCAACCAAAATATTGTAAATATAGATATAGATGATGATGTATATATTAAAACCTTTAGTAATAATCTTAAGCTAATATCTTCAAAAAAAATATTAACTGGAGCTTATTCCTTTCCTGATATTTGGTTTGACATAAATAAAAATGATTCAATATATGGTGTAGCAAATGTAAATAAAAATAGTATTATACATTTCTATATAAATCATAAAGCAATTATAAAAAATACCATACTAGAATATGATCCAAGTGCCTTTTCTATTCAATTTCTATATATAAAAAATATAGAAAATAACACTCATATTATTTATTATTTAATTGATAAAAGTAATATAAATCAATGTTCATTAATTCACTATTATAAGGAAGGTAATGGATGGAAAAGAAACAAAATAGACTCATTACAATATAGTATTCTTACTAATTTTGTGGTATACTTTGAAGATTCTGTTCCAATTATATTTTATTTTAAAATAACTAATGGATATGAAGAACTCTACTCTTCAACTTATAATTTAGATACCAACATCTGGTCTATTCCTATGCAAATTACTAATTCTCACAAAGTTAAGGTATATTTATCTGCAATTAAAGCCTCTGATGGAAGCTATCATGTAACTTACTCAGAAAATAATTCAAACAGATATTATTGCAACTACATAAACGTACATGTTAACAAAGATTCATCAGAATTATATGCAGATAAAACTATAAGTGAAACCATAGCTTGTTCATTTCCAAATATAATTGAATATAAAAAAATGCTTTATATTCAATGGGTAGAATTTAATTCTTTACATTACTGTATTTCCTATGATTTCGGTAAAACCTGGCTCAAGCCTATTTTAGATAAAAACTCTTCAGAATATTCTTTTGCATGTTATAGCTATAAATCCAATAAACTTGAAATTAGCCAATTAAATATTCCTATTATATTTGTAAATACTGAATCTTTTAGTACCTTTGGATTTATAAATAATACTATAATTTTTTAAAATATATGATATCTATAAATGAAATCTAATAAATTATGTATAAGGAGATAATATTTATGGAAAATTTAACAAAAATAAATTGTGCTGAAACAACTTATGTTTGCAACTTTCGCCCAAATGTTAATTTTTGCAAAGACGAGAAATTATTTGTTGGTTCTGTTCATGATAATCATAAGAATTTAAATTTATATAAGTCTCTATTTCAATTTTATATATCTGATTTAAATCTCGATTCATCAAAGAGTGTATACCTATTTCTATTCTTAGAGAATATATACCCTACTAGCTCTAATAGCATTAGTGTTTCAATATCTGGAAATGATACTACTTTAGATATTTGCGATATTAACTGGTCTTCACTACCTAAGAAGAATAATCGTGTAAGAATAAATATAAATATACCAACTAATTCAATAAAAAAATATATAAAAATTGATATATCTCGTGTTATCAAATCTTTGAATTCATATAATAATACTTATACTATAATAATGGAACCTCTTAATTTTTATACAGCTTCTGTATTACAATTTAGCTCTAAAGTATGTTCAAACCCTCCTTACTTAGTTCTTGTTAATGATAATTATGAAAATAACATTGGTAATAAAGTGCCATTTGATGATTATGAATATGAGTATGATGATATTGAAAATAATAATATAGAGGAGTTTTCCAAAGAAATTAAGACCAAGTTGAATTCTCAAAATTCAAAGTTAAATTCTTTTGAAGAAAGGTTGTCTAATACCCCTCCTGCTACAAATAGCAATTCAGATGATATAGATAATAAAGTTATTCCAAGTTTAAATAAATTTGATAACTTACCTGAAGATCTTTTAAACAGATTAACATCAGACCTAAATGAATTAACAAGAAGCGAAATCTCTCAATTAAAAAATTCTGTTAATTATGATATTGTAGAATTAAAAAATTCTGTTAACAATGTTATTTCAAATTTAGACAGCTCAATAAAAGAAATAACTCAAACCCTATCTCTCTTATCTAATGAAGTAAGCAAAATTTCAGAGATAATAGGAAATATAATTATAGAGCCTCTAGAAGATAAAACTAATAACCTATAATAAAAAAACTGTCCAAATATATTGCTAATATAAAGCTTGAAATCATTTTACACAAACTCTGTAAATAATTCATTTCTATACAAGTTAAACAATATAATGGACAGTTTTTAATCTTTATTACTTTATATTATTTAGTAAATTAGCCATTTCTATGGCTGATACTGCGCATTCATATCCTTTATTTCCTGCTTTAGTTCCTGCTCTTTCAATTGCTTGTTCTATAGTATTTGTTGTAAGCACACCAAAAATTACTGGTTTTTCGCTTTCAAGGGAAACATGTGCAATCCCTTTTGATACTTCTGAACAAACATAATCATAATGAGATGTGGCACCTTTTATTACTGCACCTAAACAAATTACTGCATCATACTTAGGGTTTTTTGCCATTTTTTTAGCCACTAGTGGGATTTCAAAAGCTCCTGGAACCCATGCAATATCAATATCTTCTTCATTTGCGCCATGTCTTTTTAGTCCATCTAGTGCACCTTCTAAAAGTTTACCACCAATAAATTCATTAAATCTTCCTACAACTATCCCAAACTTTAATCCTTGTGATACTAAATTTCCTTCAAATATATTCATTACTTTTTCCTCCATTACTTATTGATATTTATAATAAAATTTTTTTAATTATGACTTTATAAGCTTAACAAGTGATTCATTCTTTCTTTTTTAGTTTTTAAATAAAGCTCATCATTTTTATTTGCTGGCATCTGAATAGGAACTCTTTCTATAACTTTTATATCATTTTTTTCAAGGCCTTCTATTTTAGCTGGGTTATTTGTAATCAATCTTATATTATTTACACCTAAAATTTTAAGTATATCTGCACTAATTTTATAATCCCTCATATCTTCTCTAAATCCTAAGGCTAAATTTGCATCAACTGTATCTAAACCAGTATCTTGAAGTGAATATGCTTTTAATTTATTAAGTAGCCCTATCCCTCTTCCTTCTTGTCTCATATATAAAAGTATTCCACGTTCTTCTTTTGCTATCATTTCCATTGCTGCTGCATATTGCTCACCACAATCACATTTTCTTGATCCTAATGCATCTCCAGTTAAACATTCTGAATGAACTCTTACAAGCAATGGTTCATTTGTGTTAATATCTCCTTTTACTAAAGCTAAGTGACACTTTGAAGAATTTTTTTCACTAAATGCTATTACTCTAAAATCTCCATATTTAGTTGGTAACTTCGCTTCAACTTCTCTTGTGACACTTAAATGCTCCTGCTTTCTATACTGTATTAAATCTTCAATTGTTAATATCTTAAGGTTATGTTCTTTAGCAAATTTTATTAAATCATCGCGTCTTGCCATAGTTCCATCATCGTTTATTATTTCACATATAGCTGCTGCCCCTTTAAAACCAGCAAGCTTTGCTAAATCTATTGAGGCTTCTGTATGTCCTCTTCTTTCTAAAACGCCTCCATTCTTGGCTACCAATGGAAATACATGTCCTGGTCTTCTAAAATCTTCTTTTTCATTTGAAGTCACAAGTTTATTTATTGTATAAGCTCTTTCAAATGCTGATATTCCTGTTGTAGTGTCTATGTGATCAATAGAAACTGTAAATGCAGTTTCATGGTTATCCGTATTTCTCTCAACCATAGGATTCAATCCTAGCTTTACTGCAATTTCTTCTTCAACTGGTGCACACACTAATCCTTTTGCGTACTTAATCATAAAATTAATATTTTCTCCTGTAGCCAACTCTGCAGGAATTACTAAATCCCCTTCATTTTCACGGCTCTCATCATCAACAATTATCACCATTTTTCCTTCTTTAATGTCTTTTATTCCTTCTTCTATGCTATTAAATCTCATATTAATTAACTCCTAACTTTTAATGTACTATAAATTTATTTTTTTCTTAACTTCATCAAATTATCTAATTAAAAGCCGCTGTTTTTAAGAAAATCCATAGTAATATTACTTTTCTCTGCTTCATTACTTTCATTTTTCCCGTTAAATAGTTTTTCAATATATTTTCCTACTAAATCACATTCTAAATTTACTATTGAGTTCACTTTTTTATATGGCAGAATAGTATTATCTAAAGTATGAGGTATAACTGAAACTTTAAATACTTCATCATCGACATAGGCAACAGTTAAGCTTATTCCATCTATTCCTATAGAACCTTTATAAATAACGTATCTCAAAACATCTTTTGGTGCGGAGATAGTAAACCAAGTTCCATTACTTTCTTCCTTTATTTCAATTATTTTACCTACTCCATCAATATGACCACTTACAATGTGTCCTCCAAGTCTATCGCTTAATCTTAATGCTCTTTCAAGATTTAATTTATCGCCAGCTTTAAGGCTTCCCAAATTACTTTTAGCCAGAGTTTCTCCCATAACTTCTGCTTTAAATGAATTTGAACTTTTCTCTTTAACCGTTAAGCAAACCCCATTTGTTGCGATACTATCGCCTAACTTTGTATCATCTAAAATATTGTTACATTTGATCTGCATTACTCCAAATCCATTACCTAAGCTAACTTCTTGCAATATTCCAACTTCTTCAATAATTCCAGTAAACATTCTTTCCTCCTGAATATTATAATTTCTTCTCTATATAACCCTCTAAAACTAAGTCTTCTTCAATCTTTCTATAACTAGTATTTATTAATTTAACTGCCTCGCTTAGTTTTGAGAACCCTTTTCCAGCTATACTGCTTTTACTATTCTCGCCTCCTAAAATTATTGGTGCCATATAAAATATAACCTTATCCACAATGTCCTCTTCAAATGCTGAAAAGTTTAATGTTCCTCCGCCCTCAATGAGTATTGAATCTATACATTCGTATCCAATCTTTTTTATAAGCTCCTTTAGATCTACCTTATTATTTTTTCTTGAAACTTCTATTATTTTTATTCCCTGATTTCTTAGTATCTGCTTTTTGTTTTCATCGGAATCAAATGACGTCGCTATAATAGTCTGCTTATCTTCATTTGTGATTACCTTTGAATCTAATGGAATCCTAAGATTAGTATCTACAATAATTCTAGTTAATTTTTTTTCGTTATTTATTCTGCAGGTTAGCTCTGGATCATCAGCAATTATTGTATTTACTCCAACCATTATAGAATGAAGCCTATTCCGTAAGTTTTGGGAATCTTCTCTTGACTCCTTTGATGTAATCCACTTAGATTCACCACTATAAGTTGCTATTTTCCCATCAATGGACATTCCACTTTTTAAAACTACAAAAGGGCTTTTTGTTGTAATGTATTTTATAAATATTTCATTGATTTTTTTGCATTCTTCTTCTTTAACCCCAACTACAACTTCAATTCCATGCTGTTTTAGTTTATCTATACTCTTTCCTGCTACTAATTCATTTGGATCAAGCATTCCTATTACAACTTTTTTGAACTTTTTTTCAATTATTAAATCTACACATGGAGGTGTTTTTCCATAATGAGCACAAGGCTCTAAGGTTACATAAATGGTGCTTCCTTCTACTGATTTAGTTGCATTTTTCACAGCATTTCTTTCAGCATGCGCTTCTCCATATCTTTCATGATATCCTTCTCCTATTATTTCACTATCCTTGACTATAACAGCCCCTACTAATGGATTAGGATTGACTTTTCCAATTCCAAGTCTTGCTAACTCTAAAGCTCTTTCCATATATTTTTCATCCAAGAATCATCATCTCCCCTTTTAAGTTGACCATACTACTTTTTATATATTTTTTTAATCTTTCAGTTCATTAATATTTAATTCTTTATATATAATCTTGTAATAAATAAAACTTTTTATACGCGCAAAAAAGCTCTGAATTTTAAAATCTTCAGAGCTGTTACTATTATAACTATAATGCTTATTCCATCTATAATTAAAATTTCCAACTGTTTTATTTATTAATTTCTATCATATTAAAAAATAGTAATTATATAATCTAAATCAAAATTATAATATCTACTTTTTTAACATCAAAAAACCCTGAATTTATCAAAAATTCAGGGTACAAAAACAAATAAATAATCACATTTAAAATTTTAATTTTAAATACAATAATTTTAGTTACAATCTTCTTTCATCCAGACTTTACTGTCGGCTTCGGAGTTTAACCGAATCTGCTAATTAAAGCTTGCGGGCTGTACCGCCGATAGGGAATTTCACCCAACCCTGAAGACTTCTTTATTAAATTTCCAAATTAATGGTACCACATTCTAACTCTAATGTAAAGTACTAATTAAAATTAATTATATCAAAATCATTTTTTCTTTCTTTGATCCATTTAATCATATTAGAATCATTCCAAACTTCCAGTCCTAAACTAGCGTATCTTATAGCTTCTTCCTCTGTTCCATATCTAGCTACATGTGGCAGCAAATTAGGAATTCTTTTTTGTTTTAATATGTATGGAATAACATATGGATTTCTTTTATATGCTCTTCTTAGTGCATTCTCGGCTGCTTTAATTTCATTAGTTTTATATAATAAAGCCACTTTACTATAGTGTATGGCTGCTGTATTATCTTTTTCATATTTTTCTAGAAGATCTTTTAGCTGTGTATATCTCTTTTCAGTTAAAAGCCAGTTAGCTAAAATACTTCTCACCATTAAAAAATCCTGTTCATTATATTTTAAGATTTCAAATGCTTCATTTATTGCTGTATCCTTTTCTCCAATCTTCCATAAGTGTATCGCTAAAGTATATTTAGCACCAAAAAGAGGTTCAGCTATTTTTAATTTGAGAAGTTCAGGTTGTGCATTTTCTAAATTATCTACTCTTAATAAATTTTGAGCTGATTTTACTGCCTTTTCAAGAACAGCTTTCTTTTGAATGTCACTTAAACTAGAATCTCTTGATAAAATAATATATGCATCTGGACAATCTTCATATATTTCTAAGGCTTCTTTAGCATACTTAGCTTTATTATTATAATTCTTTTGTTTCCACGCTAATTCAATTATTTTTTGTGCTACTACATAGTTCTTATGAACAGCAAATTTAAAAGGTTCTTTAATTTCATTTTCAACCTTATTATCTTCTTTTTCTGTACTATTTACTGTTACTGCAGCTTCTTTCTCTGCTTCAAGCATTTTATTTTCCGGTGCTGTAGCATTCTTATTTTCATCTATTATCCATTGCTTATTTTCTTTTGATAAATCCAACAGATTTTTTACTTCTTTTGATTTGCTAGAGCCTGTACTACTACTAACGCCAAATGACTTATATAAATCAGTAGCTTTAACATATGGTTCTTCTTTTGAATCAAATAAATTGTTTATTGTTCCAATAGCATGTACTATTCCTGCTGCCCATGAAAAACTCTTTCCTTTTTTTAATTGTTCATCAAAATTTTCAAATAATGTTTCTGCAGCTGAAATACAAATATTCTTATATTCCTCATTTAAGTATTCATTTGAAAAACTCTTAATCTTCTCAATTATTTCCTCATACTTGCTAGCTATTACGTTAGATAATTCCTGCATTTCCTTTTATAGCTCCTTTATAAAAAATCTTTGACCAAATTTGATTTTATCCTACAATAAGTACAATTTGCAAGTATATTCACCAAATTTATATTATTCACTTTAAATTCATAAGTTATATACAAAACTATTATATATCTAATAAAGTTAATTCATATGATATTATAGCACAATAATTGCAATTATATCTACATATTAATTTTCATGTTGCTTTTTGTTTCATTTTGTTCTTTTGAAATAGTTTTATGTTAACAAGTATTTTGCTATATTCTAATCACTTTCTTCATAAATATATTAGTAGAATAATTTACTGCTAGGATTTATATATGTTATCAAAGTGTTTATACGATTTATGTGTTTTACTTTCAACACCCTATAATTATTTAAATTTAACTACTAATGCCGAACAAGCATTAGATAGTTCCCTGCTTGAGGAAATGTATCTAAAAAAATTATATGAATTTAAACTGCGAAAGAAGTTAAAGTCTTCATTTGAAAACTTCCAGTTTGATTACCACTACACATTATTAGAACAAACTTCTATTTTAACAAAAATCAAACTTAATCTAAAAGTAATCTTTACTACAATTGATTCTTATAATTTTATAAATTCAGGATGCATCAATGAATATGTTGTTATCCTAGAATATATTAATGATGCATTTAAAATACATTTTTTCGTTGAAAATGAAGAAAATCCTCAATTATATAGTTATACCTTAAATACATCTTTAAAAAATATTGATAATTCCATCTTTTTAAATAATAAAAATACGTACTTTGATAAATTGACTTCAAGCAATTTATTACACGAAAATTTTACATCTTCCAATTTATTTTCTCCCCCCCCTCACTTACAAAGGAATAATACTAATTTTGATGTTGAAGCTGCCTGTACTTACGCTGAAACCTTTGCATTAAAACCTAATCCTGATTACAAATCCTTTGAAGGCATTGGAGGCGATTGTACTAATTTTATGTCACAAATTCTTCATGCTGGCGGATTTAAACAGGATAGAACTTGGAAACCCTACACCAATCCCTGGATTCGAGTAGAAGAATTATATGTATATTTAACTTCACGAAATTTGGGAATTAAGCTTCCCAATGATTCATACTTAGATAAGGGCTGCATAATTCAATTTTACACTCCATCAATAGGCAGATATTTTCATAATGGTTTTATTACTTATAAACTACAAAATAATGATTGTCTTTATTGTTGCCATAGCTATAATAAGCTAAATTATCCCTTAAGTGAAATTTACCCCAATAGATATCCAAAACTTAGAGCATTAAAATTCTAACTTAAGCACATATCACAACCGAAATCTGCTACATGTTTGTTACAGCAAGCTATGAAAACTTCGCTGGAAGTGTCTAAATGTAAGGTTATCACCATTTTTGCATGCTCCCAATATAAAATAGTGACAAGCAAAAATGGAACAATCTTACATTTGACACTTCATCAGCTCATTTTCAAATGCTGCCTTCACAAACATGTAGCAGATTTCTCAGTTTGATATGTGTTTAAGTTTAGTAAAAGTTGAATGAATTAACGTATATAAATTTAGCTGATAATTTTGTTATCTATATATTATACAGTAATTTCACTCTTAATTTTTAATGCTTCTTCATTGTTTTTAATAATTGGATCTACGTATTCATCTATAAATTCAACAACTTGGCTTGGTGCTCTTCCAACAAATTTAGTCGGATCAATAATTCCTAGAATTTCTTCTTTAGTTAGACCAAAGGAATCATCGTTTATAATTCTATCTATCAAGTCATTATCCAAGCCCTCGCCTTTTACTCTTTGAGCAGCTGCCATTGAATGAACTCTAATTTTTTCGTGTAATTCTTGTCTATCTTTACCTCTTTTTACAGCTTCCATCATTATATTTTCAGTAGCCATAAATGGTAACTCTCTTTGAACATGAGATGCTATCACCTTATCATATACTACCATGTTTTCCGCTATATTTATGTATAAATTTAAAACTCCATCTAATGCTAAGAATCCTTCTGCAACTGATAACCTCTTATTAGCTGAGTCATCTAAAGTTCTTTCAAACCATTGAGTACCAGCAGTTATTGCTGGATTTAATGCATCTACTATCACATATCTAGCAAGTGCACTTATTCTTTCACTTCTCATTGGATTTCTTTTATATGCCATTGCTGATGACCCAATTTGATTTTTTTCAAATGGCTCTTCCATTTCCTTCATGTTTTGAAGTAATCTTAAATCATTACTAAACTTATAAGCACTTTGAGCAATTTCTGATAAAGTATTTAAAACTATTGAGTCAAGCTTTCTTGGATAAGTTTGGCCTGTAACTCCATAACTCTTTTCAAAACCCATTTTTTCTGCAACTATTTTATCTAAAGCCTTAACTTTACTTTCATCTCCATCAAATAATTCCATAAAGCTTGCTTGAGTCCCTGTAGTTCCTTTAACTCCTCTAAGCTTTAATGTTGAGATTAAAAAATCTATATTTTCAATATCCATTACTAAATCTTGCATCCATAATGTAGCTCTTTTTCCCACTGTAGTTAATTGAGCTGGTTGAAAATGTGTAAAACCTAATGTAGGCATATCTTTATATTCAATAGCAAAGTTTTTCAAATGATTTAAAACTGTAACTATTTTGTTTTTAATTAAATTTAACGCATCTCTCATTATTATTACATCTGTATTATCTCCAACATAGCAAGATGTAGCTCCTAAGTGAATTATGCCTTTCGCATTTGGACATTGAAGACCATATGCATGTACGTGACTCATAACATCGTGTCTAACTTCTTTTTCTTTCTTAGCAGCTTCTTCATAATTTATGTCATTAATATGTTCTTTTAATTCTTTAATTTGCTCTTCAGTTATATTTAATCCTAATTCTCTTTCACCTTCTGCAAGAGCTACCCATAACTTTCTCCATGTTGTAAATTTCATATCATCAGAAAAAATAAAACTCATTTCTTTTGATGCATATCTTGAATTTAAAGGTGTGCTATATAAATTTCTCATTCAAAAACCTCCACACGAATATATTTTAAACTTTTTCTTTCAACATTCGTATTATATCATACTTTTTTTATTTTTGCCTATCTAATTTTTAATTTTATGTAATTCGATATAATTTAACCATAAATTTAATTTAACTTTTTGTTATTATTGTCTCTTATATTCATATAAATATAATAAGGCACAATAAAAAAATAACAATTCCATCTGCCTAAAGTGAATAACGAATAGGAGTGAATACAATGTGTAAACTAAATATGCTGGACAAACTCTCTTTTTTACTTATTTTTATTGGCTCTTTAAATTGGGGAACTATAGGATTATTTAACTTAAATTTAGTGAGCATAGTATTTCTAAACAATATACTAATGCAAAGAGCCATTTATATTTTAATATCTTTAGCCGCTGCAAATATAATATCATTAATATTTAGATGCAACTTAATTTTTACTGATAAGTAAATAACCCTATTTCCTTTTAACCAAGCCTATGTATTTAAATTCTTATAATTTATAAATTTAAACAGAAAAAGGTTCCATATTAAAAATATGGAACCCTATTTTGTATACTAGTCTTCTAAAGTTTCAACTAACTTAACGATTTCTTCAACAGCTAAAGCTTCGTCGTCTCCTGAAGCTACAACTTTGATTACAGCGTCTTTAGTTACCGCTAAAGATAAAACTCCGATTAAGCTCTTTACATTTGCTTTCTTTCCGTTATATTCTATACTAACGTCTGATTTAAATGATGAAGCTTTCTTAACTAATAATGTTGCTGGTCTAGCATGAAGACCAGATGAATTTTTTACTGAAACCTCTTTTGCTATCATTATATACACCTCTTTACAAAATAATTAATAAATATAGCATTTAACTATTATAGTATAATCGTTTTTATAGATAATTTCAACTTAAAAATCATCTCTGCACTTATTTAATTTAGAAATAATTTAATTATCTAGGTTGTACTATTAATTTTATGGCTGTTCTTTCTTCTCCGTCTATTTGTATATCCGTAAACGCAGGTACACATACTATGTCTTTTCCACTAGGTGCTACAAATCCTCTTGCAATAGCTATAGCTTTAACAGCTTGATTTATTGCTCCCGCCCCAACTGCTTGAATTTCAGCAACATTTTTTTCTTTAATTATAGCAGCAAGAGCACCTGCTACAGAATTCGGATTTGATTTTGTTGATACTTTTAATACTTCCATTTTTGTTATTCCTCCTAGAATTTATTATACAAACCGTTTACATTAAGTATATTCTATATTTTCCCTCAAATTCCTTTTTATAATTTTAAAAATTAAAAATTTTTTTCACAAAACTAATTATAAGTATTAATTATGCAATATCATTTTAATATTAATATAATAAAATGAAGTATACTTTATTTCGAAAACAAAATATACTTCACTTTTTTACTTAGCAAAATCTACTGCTCTAGTTTCTCTTATCACATTAATTTTAATCTGTCCTGGATATTCAAGTTCTTCCTCGACACTCTTAACCAAATTACGTGCCAATTCAATTATTCCAGCATCATCTACTTTATCTGGTTTAACCATAATTCTAATCTCTCTACCAGCTTGAATGGCATATGACTTTTCTACACCTTCATGTGAATTTGCAATTTCCTCTAACTTTTCCAATCTCTTAATGTATGCTTCTAATGTTTCTCTTCTAGCGCCTGGTCTAGCCGCTGATATCGCATCTGCTGCTTGAACTAGTACGGCTTCTAAAGATTGCATTTCTACATCTGAATGATGTGCAGCTATTGCATTTACTACTAATGGTGACTCGTGATACTTTTTAGCTAGATCTCCACCAATTAAAGCATGAGGCCCCTCTTGCTCCTGATCAACAGCTTTCCCAATATCATGTAGCAATCCTGCCCTTTTAGCTAAAGTAACATCTAAACCTAGCTCTGAAGCCATTAAGCCAGCTAAGTATGAAACTTCTATGGAATGTTTTAAAACATTTTGACCATAACTTGTTCTATACTTCAATCTACCAAGAAGTCTTATAATTTCTGGATGTAGTCCATGTACACTAGTTTCAAGAGCTGCTTGCTCTCCTTCTTCTTTTATACTATTTTCCACGTCCTTAGTTGCCCTTTCAACCATCTCTTCGATTCTTGCTGGATGTATTCTGCCATCCACTATTAACTTTTCTAGTGCCATCCTTGCAACTTCTCTCCTAATTGGATCAAAGCTAGAAAGAATGACTGCTTCTGGAGTATCATCTATTATTAAATCCACCCCTGTTAATGTTTCTAAGGTTCTAATGTTTCTTCCTTCTCTACCTATTATTCTACCTTTCATCTCATCATTCGGTAGTGCAACAACGTGTACAGTTGATTCAGACACATGGTCAGCAGCACATCTTTGAATCGCAGTCGTAATTACTTCTCTTGCTCTCTTGTCTGCTTCTTCCTTTGCCTTACTTTCAATGTCTTTTATCATTAAAGCAGCATCATGAGTAATTTCTTTTCTAATTTCATCTAAAAGAATTTCACGTGCTTCTTCACTAGAAAGGGCTGCTACTCTTTCAAGTTCTGCTCTTCTTTCTTCATAAAGCTTCTGTACCCTTGCTTCTACTTGATCTACCTCAAGCATTCTTTGATTGATTGTTTCGTCTTTCTTTTCAAGAAGCTCACTTTTCTTATCTAGTGCTTCTTCCCTTTGAATTACTCTTCTTTCAAGCCTCTGAATCTCATTTCTTCTTTCTCGAGATTCCTTATCAAAATCATTTCTCAATTTATGAAGTTCTTCTTTAGCTTCAAGGATTGATTCTTTTTTAGCTGATTCTGCATCCTTTTTTGCTCTAATCAAAACTTCTTCTGCTTCTTTTTCAAGCGATTCAATTTTTGCTTTTGATACATTTTGAATCGTTTTATAAACCACTATTCCTAATATTAATAGGACGATTATATCTATTAATATCATTCCCGCTGTTATTCCCACATAAACACCTCCTAATTTATTATTTTCTTATTATATTACTAACAAGAAAGTATAGTAGGTGTCATATTTTCTTCTCACTGCGTTTGGAATATGATAAACCAGTATTCCTTTTTATTCTATATTAAAAACAAAATTATGTCAAGTTTGCTCATATAATGGATATAGTCAGCATTGTGCTATGAAATATCCAAATAATCTAAATATAGCTACATAAATATAATTTAATATATATTATGCAGCTATACATTTATTATTATAAATATTATGTGATAATTTTATACTTATTTATGATTTGCATTTCTTACAATTGTTCTATTCTTCAGTCTCTACGTTACTATCAGCAGTTTTAACATCTTTATCTAGAGCTATTTCTTCAGATACATTTCTTTTAAGCATTTCAGCTGGTGGAAGACTATATTTTTCCCTAATTTGATTTTCTATATCTAATGCTACTTCTGGATTTTCCTTTAAATACAACTTAGCATTTTCTCTTCCTTGTCCTAATCTTATATCTCCATAAGAGAACCAAGCTCCGCTTTTTTGAACTATTTCTTCTTTTACCCCAACATCTACTATATTACCATATCTAGAAATACCTTCATTATACATAATATCAAATTCCGCTTGTTTAAATGGTGGCGCAACTTTGTTTTTTGTTACCTTAACTCTTGTTCTGTTACCAATGATTGCATCACCTTGTTTTATAGAATCTATTCTTCTAATATCAAGTCTTATTGATGCATAGAATTTCAATGCTCTTCCTCCAGTTGTTGTTTCTGGAGAACCAAACATAACTCCAACCTTTTCTCTTAATTGATTAATAAAGATAGCTACACAATTTGTTTTATTAATTGTTCCAGCAAGCTTTCTTAAAGCTTGTGACATAAGCCTTGCTTGAAGACCAATGTGCGAATCTCCCATTTCTCCTTCAATTTCAGCTTTAGGTACTAAAGCCGCAACTGAGTCTACTACTAAAACATCAATTGCTCCTGAACGAACTAAAGCTTCAGCGATTTCAAGACCTTGTTCCCCAGTATCTGGCTGAGATATTATTAAACTATCTACATCAACACCAAGTTTTTGAGCATAACTAGGATCTAACGCATGCTCAGCATCTATATATCCTACAGCACCGCCTTTTTTTTGTGACTCTGCTGCTATATGAAGTGCAACTGTGGTCTTACCAGAACTTTCTGGTCCATAAATTTCAATAATTCTACCTTTAGGTACTCCTCCTATTCCAAGAGCTATATCTAAATCTAAGCATCCAGTAGATATAGCGTCCATATTAGAAATATTGTGGTCACCTAATTTCATTACTGACCCCTTACCAAATTGTTTTTCTATATGACTCATAGCACTTTCAATTGCTTTTAATTTTTCTGCATTTATATTTCCCATAATACTAATTAACTCCCTTCTATCGAACTTACGTTCTATATTTATTATAAATTAATTCTAAACTATAGTCAATAATTAATTCAAGGTATATAAAAGAAAATAGTAGTTCAAGATAACAAGCATACTGGCTTATTATTTTTTTGAATTTGCCTTAAGAAAAGTCCCTTCTTTAACTTAATTTAAAGAAGGAACTGTTTAATTTATATCCACTTTATTACATTTTTAAACATAAAATAATAATAAATTTTATTTATACATATAAGAAATTTTACTTATCAATAGAAACGGCCTCTTTATTTTTCTTAAAGTAATCATAACCAGAAATCAAGGTTACAATTACTGCAATCATAAGCATCATAATTGGAAATACTTTAAAAAATTCTTGCAAATAATAATTATCTATTACAAAAATCTTCAAAATTTTAGCATCACGTATATTGACTTTTAATAATAATGAAATTATTGCTATTATTTGTATAACTGTTTTAATCTTTCCCCACCAGCTGGCAGCTATAACTCTTCCTTGTGCTGCTGCTATAGATCTTAATCCTGAAACTGCAAATTCACGCGCAATTATAACTACTGCGGCCCATGAAGGCACTACATGTAATTCAACTAAAGATATTAATGCTGCTGTAACTAATAACTTATCAGCTAGCGGATCCATAAGTTTCCCAAAGTTGGTTATTTGATTTCTACTTCTAGCTATATATCCATCTAATTTATCAGTTAGTGAAGCTAAAATAAATATAAATGTTGCTATAAAACTTCCATAAGGTATATTCTTTACAGCTATAAATACTAAAAATACAGGAACTAAAAATATTCTAATTAAGGTTAACTTATTTGCAAGATTCATCAACAACAACTCCCACTAAATCATAATCCATACTCTCTATTATTTTTACTTTTACAAATTCGCCATTCTTTATACTTTCACATGACTTAAATAGTACATTTGCATCTATATCAGGAGCCATTTCATAGCTTCTTCCATAATAGTATCTTCCATTATATCCCTCAACAAGAATATCATATAACTTTCCAATTTTCAATTTATTTATTTCTTCTGAAATATCCTTTTGAATTAACATTAAAGCTTCTTCTCTTTTTTCTTTAATTTCTTCAGCTACTTGGCCTTCCATTTTTGCTGCTGGAGTATCTTCTTCTTGAGAGTATGTAAATACACCTACTTTATCAAGCTTATATTCTTTAAGAAAATCTATTATTTCATTAAAATCTTCTTGTGTTTCTTGAGGAAATCCAACTATAAAGGTCGTTCTTATAGCTATTCCCAATACTTTTTCTCTTAATTTTTCTATTTTATTTATAATATCTTGCTTACTTGTTTTTCTGCCCATAAGTTTTAAAATCTTACTGCTTATGTGTTGAATAGGTATATCTAAATATTTCACAACTTTTTCATTCTTAGAAATCTCATCTATAAGTTCATCATATATTTCTTCTGGATAGCAATAAAGAACTCTAATCCACTTAATACCTTCAATAGCTGCAAGCTCCCTAAGCAATAAGTGAAGTGTTTTCTTCCCATAAATATCACTACCATATAAAGTAGTATCTTGAGCTATAAGTATTATTTCTTTTACTCCGCTTTCACTTAGCTCTTTGGCTTCATTTATAATATTTTCCATCTTCCTACTTCTAAATTTTCCCCTTATTTTAGGAATTATACAATATGTGCAAAAATTATTACACCCTTCTGCTATTCTAATATATGCACTTTCCTTTTGTGTGGTAATAATTCTTTTTCCTTCATTTATATTTTCATCAGAATAATTTAAAAGTTCCAAAGCTTTCTTATTTCCATCTATAAATTCAGTTATAATTTCATTAATTTTATTATAGTCATTAACACCCAACATCATATCTATTTCAGGTATTAATTTTCCTAATTCTTCTCCATATCTTTGAGTAAGGCATCCTGTAGCTATAAGTAGTTTACATTTGTAATTAATTTTATAATCAGCCATTTCTAAAATTGTATCAATAGATTCCTGCTTTGCACTTTCTATAAAGCCACATGTATTTACAATAATTATATCTGCATTTTTAGCATTACTAGTTATTTCATACTCATCACTCATCTTACCTAATATTATTTCTGAGTCAACTCTATTTTTATCACAGCCTAAACTTACCATTCCAACTTTATACTTTGCTGAAATGTTCTTATTTTTTTCTTCATTAGTTATTATTTCTATCTTACTTTCACTCAAGTTTTATATCCTCCTGTGTTTTAATAGTTTTAATTATAACAAATTAAAACTCCATTTTACAAGTTACTATTCTTATTATATATACTACTATATTACATAAAAATCATCTATTATTTTAGCTTAATAACGAAAGTTAACACAAAGTTTAAACTAATTTCATAATTAATTTAAACTAAATTAATCAGAAGTATATTTGTATATTGTAATTTAACTATTCTCATCCTCATTGTTCTCATCTAATAGCTGTTGTTTTGTAATCAGCACTTGCCGTGGTCTACTACCATCTTTTTCTGATATAATACCCCTCTCTTCTAATTGGTCCATTATTCTAGAGGCTCTATTAAAACCTATTCTAAATTTCCTTTGAATAAATGAGGTAGACGCTTGACCATATTCCACTACAATATTAATTACTTCATTAAGTAATTCATCTACATCATCACTGCTCTCATTCGACTCTGCTGATTTCGAGTCTGTTGCGCTATTAATATGATCAATAATATCCTCTTCATAATTGATATCACCTTGCTCGCTCTTTATAAACGAAATTACCTGCTCTACTTCTTCCTCCGATATGAAGCACCCCTGAACTCTGAGAGGCTTACTTTCTCCTACAGGATAATATAACATATCCCCCTTTCCAAGAAGCTTTTCTGCACCTGATCCATCCAATATAGTTCTAGAATCAATTTGAGATGAAACCGCAAAAGATATTCTCGATGGAATATTAGCTTTAATTACTCCTGTTATTACATCAACTGATGGTCTTTGAGTTGCTATAACTAAATGCATACCAGCAGCTCTAGCCATTTGAGCTAATCTTCCTATGTAATCCTCAACGTCATTTGGACACACCATCATAAGGTCTGCAAGCTCATCTACAATGATAACTATATATGGAAGCTTTTGTTCAATAACACCTTTATTAAATAATTCATTATAAGATTCCATATTTCTTACGCCGCTATCTGCAAAAAGTTTATATCTGTTTGTCATCTCATTTACAGCCCAATTTAACGCTGCTGCAGCCTTCTTTGGATCAGTAACAACCGGAATTAAAAGATGTGGTATCCCATTATAAACATTTAACTCAACAACCTTAGGGTCAACCATAAGAAGCTTTACTTCCTCAGGATTATATTTATATAATAAACTTATTATAAGCGAGTTTATACATACACTTTTACCTGAACCGGTGGCCCCTGCAATCAATGTGTGAGGCATCTTGCTTAGGTCTCCCACAACACACTTTCCTGAAATATCTTTACCTAACGCAAAGGCTAACTTTTTCTTAGAATTAATAAATTCATCATTTTCTAAGACTTCTCTCAAAAATACTGGTGTCTGCTTTCCATTTGGAACCTCAATACCCACTGCTGCCTTACCTGGGATAGGGGCTTCTATTCTTATACCTGAAGCTGCAAGCCCTAAAGCTATATCATCTGCCAAATTTACTATCTTACTAACTTTAACTCCTGGACTTGGTTGAAGCTCAAATCTTGTAACTGATGGACCTTTAGTTACTTGAGTAACCTTAGCATCAACACCGAAGTTAGACAATATCTCTTCAAGTTTATTTGCATTTTCTATCAGTTCCTTTTTATCTGTATTGTTTAGTTTTGTATTAGCATTTAACTTTAATAAATCCAAACTTGGATGTTTGTATTCCTTTAATTCTTTTTGCTCTAAAATATGTTCTTGTATTTCTTTATTAACTACATCTTTAACATCATTATCTAAGTTTTCCTTCTTGCGAGTGTTGTTTTGCGTATTTTTTTCTAAAAAATTATTAATTTGTATATCTGATGAGATTTCAGATTTTAAATCTGGTGATATTTCCTCATTTTCGTTTGAATTTTTCATAAAGTCTAGAATCTTTATCTTTTTATCAACTCCAGAAAGAAATGCTTCCTTTTCCTTTTGATTTCTTTCTTCACTTTCATCTTTTTCTACTATGTTAATAAAATTACCACTAGACCTTTCCTCGCTTTTTTCTCTCATCTTTCTTTGTCTATTATTTCTTATTTTTTCCCCTTTGTTATACGCCTTTAATCCTAAATCATATAAAGTAATATCAAAAATCATAATAATAGCTATTAAAGAGAATGCTAAAAGCACTATATAAGTCCCAACTACTCCTATAATTTTATAAAGAGGATAGCAAATAAGATATGATATTATACCACCATGCATCGTCTTTGTATCATTATTGATAATTAACTTAATATTTTCAAAAAAAACACTTTGATTATCTAAGCTTTGAATATTTATAATTCCAAAAGTGAGCATAATTACAACTACTAATATAGTCATTCCAAAAAAATTCTTATTGAATTGTATATTTCCTCTTGTTCTTATATATTGAAAACCGAAATATATTAAATAAATAGGCAATGTATTTGCACCCACCCCAATTATAACGTACGATATTCTTTGTGCCAAAGATGATAATATTCCAGCCAAAGAAGTGTATATTGCTATTCCAAGTATTATACCTGTTGCAATATACACTATTCCAACTATATCGGGATTTATTGCATTTTCATCTTTTTTAGCTTTTGCTGAGCTGTTTTTACTTTTAGTCCTACCCACCTTAAATCACCTCATGTTCTTATTAATGTGTTAGTTATTAAAAATCCAATACAAGAAATAATTTAAACTTAACAATACTACTATTTTACAACAATATGCCCAAATTTAAAACTCAAATCTTTTAAATTTAGAAATCTATATTTCACATATGCAGAAAATAAAAGCTTGTATTTCTTGAGGTTTAAGTATAACTAAAATAAAGACATCAAAATTAACAAGGTAGATTAAACTATTATATAAAATTTAATCTACCTCATTATAATCTTATTTACTTTCATCTTCTCCAATGAGTTCATTGAGTTTAGCTAATGCTTCGCGTATTCCTCCAACTTGATCAATTAGACCGCAATCTACTGCTTGCTTTCCAATTAGCATTGTTCCTACATCGTTTAATAAATCATCAGTTTGTAACATCAATTTTTCTAAAGTCTCAGTCTTTATGTTTGATGTTCTCACTATAAATTCATTTATTCTTTCCTGCATTTTTTTAAAATACTCGAAGGTTTGTGATATTCCAATTACAAACCCGTTCATTCTTACCGGATGAACTATCATAGTTGCGGATGGAGTTATAAATGAGAAATCTGCTGCTGTAGCTAGAGGTACTCCTATTGAGTGACCTCCACCAATCACTACAGACACTGTTGCTTTTGACATACTGCGAATCATTTCAGAAATAGCAAGACCAGCTTCAACATCTCCTCCAACAGTATTTAAAACTATAAGCAGGCCTTTAGCTTCATCATTTTGTTCAATATCTATCAGCTGAGGTATAATATGTTCATATTTTGTTGCCTTGGTCTGTGGCGGCAATACTGAATGTCCTTCAATTTGACCTATTATAGATAGAACCTGTATTTTTTTATTTGGAGTTGCTATGGCTGTGTTTCCAAGTTCCTTTACATTTTCTATTTTATCTTGTACTTCTGATTTATCTTTATCTTCTTTTTCTGTATTATCACTATTTAAAATATATTTATCCATAAAATAATTCCTCCTATACTTATTTTATTTTGTACATTCGGAATTATTTTATTCATGGTTAATACATATGAAGGATAGTATATTACTTCTTAAAAATTATTCTTACTTCATTAGCTTCTACTTTTAAACATGACTAAAGTTTAAAAGTCTTATGTAAAACGTTTATTGCTTCTTTCTCATTATCTGAATGAACAAGACACCAAATTGTCATGTGTGAATCTGCTGTTTGTAATACTTCAATATTATTATCACTTAATGCTTTAATAATCTTAGCCATAACACCAGGTATTCCCTTCATCTTCGAACCTATAACTGCTACTTTACTACAATTCTCTATTAAAGTATATTTCAAATTAGCACTGCTTAAAACATTTTCTAAAGTCTCTTTATCATCTTGATTTACAGTAAATATTTGTTCACTTGGGAATATATTTATTAAATCTAGGCTGATTTTATTAGCTGCTAACAAATCTAAGACATTTTTATATTTGCTATTTCCTTGATTATCAGCAGCAGTAATAGATACTTGGAGCCTATTTTTCTGACTTGTAATACCTGTCATTATTCTGTCACTGCTCTTATCACCAAAATTATTTATTAAAGTTCCTTTACAATTACTCATTGTATTCTTTATTAATATAGGAATATTCCCTTCCATTGCAACCTCTACAGCCTTTGGATGGATTACTGTAGCACCTTTCTCTGCTAATTGGAATACTTCATAATAGCTTATTACATCAATTAAATTAGCATTATCAACCACCCTTGGATCTGCTGTCATAATTCCATCTACATCAGTATATATTTCAATTGCTGTAGCCTTAAGAGCAACGCCTAAGATTGAAGCAGTAGTATCACTACCCCCTCTTCCTAAAGTAGTTAAATACCCATTTTCAGTAATGCCTTGAAATCCTGTTATTACAGGCACTCTCCCCTGTGATACTAAATCTAAGATTTTTTTAGGTTTAACGTCAATGCAAGTAGCTTCAGTAAAATTATTATCAGTTAATATCCCAGCTTGTCCTCCTGTAAGTGGTACAGCATCAATTCCTGCATTGAATAAATCATTGCTCATTACAACTGAACTAATAATTTCTCCACAACACATAAGCAGATCTTTTGCTAACTTATTTGTATTTTTAAATTTGTCATCTATTAATGATAATAGCGTATCTGTCGCATAAGGTTGACCTTTTCTTCCCATAGCGGATACCACTAAAACAGGGCTATATCCTTCCTTAATGGCATTTTTAACCTTATTTATAACCTGCTGTCTATTTTCCTCAGTTGATACTGAAGTTCCTCCGAATTTTTGTACGACTATTTTCATTACATTTCCTCCTAATTATAGCTTAACCTTTTTAATAACTTCATCGTCTGCATCTAATATTATTGTTTTAGCCCCGATTTTCTTTACACATTCCCATGGAATCTCTAAAAAATCTTTACTACTAAAAAGATTAAATTTTCCGCCATTGAGATTCACTATTAAATATTTAAAATTTCCTTCATCATCTATTATTAAATCATTGTTTAATAGATAGTCATACTTTTCCCCATCATTTATGTTAATAAGTTCATATCTTTCTATATCACTTAAATATTTAATTTTATTTTCTTCGCTCATAATAAAAACCTCCTTTAGTGCTCATAAAATAATATGAGTTAAGGAGGTATATTATTACATATTGTTTATAAATTAAGCTTATTGCCGCCTTTTGAGTTATCATAAGCTTCAGAATTTTTCAAGATTATAGAATCTAATTTCTTGTATTCTACATCCTGACCAACATATGCAGCATTTAAAACTCCTTTTTTAAAGCATCTATCTAGAACATATTGAATGTCATCTTTACTTATATCATCAATCTTTTTTATAACTTCATCTTGAGTTTTTAACTTATTTCTAAAAAGATATGTTTTTGCATTTGAAAACATTCTGGAACTGGTACTCTCCAATCCTAAAATATAATTAGCCTTTATCTTTTCCTTATTAATTTCAAACTGCCTATCAGTTATACCATTTTTACTAAAAAGTGTAATTTCCTTTTCTATAACCTCTAATGCCTTTTCTCCATAATTTCTATTTAGACCCGCATATATATTTAGTGTACCAACATCTTGAAACGGTTGCAAGTAAGATGCAATTGAATAACATAAACCTAATTCTTCTCTTACCTTTTGAAAAAGAATTGATGATGCTCCACTTCCGAAAATATTATTAAGAAGCACTAAGGCATAATTATTTTCATGTCCATAAGGCAATCCTTCTAATCCTAATGAAATATGAAGCTGCTCAATTTCCTTTTTAGCATATGCTGAATTAACTTGTATTTCATTTTTCTTATATTCTGGTTTGTATTGATTCTTACTTTCCCAAGCCCCAAAATATTTATTAATTAATTCATCCAATTCCTTATCATCGAACTTACCACAAACTGATATTACAGAATTATAAGGTGTATATTTCTCACTAATAAAATTCAATATTTTTTCCCTTGTAAATGATTTTACGAGTGGGATAGTTCCCAAAATAGGATATCCTAATGATTCCTCACCAAAAGCTGCCTTAGAGTGTACATCATCTAATACATCTTCAGGTGAATCTTCACTCATATTAATTTCTTCTATTACAACACCTTTTTCCTTTTCGATTTCTTCTGGATCAAATTTTGCATTTAACATTATATCTGAAAGAACATCCAATGCTAGATCTACATGCGTATTTAACGCTTTAATATAATAACAAGTAGCTTCTTTACTTGTAAAGGCATTAATTTGCCCCCCTACATTTTCTATATCTTCCATTACTTCTTTTGAAGATCTTCTATCAGTTCCTTTGAAAAACATATGCTCAATAAAATGTGATATTCCATTGACTTCTGCACTTTCATTTCTTGAACCATTTTGAACCATTACACCAACACTAATTGAATTTAAGTGTTCTATTTTTTCAGTTACGACTCTTAATCCGTTTTTAAGGGTATATGTGTTATACATTTTGTACTTGCCCTCCTTAATAGTTAAAAAAAAGGCAATTAATTGCCCTTTATTTTTCCTCTTTATTTTCTTGTTCCTGTAAAGCATCTTTTCTTGAAAGATTTATTCTGCCTTGGCTGTCAATTTCTGTAACCTTAACTAAAATTTCATCTCCAATAGATACTACATCCTCAACTTTATTCACTCTTTCCTTTGCTAACTTAGAAATGTGAACTAATCCTTCTTTGCTAGGTAAAATTTCTACAAAAGCCCCAAAAGTAGTTATCTTTGTTACTTTTCCCAAATATACTTCACCAGACTTAACTTCTTTAGTTAGCCCTTCTATAATCTTTATTGCTTCTTTTACGCCTTCATGATCAGTTGAGCTTACAAATACAGTTCCATCCTCTTTTATATCGATTTTAACACCTGTATCTTGAATTATCTTGTTTATAACCTTACCACCAGTTCCAATTACATCTCTAATCTTATCTGGATTTATGCTCATTATTTCAGTCTTTGGTGCATATAATGAGACATCTTCTCTAGGTGCTGCCATACATTCATTAATTTTATCGATTATCATAACTCTGGCTTTTCTAGCATCTCTTATTGCATTTTCTACAACATTAAAGCTAAATCCTTGAAGCTTAGTATCAACTTGGATTGATGTTATTCCTTCTGTTGTTCCTGCTACTTTAAAGTCCATATCCCCAAAGAAGTCTTCTATTCCTTGAATATCAGTTATAACAGCTTCTTCAGTTAAATCTTCTGATGTTATTAATCCCATTGCAATACCAGCAGCTGGTCTCTTAATTGGTACACCTGCATCTAATAATGCTAATGTAGAACCACAAACTGATGCTTGAGATGTAGATCCATTTGAGCTTAATACTTCAGATACCAATCTAATTGTATATGGGAATTCTTCTTCTGAAGGTATTAATGGTTCAAGAGCTCTTTCAGCTAATGCTCCATGCCCAATTTCACGTCGTCCAGGTCCTCTTAATGGTTTTACTTCACCAACACTATATCCTGGGAAGTTATAGTGATGCATGTATCTTTTTGATTGTGCTTCATCTATACCGTCTAATATTTGTATTTCACTTATTGATCCAAGTGTTGCCACAGTCATTACTTGAGTTAATCCTCTTGTAAATAAACCAGTTCCATGTGTTCTTGGCAATATCCCAACTTCACAGCTTATTTTTCTAACTTCATCAAAAGCTCTTCCATCTGGTCTTCTTTTTTCTTTTAGAAGCATATACCTTACAACTTTCTTTTGCATATTGTAAAGAACTTCTTTTATATCTCCTGATTTTTCAGGATACTTTTCAGCAAAAGCTTCGTTAACTTTTTCATACACTGCATCAACAGCAGCATTTCTTTCATCTTTGTCCATGATGTACATTGCTTCTTTAACCATATCAGAAGCGAACTCTTTAACGTCTTTTTCAATTTCAGGATCAACAGTATATAATATTGGCTCATCCTTTTTCTTCCCAAACTTAGCCATTGCTTCTTCTTGGAATGCAATAATTTTTTGACATTCATCAAAACCGTATTTTATGGCATCTATCATAATATCTTCTGGTATCTCTACACCACCAGCCTCAATCATCATTACCTTTTCTTTTGTAGCACAAACTGTTAAGTGAAGAATGCTTTTTTCACGTCCTTCAGTATCTGGATTTGTAACGAATTTACCATCTATAAGACCGACTTGCACTGCAGCAGCTGGAATTGTATATGGGATACTTGATAGGCATAATGCAAGAGATGCTGCATTGATGGCTAAGATTTCTGGTAAGTTATCTTTTTCAACGGATACTACTGTAGTAACAACTTGAACGTCATTTCTGTATCCTTTTGGAAATAGAGGCCTTATTGTTCTATCAACAGCTCTACCATTTAATATTGCTTTTTCCGATGGTCTTCCTTCTCTTTTAATGAATCCACCTGGAATTTTTCCTACTGCATATAATCTTTCTTCATATTCAACACTTAGCGGAAAGAAATCTATTCCCTGTTTTGGCTCTGGCGATGCATTAACATTTGTTAAAATAACAGTATCACCATAACTGGTAAATGTTGCTGCATTTGATAACATACCTACTCTTCCGAACTCAACTTTCAACTCTCTTCCAGCGATTTCAGTCGTTAGAACATTACTCATAATTCATGACCTCCCTTTAGGTTCATCTAATTATTATAAATTTATTCATTTTATTGTTTATATTTCACAATTTCATAATTGAAATGTTCTTAATTGCGCTTAACAAGTTCCTAATTGTGCTACGCACCTTTTTCAGAAGGGCGCGCTTTTTTTATAGGTGAAATGATCTTAATTGCGCTTCGCGCTTTTTTTATTGGTGTATATTTTTAAAATAATAGAGCGGAAAACTCCGCTCTAAAAATTATCTTCTTAAACCTAATTCTTTGATTAAAGTTCTGTATCTTTCGATATCCACATCACTTAAATAGTTTAAAAGACCTCTTCTTTGACCAACCATCATTAATAATCCTCTTCTTGAGTGGTGATCTTTCTTGTGAACTTTTAAGTGTTCAGTTAAAGATTGGATTCTTTCAGTAAGTAATGCTACTTGTACTTCTGGTGAACCAGTATCTCCTTCGCTTCTTCCAAACTTTTTAATGATTTCTAACTTTCTTGCCTTATCCATTATAAGTGCACCTCCGTGTATTATATTAATTATCCCCTAGTTCCAAGTAAAAGATGGCACCTTACAACTTAGAATTAGGTTCCCTGTGTTATTATATCAAAAGTAACTATTATTGTAAACTATATTATTAAACTCGACATACAGTTCTCATTTCTTGCGAAAGATTTGTCTTTTTCAAGCTGGTTCTTCAAATCATCTAGGCTATTAAATTTTTTTTCATCTCGGATTTTCTTTATAAAACTAACATCTATTTGTTCTCCATATATCTCTTTATCGAAGTCCAAAATATATGTTTCTATTGTTAATTTTTTTTCTTTTACAGTTGGATTATTCCCAACTGATGTAATTCCCTTATATATATTATTATTTACCCTTATATTAGTATAATATACACCAATCTTAGGTAAAATGAAATTTTCATCATATTTCAAATTTGCTGTAGGAAAACCCATAGTCCTTCCAATCTTCTTTCCATGAATAACTTCTCCACTCAAGGTATATGGCATTCCAAGCATTTTACTAGCGTCTAAAACATCGCCTTCTTCCAGGGATTTTCTTATTCTAGTGCTGCTTATAACTTCGTTATTATATGTGCATGGATCCATAACATATAATTCATAACCATACTCCCTTTGTAGTTCTCTTAAAAATTCCACATTACCAAGATTCTTATATCCAAATTTATAATTAAATCCTACTACAAAACCTTTAATATTATAATCATTAATTAAATATTCTATAAACTCTTTAGGCGTAATCTTCATGAATTCCAGGTCAAATTCTTTGAAACAAACCATATCCACTTTATGAGTTTCTAAAACTTTAATTTTCCTTTTATTATCCATTAAAAGTTTTGGAGCATCATCTTTATTTAAAAAAGTTCTTGGATGATTTTTAAATGTAAAAACCATGCTTCTTCCATTATTACTTTTTGCAACTTCTACAACTTTATATATTAAAGAAAGATGCCCAATATGAAGTCCATCAAAGCTTCCAAGAGCTACATAATTATTAGTATTTCGGATATCCTGTAAAGTTTTATCTATAATAATCATTTTTTTACTCCTAAATTTAAGACATATAAAAACAACTGCCTAATTTGATATATGCCTAAAGCAACAATTTTTCTATCTTAAAACCTTCATCATCCTGCTTTCCAATTCCTATGAAAGTATTTTCACTATCATAGACCCTATATAAAACACCTTTTTCTCTTTGCTCATCTGTTAACCTCTTGTCAAATACTTTTACACCATTTATCAAGAGTTTGGAAAATGAACTTTTTACTGTAATCTTAGGATAAAATGAAAGTGCTTCTTCAATGGTAATTACATAGTCGTTTATATTTTCTTTAGTTAAATTATCGATGTTAACACTATTATCTTGTTTAAATATAGATGTTTCAGATCTATTTAGCTCAGTCATAACTGCTCCAACTTTAAGTTTTTCTCCAATATCATAACATAAGCTTCTTATATACGTTCCTTTTGAACAAGCTACCTTCATATATACATAAGGCAACTCAAGCTTTATGTTAGATATATTAAAGATTTTAACTCTTCGAGCTTCTCTTTCTACTTCAATTCCCTGGCGTGCTAAATCATAAAGTCTTACACCATTTTTCTTTAAAGCAGAGTACATTGGTGGAACTTGGTCATATTCTCCAATAAAGGATAATATAACTTCTAGAACCTCACCTTCTGTGAGATGTTCTGTTTCTTTTTTTTCTACTATTTCTCCTTCAAGATCATATGTAGTTGTCTTTGTTCCAAGTAAAAATTTAACATCGTATACTTTATTGCTATTCATTATATAATCAATTATTTTTGTAGCTTTCCCAATGCATACTGGAAGCACTCCAGTAGCTTGGGGATCTAAAGTTCCTGTATGTCCAACTTTTTTTTCGCTGGCAATAAATTTCACCTTTCTAACTACATCAAAAGAAGACATCCCTTTATTTTTAAATAGGTTTAATATTCCATTTATTGGTGCATTTTTTACGTTTTCCTCTATATGTGAAGTACTTATATCTGTTTTTGCAAATAAGGTTTCTATTCCTTTTTTCATAAGCGAAGTTCTTAATCCTTCCTTCATGGATTCATTTCTTGTTTAATAGCATGTAACAAATTTTCTTTTGCTGTCTTAATATCTACGCCTTTTTGCATAACACCAGCAGCTTTTATGTGACCTCCGCCACCGTATACTTCAGCAATTTTTCGTACATCTACGTCATTTTTTGACCTTAGACTTCCTTTAACACCATCTTCTACTTCTTTTAACAGCATAGATACTTCTACTCCTTTGATTCCAAGACCAACTGAAATTATATCCGAAGTATCAGTGTTTTGTAGATTTAATTCTTCCAATATCTCTTTACTTACTTGAAGCACTGCTACTTTATTATCTAAAGCAAGTTCAATATTTGATAAAACACTTCCCATTAATTTTATCTTTTCAAAAGGCTTATTATCAAAAAGATTACTGTGAATTCTACTATTATCAATTCCAAGCTCTATAAGACTTGATACAATGCTATGAGTTCGCCTTGTAACATTTGAATGTCTAAATGAACCGGTATCAGTTACAATACCACAATAAACAGCAGTTCCTATAGCTATTTCAACATCAGTTTTATGCTTAAAGTCAATTCCTAATTCCTCAATTAATAAATAAGATATTTCACAGGTAGCCGCTGCGGCTATATCTACATAATTAATATATCCATAATTTTCATTAGAAATATGATGATCAATATTAATTATTTTTCCAGTATAATTACTTAAATCTGCAGATATTCTTGCCACATTGCCACAATCTAATATTATTACCAAGTCAGTATTAGGCTTTGGCTCATTTACCTCTTTATTGATTTCATTAGATAAAGGAAGGAAGGAGAGGTTATCAGAAATAACATCTCTGCTTATAACATAAGCGTCCTTTCCTAAATGTCTTAAAGCATAAAGTAATGCTAGAGTACTTCCTATAGCATCTCCATCAGGAGATGTATGAAATGATAATCCTATTCTTTTTGATTCTAAAATCTCTTTTTTTATATCCTTAAGACTAGTCATTATTCTTTACACTTATCCTTTGAATTAGTTCATCCATATGCATTCCATAATTAATTGAGTCATCTAATTCAATAATTATCTCTGGGGTGTGTCTTAAGTTTATTTTTTGACCTACTGCTTTTCTTATAAATCCGCTTGCACTCTTTAATGCTTCAAGATTATTTTTCTTTTCTTCATCATCTTTTGAGAAAATACTTACATAAACTTTAGCGTATCTTAAATCTTTAGTAACATTAACATCAGTAACTGAAATCATAGCTGTAAGTCTTGGATCTTTAATTTCATTTTGAATTAAATTACTGATTTCTCTTTTAAATTCTTCGTTAATTCTGCCACCTCTATAATTTGCCATGTCTGCTATTCACCTCTTTAAAGTTCTTTTCTCTTAATTGCCTCCATCATAAAGCATTCAACAATATCGCCTTCTTTAATATCGTTAAACTTTTCAACAGTTAGCCCACATTCATAACCAGCATTAACTTCTTTTGCATCATCCTTAAATCTCTTTAATGATGATAATGCCGATTCAAAAATTACTATTCCTTCTCTTATAACTCTTGCTTCTGCATTTCTTTGAAGTTTACCCTTTAACACATAACATCCAGCAATTGTTCCAACATTTGATATCTTATAAGTTTCTCTTACCTCTGCAGTTCCAAGAACAACTTCTTTATATTCTGGCTCAAGCATTCCTATCATAGCAGATTTTACATCTTCAATTGCATCATAAATGATTCTGTAAGTCTTAATGTCAACTCCTTCTTTATCAGCTTGAGAAGCAGCATTATTATCAGGTCTTACGTTAAATCCTATGACTATTGCATTAGATGCAGTCGCAAGTGTTATATCTGTTTCAGTTATAGCTCCAGCTCCACCATGAATTACCCTTACCTTTACATCATCAGTAGAAAGTTTTTCTAAAGATTGCTTAATAGCTTCAACAGAACCTTGAACATCTGCTTTAACTATAATCGCAAGTTCTTTAACTTTACCTTCTTTTATTTGATTATATAAATCTTCCAACGAAACTCTATGACTTGCAAGTAAACTTTCTGCTTTTAATCTATCTTTTCTACTATCAGCCATATTTCTAGCAGTTTTTTCATCTTTAACTTGATTAAATCTATCTCCTGCTTCTGGCACTTCTGAAAGACCTAAAACTTCCACTGGAATAGATGGCCCAGCTGACTTTATCTTCTTACCAGTATCATCGAACATAGCTCTTATTCTACCATATGTAGAACCAACTAAAATGGAATCTCCAACCCTTAACGTTCCATTTTGAACTAGTAAACTTGCAACTGCCCCTCTACCTTTATCAAGTTTTGCTTCAATAACAGTTCCAACAGCTTTTCTGTTTTTATTGGCTTTAAGTTCAAGCATTTCAGCTGTAAGAAGAACCATTTCTAATAGCTTATCAATGTTTAAATTTTGCTTTGCAGATACTTCTTCACATATTGTATCTCCGCCCCAATCTTCAGCTAGCAATCCCTGTTCAGCTAATTCCTGCTTTACTCTATCTACATTCGCTCCTGGTTTATCTATCTTATTAATAGCAACTACAATAGGAACTCCAGCTGCCTTACAGTGATTAATAGCTTCCTTTGTTTGAGGCATGATACCATCATCAGCTGCAACAACTAAAATAACAACGTCTGTTATTTGTGCTCCTCTAGCTCTCATTGCTGTGAACGCTTCATGACCTGGAGTGTCTAGAAAAGTTATTTCTTCTCCGTTCAATTTAATAGTATAAGCACCTATATGCTGAGTTATACCACCTGCTTCAGTATCTGTAACTTTTGCTTTTCTTATACAATCAAGTAAAGATGTTTTACCATGGTCAACATGCCCCATAACAGTTACAATTGGCGGTCTCTTTTGAAGATTTTCTTCGTCGTCTTCTTCTATTTGCAATACTTCTAATTCCTGAATTTCTTCTTTTCTTTCAACTAAAACTCCATATTCTGCACATACCTTTTCTGCAGTTTCAAAATCTATTTCTGCATTTATAGCAGCCATTACACCTGAAAAGATTAAAGTTCTTATAACATCATTTGAAGGTTTCTTTAATTTTTCAGCTAATTCTTTAACTGTTATACTTGCACCAATTTCAATTATTTGACCTTCTCCAGCTTCCGCTTCAGCTGCTCTTCTTGCTTCCTCTTGTTCTTCTTTTTTAGTTTTTTTCTTTTTCTTTGCACCTTTATTAAGTTCTTCAGCTAATTCATCTTCATACTCGTCTACAATGCTTTTTGAATTTTTCCCTTTTTCCTCTGCTGATACTTCTGATTTTGCATCAGAATTTCCCGCTAATAACTCTTTAATTAATGCAGCATCCTCATCTTCTATTGTGCTCATATGATTTTTTACTTCTATACTAAACTCTTCCATTAACATATTTATTAATTCTTTTGAACCTATATTAAGTTCTTTTGCTAATTCATGTACTCTTATTTTTGACATGCAGTCACCCCCGTATTATTCTCTATCCATATATTTTTCCTCCTCATATAGCATCAATAGTTTTTCAGCTATATTTTTATCTAAAATTCCCAAAATCATAATTTCATCACGTCCAATTGGAATTCCTAACTGCTCTTTTGAGAAATCTTCAATATATGGTATATTTTTTTCATTACAATGCTTTATAAATTTATTTTTAGAAGCATTTGATAAATCTTTAGATATTATAAATAAATAAATTTTAGTTTTATTTCTTAAATCATCACATTTGCTATACCCTTGCAGTAAAGATCCTGATTTTTTTGCAATACTTAAGAAATTAAAGAACTTAATCATTATTAACTTCATCCTTTAGTCTTTCATAAATTTCTTCACTTATAGGTATTTCAAGATTTCTGCTAAGTCTTTTTGTTTTAAAAGACTTTTCAAGGCATTCTATGCTCTTGCAAATATATGCGCCTCTTCCAGATTTCTTACCTGTTAAATCAACACACACTTCTCCCTCAGGAGTTTTTACAACTCTAATTAATTCTTTCTTTGGTTTCATCTCCATGCAACCCGTGCACATTCTTAAAGGAATTTTCTTAACCTTCATGAAAAGCACCTCACTATTCTTGAATTTCTTCAACTGAAACTTCTACTTCATTTGAATCATCAGTTTCAATATCTTCAAACATATCCAATTCATTTAAATCAGTAGTTGGCTCATTTTCAATTTCTACATCAGTATTTAAAATTCTTTCATCTTCTGCATCTTGTGCTTCTTTTTGAGATTTGCTCTTGATGTCAATTTTCCAGTTTGTAAGCTTAGCTGCAAGTCTAACATTTTGACCTTCTTTTCCTATTGCAAGTGAAAGCTGATTATCATCTACTACAACTTTTGCTGATTTATTATTTTCATCAACTTCTACGCTTAAAACTTTTGCAGGACTTAAAGAATTAGCTATAAACTCTTCTGGATTTTTGCTCCATTTTATTATATCTATCTTTTCATTTTTCAGTTCATTAACTATACTTTGAACTCTAACTCCCTTAGGACCTACACAAGCTCCCATTGGATCTACTTCTTCATCATTAGAATGCACAGCTATTTTACTTCTTGAACCAGCTTCCCTTGAGATGCTTTTAATTTCAACTACACCTTCAAATATTTCTGGAACTTCAAGTTCAAATAATCGCTTAACTAATCCAGGATGAGTTCTTGAAACATGTATTTGAGGACCTTTGCTTCCATTCTTAACTTCTACTATATATAGTTTTAACTTTTCATTGAATTTATATTCCTCATTTGGAATTTGTTCATTAGGACCTATTATACCTTCCAGTTTTCCCAAATTGACAAAAACCATGCCTTTATCTTTTCTAAGAATAGTTCCTGTAATTATATCAAACTCTTTTTCCTTGTATTCGTCATATATTATGTTTCTTTCAGCTTCCTTTATTCTTTGAGTAACTACTTGTTTAGCAAGTTGAGCAGCAACTCTTCCAAAGTTTTTAGGAGTCACTTCTAAATTTATAACATCATCAACTTCGCTTTTAGGACTTATTTCTTTTGCTTCTTCTAACGAGATTTCTGTTACATCATCATATACTTCATCTACTACAGTTTTTTGAGCATATACATGAATTTCTCCAGTTTCCCTATCAATACTAACTTTTACGTTTTGTGCATTTGTGTTAGCATTAGCATAATTTTTCTTATATGCAGCAACCATTGCATCTTGAATAGTCGTAAAAAGTAAATCTTCACAAATCCCCTTTTCCTTAACTAATTCTTTAAGAGCACCTACAAACTCTTCATTCATTTTTATACCCTCCTCGTCTATATTTCCCCTTCTAAATTTGCTGACTTTATTTTATCTTTTGGAATTGTAAATTCTGTTTCTGATTCAACAACTATAAAATCTTCTGAAACATCTTTTAATATTCCTTTTATACTTTTTACTCCATTAATTGAACCAGTAAACTTAACAAACACTTCGCTTCCTATAAATCTTTTAAAGTGTTCTTCTGTATATAATCCTCTATTAAGTCCTGGTGAAGAAACTTCTAAATAATATGCCTCTTTAATTGGGTCTTCTGCATCTAAAATATCACTTACTCTTCTTGAGACTGCTTCACAATCATCTAGTGATATTCTGCCTTCTGCTTTATCTATATATATTCTTAAGTAAAACTCTCCATTTTCTTTTACGTATTCAACGTAATACAACTCGAATGATAATTCTGAAATAACAGGACTAACTAAATTTTCAATCTTTTCAATTAATATATCTTTTTTCACTTTCTAACCCTCACTTTCATCTTTTAAAAACACATGCTTTAATATCATTAGCTTATGCATTTTTAAAATTTGTAATCAAAAACGCAACTATCTTAAGTTAGTTGCGTTACAAACAGAAAGAGCGGGTAATTTTCCCACTCCTTTATCCTAGCTATTAGAAATAAATCTGTATATATGATATCACATATAAATTAACATTACAAGGGATACTGGCAAATTTTAAATATCTACTAAATATTTGATCTATTTTTAAATATTTTTAATTGAACTTAAAGGTTTCTAATTGTGCTTAAAAGTTCCGAATTGCGCTTCGCGCTCTTTTAAGAGGTGAAATGATCTTAATTGTGCTTCGCACCTTTTTCATCGGTGAAATGATTTTAATTGCGCTTCGCGCTTTTTTCATCGGTGAAATGATTTTAATTGCGCTTCGCGCTTTTTTCATCGGTGTATAACTTTTCGATTTCTTCCATCAAGGCATTTACTAACTCTTCTTCTTTGACTTTTTTTATTATCTCACCTTTTTTAAAAATGATTCCTTCACCTTTCCCTCCAGCAATCCCAATATCAGCTTCTCTTGCTTCTCCTGGTCCGTTAACAACGCATCCCATAACTGCAACTTTTATATCTTTTTTGTAATTTTCTAATCTTTTTTCAACTTCTTCTGCAATTTTAATTAAATTAATTTGAGTCCTTCCACAAGTAGGACATGATACAAATTCAACGCCTTTTTTCTTTAATCCTAATGCTTTTAAAATTTCTGTACCAACTTTTATCTCTTCAATTGGATCAGTGGTTAATGATACTCTTATAGTATCTCCTATTCCTTCTGCAAGCAGAGTTCCTATTCCTATGCTTGATTTTATTGTTCCTTTTTGAATAGTTCCTGATTCTGTTACTCCTAAATGAAGTGGGTAATCGCATTTTTCAGCTATTAATCTGTAACACTCTATCATCATTTTAACATTTGATGATTTTATTGATATTACAATATCATAAAAATTTAAATCCTCTAAAATCTTAACATGTCTTAATGCACTTTCAACTAATCCTTCAGCCGTAGGCATGCCATACTTTTCTAAAATATCTTTTTCCAACGATCCTGAGTTAACCCCAATTCTTATTGGTATTTTTTTCTCACTACAAGCTTCTTTAAGGATTTTAATTTTATCTATACTTCCTATATTGCCTGGATTTATTCTAAGGGCTGAAACTCCATTTTCTATTGCTTTTAATGCTAATCTATAATCAAAATGTATATCTGCCACTACAGGAATAGGTGATTTTTTTGTTATCTCCCCTAAACTTTCTGCATCGTCCACATCTAAAACCGCACATCTTATAATGTCGCACCCTGCAGCATATAATTTTCTTATTTGATTTAATGTATCTTCTACATTTTTAGTACGTGTTGTGGTCATTGATTGTACAGTAATTGGAGCATCGCCACCAACATATATATTTCCAACCTTAATTTTTCTAGATTCTCTTCTTTCCATACAATGTATCTCCTCTAATTCTCTCTAGATTAATATATTTCTTATATTGTAGTAATTCTAAAATAGTTTAATTTATTTATACAATAGCTTACTCTAATAAATCACTTTATTTGAGTAAGCTTTATATTAACTTCCGAAATTCACAGGGAATAATATATCCTTAATAGTTACTACTATCATCAGTCCTATAAGTGCGGCAAATCCAACAAAATTCATCGCTCCAACTATCTTATCCGGAACCTTTCTTCTAGTAATTAATTCAATTAACAAAATAACGCACCAACCACCATCTAATGCTGGAAAAGGTAATAAATTAAACACTGCCAAATTAACACTTAAAAAAGCGGTAAAATAAAGCAATGGCCAAATTCCTGCTTTAGCAGTTTCCGCTGACATCTTAACTATTGTAAGTGGTCCTCCCACATCAGTTTTAAGGTTTGCCTTTCCTGTAAATATCATTTTAAGTCCTGCAAAGGTTTGTGATACAAGTGATGCTGTTTTATTAAAACTTTGTTTAAAACTAGTTCCAATACTTGGCTTTTCAACACCCTCAAATGCTACTCCTATTTTTAATTGACCATCTTCATTGACTTTCGGTGTTATAGTTAAGTCTTTCTTTTCACCATTCCTATCAACGATAAAATTTATTGGTGCTCCCTTTGATAAATATATTTCGGTTATAATATCATCCTCTGAGAAAATTCTTGAATTTCCTACTTTAATAATTTTATCTCCTTGCTGTAATCCTGCTTCATATGCTGGTGAAGCATTTTCTATTTGATTTATTGTTGTCGTTACATATCCAAAAGTATGTATAAAGAAAGTGAAAATAACTATTGCTAATACATAATTCATGAATACTCCAGCAATTATAATGCTTATTCTTCTTAATGGGGATTTAGCTGAAAAACTTCTTTCATCCTGTACACTTTCTTCTTCTCCCATCATTTTTACATATCCACCCACAGGAAAAAGTCCTAGTGAATATTTTGTTTCTTTTCCCTGCTTTGAGAGAATTTTGGGTCCCATCCCAATAGAGAATTCTTCAACTCTTACTCCATTTAACTTTGCTAATGTGAAATGTCCTAATTCATGGACTATTATCAGTATCCCAAAAGCTAATATCGCTAAAATTATATACATATAAAAACTTCCTTCCTAAATTATTGCCTTATCTACAACATATTCTTTAACTCTTTTATCTAAATCTATAATGTTTTCTAAAGTTAATTCTTTCTTAACTTCACCATTAAATACTTCCATGCACTTTTCAATTAGCTCTGTAATATCTAAAAACTTTATTTTTTTATTCAAAAATAATTCAACGGCCGCTTCATTTGCTCCATTTAAAATAGTTGGCATAAGGCCTCCAACTTTCCCTGCTCGAAAAGCTAATCCTAAAGCCTTAAAGGTGCCTAAGTCAGGTTTTTCAAAAGTTAATTTAGATATTTCATAAAAGTCTATTGTATCCGCAATAAGGTCTTTTCTTTTTTCATAATTCAAAGCATATTGTATTGGAAGCCTCATATCTGCTGCTCCTAATTGTGCTATTATACTTCCATCATTATATTCCACCATAGAATGTACTATACTTTGAGGATGCACAATAACCTGTATATTCTCATATTCACAATTAAAAAGCCAATGGGCTTCTATTACTTCAAGGCCTTTGTTCATAAGTGTTGCGGAATCTATGGATATTTTTCTTCCCATATTCCACTTAGGGTGCTTTAGCGCATCCTCTACCTTTATATCTTGCAGCTCATCAATTGTTTTTCCTCTAAATGGACCTCCTGATGCAGTTAAAATTATTTTTTTCAACGAATTTATATCATTCCCTCTTAAGGCTTGAAATATTGCACTATGCTCTGAATCCACTGGAAATATTTTTACATTGTTTTCTTTTGCAGCCTTCATTACAATTTCTCCAGCAACAACTAAAGTTTCTTTATTTGCAAGTGCAATATCTTTTTTAGCCTCAATAGCTTTCATTGTTGGCTCTAATCCTATCATACCAACTACAGATGTCACTACTATGTCAATTTCATCTAAAGATGATATTTTATTAAGTCCCTCTATTCCTTCATAGACTTTAATCCGTTTATTATTTTCTTTACAGTAACTTCTAACTTCATTAGCGCTCTTTAAATCCATCATTGCTATATAAGCCGGATTAAATTCTTCTATTATTTCAACTACCTTCTCCACAGAAGTATTTGCACTTGCGCCAATTAATCTTAGTTCTCCTTTTGATTTTCTAATTACATCCAAGGTTTGGGTTCCAATAGAACCTGTAGCCCCTAGTATGGAAATTCTCCTCATTCTTCTTCCTCCTAAAGCAAGTCACAATACGCACATAAATCAATTAACTGTTAACTGTACATTGTTAACTGTAAACTGTACTAGTCTGTGCTATAAATTATTTCTTTGGCTAAAATACTATACATTGGACCAACTAATATTCCTAAAATTCCAAAGATTTTCACTCCTATATATATAGATACTAATATAACTATAGGATGAATATCTAATTTTTCTCCTAGAAATTTAGCTTCTAAAACTTCTCTAACTATTTGCACTAATACATACAAACATATAAGTCCAAATGCAGTAATAAATTTCTTCATTATAATATTGTATATTATAATAGGAATAAATACAATTATAGTTCCTACATAAGGTAAAATATCTAAAATTCCACAAATAACTCCAAACATAAAAAAGTTAGGAACTTTGAATATAAAAAAACCAAATATAATTTGTAATGTTGAAATAAGAATTAGTATTCCCTCTATTCCAATCATTTGAACAAAATTATCCTTTTGATATTTAAATTTTATTATTATTTCCTTTGGAAATAACATTGAAATGAATTCTATCATTTTTTTTCTATCTATTAATATAAAAAAGGTACAGATATTACCTATAAAATAAGCTAAAATACCATCTCCTGTATTAACGGCACCCCTCCTTATATTTTGGTCATTAATTATTGAAATTACACTTTCCCCAACCTTAAAATTACTAAAATTTATATTTAGTGCAATAGACGCATCTTGAATAAGTTTATTTATCCATTCTAAATTTGTGTAATATAACTTCCTAATTACATAAAAAATTTCACTTCCCAAATATATCCCAACTAATATTATAATAATATTCACTGCTATAATACTTAATGCACCTGCAATTTTACTTGGTATCTTTGCTTTAATCATAATTTTATATATAGGGGCGCATATTATAGTCATAATAATCATTGATAGAAATGGTTTAAAATAATATTTTACCAAAAATGTTGCTATTACTACCAAAACAAGGGATAGTAATAGTGAGAAAAGCTTCTTATATGTTTTAAAAATATTCTTCACCCCCACAAGACTTATTAATACTTTTATAATATATGCTTATGTTTTTTCCTTAAAAACTCCTTAACTTAATTTACATAAAAAAAAATTAAACTTTACATTATTACATAAAGTTTAATTATAAATATATATTAAATTTTTACTATAAAAGTTAAGTAATAAAAAACTATTGTCGCCGAGAATATTATACTATCAAATCTATCAAGTATCCCTCCGTGCCCTGGAATTAAATTACTATAATCTTTTATACCTACATACCTTTTTATAGAAGAAGCTACCAAATCTCCTAATTGCCCAAACAAACCACACATTGTTCCGATCAAGAAATAATTATATACCGGCATAATATATACATACCTCTGCACTATAATTCCAAAAATACCAGAAAAAATTGTTGCACCTATAAGCCCACCTATTGAACCTTCAATAGTCTTTTTGGGTGATACTCTAGGTGAAAGCTTATGTTTTCCAAAAAACTTGCCGCTATAAAAAGCAGCTGTATCCGAAAGCCATGAACCTATAAATATAATCCAAACCAAAAATTCACCTAACGGTTTTGCATTAACTAAATAAACAAAACTAAATAAAATTCCACAATATATAAATCCCAAAAGTGTTAATGAAACATCAATAAATGTATATTCTAAATTGATAACTGGAATTATCAATAATAAAAATGCAGCTATAACAAGAATGTACATCATAAATTCAAAATTATTATTTATAAAATAATATGTTATTAATAAAATATATCCAGCTATTTTAACTGGCTTTAAACTTTTTTCATTTAACGCATTATAAAATTCCCAAAGTGCCATTATAGATAATGCTAATATAAACCCTTTAAGATATATTCCTCCAAGAAAAACAAATATTATAAATGGAGCAATCATAGCAGCACCTAAATATCTATTATTAGACTTCAAAATCTAACCACTCCTCTATTTAACTTTTCCAAAGCGTCTATCTCTATTTTGATAATCCGCTATTGCTCTCTTTAAATCCTTTTCCTTGAAATTTGGCCAATTTATATTAGAATACCAAAATTCTGAATAAGCACATTGCCATAACAAGAAATTACTAAGCCTTTGTTCTCCAGATGGCCTAATGATTAAATCTGGATCTGGTATACCCTTAGTATATAAATATTTTCCCACCATAGCTTCGTCAATATCTTCTTCTTTTATTTTATTATTTTTTACATCTGAGCTAATAAGTTTTATAGCTCTAACTATTTCATCTCGTCCACCATAGTTTAAAGCAAAATTCAGATTTATTTTTGTATTATTTTTAGTAGTTTCTATAGCTTTTTTTAAAGATTCTTGACACTCTTTAGGCAATCTACTTATATCACCTAAAACATTCATTTTAACACCATTTTCATGGCATTCTTTTAATTCTTTATTCAAATAAGTAACTAACAGCTTCATAATTGCTCCAACTTCATCTTTAGGTCTAGCCCAATTTTCAGTCGAAAATGCATATAAAGTTAAATTTTTAACGCCTAGTCTTGTTGCTTCTTTTAGAATTATTCTAATAGTTTCCAATCCCGCCTTATGGCCAACACTTCTAGGCAAGTTCTGTTCTTTAGCCCAACGTCCATTACCATCCATTATTATAGCTATATGATTTGGTATGTTATCCATATCCAATTCAAAATCTTCATTATGTTGTTTTTTTGATTTAAATATATTTAACATATTTTCTCCCCCTAGTTAATAAAAACAACTCTATTTCCAAGCCTGATTAAAATCTTAGAGAAAAAACCTGCTTTTTAGCAGGTTTTAAAATCTAAACTGACATGACCTCTTTTTCCTTTGCAGCGATTATAGAATCTATTTCCTTTACAACTGCATCAGTTTTCTTTTGAACCTCATCTTCGGCTTTCTTTATTTGGTCCTCTGATAAATCAGCATCTTTTTTTAATGCTTTTATCTTATCATTTGCAGTTTTTCTTATTGATCTTACAGCTACCTTAGCTTCTTCACCAGTTTTCTTAACATTTTTTACAAGAGCTTTTCTAGTTTCCTCAGTTAATTCTGGTATTACTAATCTAATAATCGAACCATCATTTGAAGGATTTAATCCCAAATCAGATTTTAAGATAGCTTTTTCTATTTCTTTTAAAAGAGGTTTTTCCCAAGGTGTTATCATAAGCACTCTTGGTTCTGGAGCTGAAACATTAGCCACTTGGCTAAGTGGACACATGCTGCCGTAATATTCAACTTGAATTCTATCAAGCATTGTTGGATTTGCTCTTCCTGCTTTCATTGTTGATAAATCTGACTGTAATACAGATATAGTTTTTTTCATTTTTTCTTCTGCATTTTTAATGATATCCTTAATCATGATTTTCCTCCTATTTCTTCTTTACTAATGTACCTATACTTTCTCCATACATAGCTTTCTTTATATTCCCTGGCTCATCTAATCCAAATACAAGAATTGGAATTTCATTATCCATACATAATGAGGTTGCTGTAGAATCCATTACTTGTAATCCTTGTTCTAACACCTCTATATATGATAGTGTATCATATTTTTTAGCATCTGAATACTTATGCGGATCTTTATCATAGACTCCATCAACCTTTTTAGCTAAAAGAATTACATCAGCTTCTATTTCAGCAGCTCTAAGTGCTGCAGTAGTATCTGTTGAAAAATATGGGTTTCCTGTTCCAGCTGCAAATATAACAACTCTTCCTTTTTCCAAGTGTCTCATTGCTCTTCTTCTTATGAATGGCTCTGCAATTTCCTTCATTTCTATAGCAGTTTGTACTCTTGTTTTAACGCCTACTTGTTCCAATGAATCCTGAAGCGCTAGAGCATTTATACAAGTTGCCATCATTCCCATGTAATCTGCAGTGGTTCTGTCCATTCCTTCCCCACTTCTTCCTCTCCAAATGTTTCCGCCGCCTACTACAGTACCTACTTCAACACCCATATCAACTAATTCCTTAATTTCAAGTGCTATTCTCTTTGCAACATTAAAATCAAGTCCAAATCCACTAACACCAGCTAATGCCTCTCCTGAAAGTTTTAAAATTACTCTCTTGTATTTACAATCTGCCATTTATAATACCTCCTGAATATTTGAGGGGTTACCACAAAACCTCTTTTAACTATATTTACTTTATTTCTTAAAAAAAGAGAACACAAAGTGTTCTCTTTAGGTTTAAACTATTTACCGATTTGTCTTGCAACTTCTTCAGCAAAGTCAACCTTTTCAACTTCGATTCCTTCTCCTCTTTCGTATCTTACGAATCTAGTTACCTTAACTGGAGAACCAACCTCTTTAGATTTTTCTTCTAAGAATTTAGTTATTGTCTTATCGCCATCTTTAACCCATGGTTGTTCTAAAAGACAAACTTCTTTGAAGTATTTTTGAATTCTTCCAATTACCATTTTTTCAACGATATTTTCTGGTTTACCTTCATTTAAAGCTTGCACTCTATAGATTTCTTTTTCTTTTTCCATAGATTCTGTATCAACATCATCTTTACCTAAGAATAATGGATTTGCTGCAGCGATTTGCATACAAACTTCTTTAGCAACTTCATCAAGAACTTCTGAATCTTTTTCACAAGAAACTTCTACTAAAACTCCGATTCTTCCACCACCATGGATATAGCTCTTAACTATTCCTTTTTCAACTGAGAATTTAGTAAATCTTCTTATTGTCATGTTTTCACCAAGTTTTGCTATTAAAGCTTTTAAGCTTTCTGAAATTGTAGCTTCTCCTTCAAACTTTTGGTTAAGAAGTTCTTCTACTGTAGCAACTGAAGTTTCAGTTACTATTTTAGCTAACTTATCAGCGAAATCAACAAATTCTTCATTTAACGCAACGAAATCTGTTTCACAGTTGAATTCAAGAACTGCTCCACTCTTCTTATCTGCTGCAATATATGTCTTAACTACACCTTCAGCTGCAACTCTTCCAGACTTTTTAGCTGCGTCTGCAAGACCCTTTTCTCTTAAAAATTCAACAGCTTTGTCAAGATCTCCTTCTGTTTCAACTAAAGCTTTTTTACAGTCCATCATTTTAGCTCCAGTCATTTCTCTTAGTTCTTTAACTAATTGTGCACTTATATTTGCCATTATTTAAATTCCTCCTCAATTGTAAAGTAATCCTTAACACTTAACAAAAGGGCAGTTGAAGTGAACCACTTACCCTTTATTTATATAAATTTCTCAAATTATTCAGCTATTTGTTCACCTTGTCTTGCTTCTATAATAGCATCTGCCATTTTTGCAGTTATTAATTTAACAGCTCTTATAGCATCATCATTACCTGGGATTACATAATCAACTTCTTCTGGATCGCAGTTAGTATCTACGATAGCAACTACTGGTATTCCTAGAATCTTAGCTTCTAAAATAGCATTCTTTTCTTTTCTTGGATCAACAATAAACATTGCTCCAACATTTGTAGCATCTAAGTTTCTGATACCTCCAAGATTTTTTTGAAGTTTTTCCATTTCTCCTTTAAGTTTAATAACTTCTTTCTTTGGAAGAACATCAAAAGTTCCGTCTTCTTGCATTTTTTCGATTTGTTCTAATTTTCTTATTCTACCTCTAATTGTTGAGAAGTTTGTTAACATTCCACCTAACCATCTGTTATTTACGAAATGCATGTTACTTCTTATTGCTTCTTCTTCTATAGCTTCTTGAGCTTGTTTTTTAGTTCCAACAAAAAGTATATCTTTTCCTTCTTCAGATACTTGCCTAATGAAATTATAAGCTTCTTCTGCTTTTTTTACTGTTTTTTGTAGGTCTATAATATAGATCCCATTTCTTTCTGTAAAGATATAAGGAGCCATCTTAGGGTTCCATCTTCTAGTTTGGTGTCCGAAATGTACACCTGCTTCTAATAATTGTTTCATTGATATTACTGACATTTTGTTACCTCCTTGGTTTTTACCTCCACTATCTTCAGCTAATAGATTTCCCTCAGAAAAGGGCACCTAACCTATAAATTGGATAGTGTGTGTATTTCTTACCTTAAGTAGTATATCATAAGGTATTTAACGTATCAACAAAAATTTTTTAAATTAGACATGTAAAAAACTAAAACTTTATATATGTTTCTAAAATTTTCTTTCAGAAAAGCTTATTATAGCCAAGTGATTTAATGTTTATTAAAATAATATGACATAAAGTTATTAATTATATTTAAATTATTTAGATATTAATTCTTCCTAAAGTTTTATCAAAGAAATTAAATTTTATACATCTAACTGTAAATTCTTTTACTGCATACATAAATCTATAAAAAAATAGCTATAGAGTAATTTAACCCAATAGCTATTTTTATTATTTAATCTTTTTTAATTCTTCTATTAATTTTTCATTTAGTATTCGAATATAAGTACCTTTCATACCAAGCGATCTAGATTCAATTACACCAGCGCTTTCAAATTTTCTTAATGCATTTACTATAACACTTCTAGTTATTCCTACTTTATCTGCTATCTTTGAAGCTACTAGCAATCCTTCATTTCCATTTAACTCATCAAATATATGCTCAACTGCTTCTAATTCTGAATATGAAAGTGTTCCTATAGCAAGTTGTACTACTGCCTTTTTCCTTGCCTCTTCTGCAATTTCATCTTGCATAGCTCTAAGCATTTCCATACCGACAATAGTAGCACTATATTCTACTAATACTAAATCCTCATCAGTAAATGAATAGCCAAACCTTGCCAATATTAATGTTCCAAGTCTTTCTCTGCTTCCAATAATAGGAACTATTGTTGATAGCTTATCTACCTTCTTGCATCTACCAATTTCTTGAAACACACATCTTCCTTCATTAGGAAGATTTGCCAGAGTATCGTTAACATCTAATAATGACTTATTATAATCTTCAGGGAATCTCTTATCTTCTATTACCTTCTTTTTCATGGCGTCACATTCAAAATCTTTACCAAAGGTATACCCAAGCACTTTTCCTTTTTTACTGATTATGTAGACATTACAATCAAGAACCTCACTTAATAATGTACATATATCTTGAAACGCTACAGGTTCTGTCCCAGACTTCTGCAGAATTTTATTTAACATTCTAGTTTTGCTTAATAATGATGACATATTATTATCCTCCTTGGCAACCGCATAACAACATTTAGTAGTTAAATGAAAATATAATTATTAGAAAATTCATAATTTATTGAATTTTTTTACAAGTTGCTATTAAGACTAGTTTATCATATAAAATTCTGCTTTTCAACACTCTTTTATTCTAATTCGACAAATAATGTTAACATTATTTATACTATTTCAAAACTTTAATGTTTATTCCTCTTCTTTAGCATCTTTTTTCACTTCTTCTTTGTAATTACATTCACTATTAGAACATTGAATATAGTTACCTTTTGATTTTGAATATTTTAATACCATATACGAATTACAATTAGGACACTTTTCTTTTACAGGTTCATGCCAGCTGACAAATTTACACTCTGGATAACCTACACACCCAAAGAATTTTTTCCCTTTCTTGCTCTTCTTTGCAACAATTGCTTTACCACATTCTGGACATGGTACATCTAATTCTTCAACTATAGGTTTAGCATTCTTGCATTCTGGATATCCAGGACATGCCAAAAATTCTCCATACCTTCCTCTTTTAATAACCATCATTCGACCACATTTTTCACATTTTACGTCACTGACTTTATCCTCAATTACAACTTTTGATATTTCTTTTTCTGCTTTTTCTATTGCAGCCTTTAGTGGAGTAAAAAATTCCTCAACTATTTGAGTCCAGTTCTCAGTTCCTTCTTCAACATTATCAAGTTTTTTTTCCATGTCTGCAGTAAAATCAATATCAACTATTTGCTTAAAATACTCACTTACTATATTATTTACTATTTCACCAAGTTCAGTTGGAATTAAATTTTTCTTTTCCCTCACAACATAATTTCTGCCAAGCAAAGTTGAAATTGTAGGTACATAAGTACTTGGTCTTCCTATACCCTTTTCCTCTAGTAATTTAACAAAAGACGCCTCAGTATATCTAGGTGCTGGTTGAGTAAAATGTTGAGTTCCTTGAAGGGAGTCTACATTAAGTTCTTCATTCGCTTCTAGTTCAGGCAATAATACTGAAGTTTCATCATCTTCATTAGAATACTCATATATTTTCATAAAACCATCAAAAGTAATTACTGATCCTGATGCTTTAAATTTATATTCACCATTTATAATGTCTATTGAATTTGTGTTCAGTTCACATGATGCCATTTGACTAGCTATAAATCTATTCCATATTAGTGAATATAATTTATATTGCTCAGCTGTTAAATTTTCCTTTGCTACTTCTGGAGTAATTTCCACATAAGTAGGTCTTATTGCCTCGTGGGCATCTTGAATATTCTTTTTACCTTTATATATTCTAGGAGAGCTTGGTAAATACTCTTTTCCGTAAGTGCTTTCAATAAACTCTTTAGCTCTTTCTTGAGCCTCTTCAGAAATTCTTACGGAATCTGTTCTCATATAGGTTATTAAACCTATAGTTCCATGTCCTTTAATTTCAACACCTTCGTAAAGTCCTTGAGCAATAGACATAGTTCTTTTAGTCATAAAGTTTAATTTTCTATTTGCATCTTGTTGAAGTGTGCTTGTTGTAAAAGGTGGAAGGGGATTTCTATTTTTCTTTCCCTTTTTTATTGCTTTTACAATAAACTGTCCATCATTTAATTCTTCAATTATATTATTTGAAGTTTCTTCATTTTCAACTTCAATTTTCTTACCTTTATAAGTCGAAAGCCTTACTGGAAATTTCTTTTTCTCTTTCTTTAATACGCAGTCTATTGACCAATACTCTTTAGGGATAAATTCGTTTATTTCTTTTTCCCTATCACAGATTAATTTCAAAGCCGCTGATTGTACTCTTCCTGCACTTAGTCCCCATTTTACATTTCTCCATAAAATTGGACTTATTTCATATCCTACAAGTCTATCTAACACTCTTCTTGCTTGTTGTGCATCAACTAAATCAAAATCTATCTTCCTTGCTTCTTTTATAGATGCCTTAACAGCAGTTTTAGTAACCTCATTAAAGACAATTCTGCATGTTTCGTCTTCTGAGATTTTTAAAATATTAGCCAAATGCCACGAAATAGCTTCTCCTTCTCTATCAGGGTCCGTAGCCAAATAGACTTTTTCAGCCTTTTTTGCGGCCTTTCTTAACTTATCTATTAATTCTCCCTTTCCTCTGATTGTTATATACTTAGGAGTATAGTTATTTTCTATGTCAACACCTAATGTACTCTTAGGTAAATCTCTTACATGCCCCATTGATGCTTCTACAATATAATTTTTTCCAAGATATTTGCCGATTGTTTTAGCTTTTGCCGGCGATTCAACAATTACAAGTTTTTGACCCATAGCACAAACTTCATAAAAATTTATGAAGTATTCACCCCCTACACATTTTTAGATTGTTTTCACATAGTAATTCCCCGGTAAACAAATTATTTCACTCTTTATTTGCATCTCAAATAATAGTGCATAAAGAGCCCCTCTATCAACAGACGTATTCTTAAAAATATCATCTATGTGAATTGGTGAATCTGTTATTAATTCTAATATTTCACTTTTCTCAGGTGTAAAGTTCATAGGTTTAATATTAATACGTTCTAAACTAAGCAAAACTCTTAAGTCTTCTACATCTGTACAGATGCTGGCACCATCTCTAATTAATTTATTAGAGCCGCTTGCCCCACAGTATAATATTGAGCCTGGAACAACAATTACGCCTTTTTGTTGTTTTTGAGCAAGTCTTGCTGTAATTAATGATCCACTTTTTTCAGAAGCTTCTATTACTATTATTCCATCACTAAGCCCACTAATTATTCTATTTCTTTTAGGAAAGTTTTCTCTTAGAGGAGCTGTACCAAGTAAAAATTCAGAAATCACTACGCCTTTTTCTGCTATTTTTGAAAACAAAGCTTTATTTTCTGCTGGATACGCAATATCTATCCCACATCCTAATACTGATATGTTATATCCTCCGTTCTCTAAAGCAGTTTTATGTGCAACAGAATCTATACCTCTTGCACCTCCGCTTATAAGCGTTATATTATTAGTAATAAGCTCCTTTGTCAAGAGTTTTGTTACAGTTAGTCCATAATTGGAGCATTTTCTTGCCCCTACCACTCCAATAGATTTATTATTTATAACGTCTATATTGCCTATATAAAACAGAAAAAATGGTGTTTCTAAAATTCCGCTCAATTTCTCTCTATATAAAGGATTAGCGTATGTTATATAACCTATATTTCTTCTTACTAATGTCTTTTCTAAACTTAAAACTTCATGATACAAAGATTCCTTTTGAAAATTTTTTATTTTTTTAGATATCATTTTATTTTCTTTTAAAATTTCCTCGAAATTATTATATACATTTTCTGCAGTTTTATATTTATTTATTAACTTTATTTTTTGAAAATTAGTTATATTCAAAAGTATTAACCATAAATCATAGTTCATAAATATATCTCCCTTTTATATAATTTCTCCATTAATATTTTTTCTATAACTGAAGGCTTCTAAAATATGACCTTCTGAAATTTCTTCTTTGTTTTCTATATCAGCTATTGTTCTTGCTAATTTTAATACTTTCCCATATCCTCTTAATGATACATTTGATGTATTATAGTAATGCTTAAGAATTTCTGCACATTTTCTGCTAATTTTGCACATTTCAAAAATATCCTTCCCTCTTATATCGGAATTATATTTGTATGAAGTATTTTTAAGTCTTTCTTTCTGAATTTCCCTAGCTCTTAGAACATTTTCTTTCATTATTTTTGAATCATATTTATCTTTTTCATGTTTTATTTCATCATAATTTAGTCTTGGAACATAATTTAGGATGTCAATTCGATCTAATAATGCACTTGAGAATTTTTTTGTATATTTTTTAATTCTACTATTAAAATAATATTTATCATTAATTAAATCTTTCTCTTCATTACTATCAACAGGATTAAATGCACCTATTAATAAAAAGTCTGCCGGCATTTTGTAACTTCCGCTAAGCCGATTGATATTTACATATTTTTCTTCAAGAGGCTCTCTTAATGATTCCAAAACTTCCTTTTTAAATTCTAGAATCTCATCTAAAAATAATACTCCATTATGTGCAAGAGTTATTTCTCCGGGTTTTATTTCTTTTCCACCGCCTATTAATGTTAGTTTGGTAGCTGTATGATGTGGTGCCCTAAAGGGTCTGCTAAAACATGACGCATTTGTTATAAGACCACATGCACTATATATTTTTGCAATTTCAATTAATTCCTCCTGAGACAAAGACGGTAGAATTGATATTAATGCTTTTGCAAGCATTGTTTTCCCGCAGCCTGGTTCCCCATAAAGAATGATATTGTGGTTTCCAGCTGCCGCTATTTCTAATGCTTTCTTAGAAGAATATTGACCTATAATGTCTCCATAATCTAACGAATTATAGATTTCATCATTCTGTATATTATTATTTTCTGTATACGGAAGCATATCCTCGTAGGTTATATACGAAATCACTTCTTTTAAATTTTTGAATGGATAATATTCAACACCTTTAAAATAGTAACTTTCCTCAAGATTTTCATAAGGGAAAATATATTTGCTGATATTTTTCCTAGCTCCCTCAATAATAATTGGTATAGTTCCTTTTATGCCTTTAAGTTCACCAAATAATGATAACTCACCAAAAACCATATAGCTTTCCATATCTCTTTTACATATCTGGTTTGATTCCATAAGAATGCCTAATGCAATAGGTAAATCTAAAAGTGAACCTATTTTTTTTACATCTGCTGGTGCTAAATTAATAGTAATTCTACCCAAAGGGAATTCAAATCCACAATTTATAATTGCAGCTCTTACCCTTTCTTTTGCTTCTTTTACCGATACATCTGGCAAACCTACTATGTTAAACACCGGTAAGCCTTTAGATATATCAACTTCAACTTTTATTAAAAACCCTTCTAAACCATTGTGCGTTGCACTTATAATTTTTACTGCCATATAAATCACCCATTCAAATTATAGACACACATTTAAATATTAATCCTAAAAAAATTATTTGTTTAAGTTATTTTTAAATTGTTAATAATTCAAAGTAATAAGTTAAATACGAAAACCCTTTACCTTTCGACAAAAATTTTTTAGAATGGAGCAGCTTAATGAAAAAATTAAATAAAGATATAGGTAATTATTGTGAGAATTTGGCAAAATATTATTTAAGAATTAATAAATATAATATACTTGATTGTAACTTTAGAAATTGTTTGGGCGAAATCGACATTGTATGCACTTGCAACAATTTGTTGATTATTGTAGAAGTTAAAGGAAGGTATAACTATGATTACGGATTACCTAAAGAATCAGTTAGCCTTTCAAAACAAAAATCTATAATTAAAGTAACTAATTCCTATATATCCTATAAAAGGTTATTTAACTTTAATATAAGATTTGACGTTATAGAAATTTATTTAAATAAGGATAACTCACTTATTAAAATAGAACATATTACAGATGCTTTTAGATTATATTAAATAATTTTTAAAATAAAAAACTATAAGAATAATATTTATCTCTAATATTCTTATAGTTAAAAATATAATTTTCTTATATAAAATATTTACCGCAAAATTTCAAATAAAAATGTAAAATAATTATAATAATTTGGTCAAGAAACTATTTCTATGAATGCTGCATTTCCCATAAGTTTTTAGACCTTGAATATGTTTTGAGGTACCATATCCAACGTTATTTTCAAAGTCATAATAAGGATATTTTTTAGCATATTCTTTCATAAGATTATCCCTATATACTTTTGCCACAATTGATGCTGCTGCAATGCTTGCACTCTTAGTATCTCCTTTTATAACCGACTTATTTTCAATCTTAATATTTTTAACCAAATATCCATCAGACAAGACTAAATCTGGCTTTATACTAAGTAAATTACAACTTTCTAAAAACACCTTATTATTAGCAAACGCTATCCCTTTTTCATCTATTTCTTTATTTGAAGAAATTGCTATATTATAACTTAACGCCTTTTCTTTTATAATTTCAGCTAATTTCTCTCTCTTAGATTCTTTAACCTTTTTCGAATCATTTATATATAAAATTAAATCCTTATCTAAGACATTTAAATCTAAAATAACACTGCATGCAACTATAGGCCCAGCAAGAGGTCCTCTCCCAACTTCATCTACACCTGCTACATATCTATAATTTCCAAAGGATTTATCGAAGTCATACATTGCTTTAACTCTTTTAACTTCATTTAAATATGAATCTAATTCTTTTTCAATTCTATTTTTCAATGATAATACATTTTTTCTTTTATCTTCACTTAACCAATTTAAGATTTTTATATGTTCTCCATTTTTATAGGAATCAATAATTGAAAGTTTATGTATCTCTTCTTTTATTTCTGTAAATGATAAAGCTCCTATATCCCCATTAAATTGTATCATCTTCTTCAACTGGGCGTTCTAATGTAATATTGCCCATTTTTCCCCCTCTAAATTCATCAAGCAGAATAACAGCAATTCTGTTATAGTCAATTTGACCTCCAGAAATTAATGTTCCTCTTTTCTTACCTATAGCATCTAATGTATCTAATGGATTTTCAAAAACCTCAGTTAACTTATATCTTTCTTTTAATTTCTCTTCATAACTATGCTGCAATCTTTCAACAAGCTTTAGGGCTAATTCTTCTATATCCATTATTTCATCTTTTATAGCTCCTGTAAAAGCTAAATTTAAGGCTGTTTCATCATCTTCAAATTTAGGCCATAATACCCCTGGAGTATCTAACATTTCAATTCCAATTCCTGTCTTTATCCATTGTTTACTCTTTGTAACACCTGGTCTATCACCTGTTTTAGCTATATTATTTCTCGCCATTTTATTTATAAATGTTGATTTTCCTACATTAGGTATTCCAACGACCATTACTCTCATTGTTATATTAACCATACCTTTTGCTTTTAATCTATCATGCTTTTCCTTTAATAAGGTTAATAACGTAGGCTTTATGTTTTTAAGACCATCACCTTTTAAGCAATTAACTTCTAATACTTTAACATCATCCTCAGTTAAATAATTAATCCATTCTTTCGTAACTTTACTATCAGTTAAATCACTTTTATTTAAAAGTATAATTCTTGGTTTTCCTTCTAATAATTTTTCGATATCTGGATTTGCAGAACTTCTTGGTATTCTAGCATCTCGTATTTCAATTACAGCATCCACTAATTTTAGATTTTCTTTAATTTCCCTTTGAGTTTTTTTCATATGTCCTGGAAACCAATTAATTGCCATATGAATTCCTCCTTCTTATATTTAAATATAAAAAAAGGACTTAAACAGTCCCCTTTTTAAATACTATCTAGTTAATAATTCTTTAACTTTAGCAGCCTTACCAACTCTATCTCTTAAGTAGTAAAGTTTAGCTCTTCTAACTTTACCTTTTCTTGAGATTTCAATTTTGTCGATGATTGGTGCATTCATTGGGAATGTTCTTTCAACTCCAGTTCCATAAGCAACTCTTCTTACAGTGAAAGTTTCTCTTAAACCACCATTTTGTTTCTTGATAACAGTACCTTCGAACATTTGAACTCTTTCTTTGTTACCTTCTTGAATCTTAACATATACCTTTATAGTATCTCCGATAGCAAAGTTAGGTAAGTCAGTTCTGATTTGTTCAGCTTCTATAGCTCTAATTATTTCGTTCATTGTGCATTCCCTCCTTATAGATAATTTGACGTTCTTAACATATATAAATTGACAGAGGAACGCCCGTACTAGCACAAATTTAATATTATCACATAATTTTTTATATTTCAACAAAAATTATTTATAATTTTATAATTCCTTGTTATTCTTTAATAGTTTAATATCCTCTTTAGTTAATGTAATATTTTTATATAAATCCGGCCTAATTCTTTTGGTTATTTCTAAAGATTTAAGCCTTCTCCACTTTCTTATATTTTCATGGTGACCTGATAATAATATTTCCGGAACCTTATCACCTTCAAATTCTTCCGGCCTAGTATATTGCGGATATTCTAACAGTCCGTTATAAAAAGATTCTTCCATAAAACTCTCTTCTTTCCCAAGCACTCCTGGAATTAGCCTTAATACGCAGTCAATAACCGGAATTGCAGCCATTTCCCCTCCAGTCAAAACAAAGTCCCCAAGGGAAATTTCCATATCTGTATGCTTATAAACCCGCTCATCTATACCTTCATAGTGTCCACATAAAAATATAAGACTCTCCTCTTTAGAAAGTTCTTTTGCGATTTCTTGATTAAAAGTCTTTCCTCTAGGCCCTAGAAAGATAACTTTACCTTTATTGTTTTCCTTGGCGCACTTTATAGCATCAACAATAGGTTGCACAGCCATTACCATTCCAGCTCCACCGCCATAAGGGTAATCATCAACTTTCTTATGTTTATTTATTGTATAATCTCTAATATTTAATAAATCTAAGTCGATTATTTTATTGTCCTTTGCTCTCCCTATAATACTATGTTCAAAAATCGAGAACATTTCCGGGAACAATGTTAATATACTAATCTTCATCTTGCCATTCACCTACTGGTCTAACAACAATTTTTTTCAAATTTATATCTATACTAAGAACTATGTCTCTTAGAACTGGTATTAATAATTCTTTAGGTTCTTTAATCCAATACACATCATTATTTGGAGTACTTATAACATCAAAAACCTTTCCAAGCTCCTTTTCATTGGTATCATATACTGTGCACTCTATTAAATCAGTAACATAATAAGTATCTGGTGGAAGCTCAGGTTCATTCTCACGTGGTATCTCAATATATCTTTGCTTGTAAGTCTCAGCGTCATTCATAGAGTCTACACCTTCTAATTTTAATATAACTCTATCCTTTTGAAATTTAACTCCTGTGATATTTTTTTCTACTCCATCTACCAAAACAGTTTTTAAGCGCTTAAATTTATTAACATCTTCTGTTAACGGATAAACTTTAACTTCCCCTTTGATTCCATGCGTATTTATAATCTGCCCAATTTTAAATAAATTTCCCACTCTCTTCACCTCAATTGTATATATTTAATCTTAAATAAGTATTTATAGGATTAATCTAATTCCATGCAAAAAATAATCTCTTAAAATATCTATGTAGTAAAAATAATCGGCAATTAATGTATAAAATATACATGTTATCTGACATTATTTATTTTAAGTTTTTTCTTCCTATATTAATATATACGAAATCTTTTTCATATATAAATAATTTTTTTATAATCCTAATTCTTTTTATAGGTAATAGAATCTCGGTTGCGCTAAAAAGTTCTTTATTGCGCTTCGTGCTTATTTCATATGTGCGCGCTTTTTTATATGTGAATATTTAAAAAAGAGCTAGGTTACCCTAACTCTAAATTTTTAGATGATTTCTACTATAACTCGTTTATTTTGTTTAACTGCTGCAGCTTTTATAACTGTTCTTATAGCTTTTGCAATTCTTCCTTGCTTACCTATAATCTTCCCCATATCTTCTGGTGCAACTTTTAATTCCAGTATTATGGATTGTTCTCCATTTACTTCATTAACAGTAACTGCATCAGGGTTATCAACAAGGGATTTAGCCATAAATTCAACTAATTCCTTCATAAACGTCCACAATTAGTATGTACTAATCGCAGAATTCACCTCCAAAAATTACTTAGTAAGACCTGCATTATTGAAAAGTCTCTTAACTACTTCTGTTGGTTGTGCTCCATTAGATAACCATTCATTAGCTTTTTCTTCGTTGATTTTAACTTCAACTGGTTCAGTTAATGGATTATAGTATCCAATTTCATCGATGAACTTACCATCTCTTGGTGCTCTTGAATCTGCAACTATTATTCTATAGAAAGGAGCTTTCTTAGCACCCATTCTTCTTAATCTGATTTTTACTGCCATTTTAATTTCACCTCCTTTAAAGGATAATTATATATATATCAACTCTATTGAATATGCTAGAAAGGTAATTTTCCAAATAGTCCGCCTTTCTTTGCTTGCTTTTGAAATGATTTCATTTGCTTCATGTTCTTTTTCATCATTTCATATTGCTTCATGAGTTTATTAACCTCTTGTATATTTGCACCTGATCCCTTAGCAATTCTGCTTTTCCTTGATGGGGATTTTAAAATAAGACTTGGATTTCTTCTTTCTTTTGCTGTCATTGATTGAATAATAGCCTTAGTTTTATCAAGTGCTTCTGATTGTTTATCAAAGTCAACGCCTTGAAGTTCCTTTGAATTTAAACCAGGTATCATCTCCATAATTTTATTTAAAGGTCCAAGCTTTTTCATTTGTTCCATTGCCATTAGAAAATCTTCAAAGTTAAATTCTTGATTTAACATTCTCTTACCTAAATCGGCAGCTTCTTTTTCATCAATTGCTTCTTGAGCTTTTTCTATAAGTGATAAAACATCACCCATTCCCAAGATTCTTGATGCCATTCTGTCAGGATGGAACACTTCAAAATCATTCATCTTTTCTCCAACACCAGCATACTTAATTGGTTTATTAATTATGCTTTTTATTGAAAGAGCAGCTCCACCTCTGGTATCACCATCTAATTTTGTTAAAATAACTCCATTTAAATCTAAATCATTATTAAAGCTTTCTGCAACATTAACAGCATCTTGACCTGTCATTGCATCAACAACTAATAATATTTCTGATGGTTTTACATTTTCTTTTATATCTTTTAATTCATGCATTAATTCTTCATCAATATGAAGTCTACCTGCAGTATCAATAATAACTACATTATTCCCATTCTCTTTTGCATGAGCTATTCCATTTTTCGCAATTTCAACTGGATTTACCTTATCCCCCATCGAAAATACAGGAATCTCAATTTGCTTCCCTACGACTTCTAATTGTTTTATAGCCGCTGGTCTATATATATCACATGCTACAAGCAATGGTTTTTTATTATCTTTTCTAAGGTTTAGCGCAAGTTTACCACACATTGTAGTCTTACCTGCCCCTTGCAATCCGACTAACATTATAATTGTAAGTCCTGAACTGCTGTAGTTAATTTTACTTTCACTTCCACCCATAAGATTAGTAAGTTCTTCATTAACTATTTTTATTACTTGTTGTCCAGGTGTTAAGCTTTCAAGAACTTCACTTCCCACACACTTGGAACTAACAGAAGAAATAAATTGTTTAACAACCTTATAGTTAACATCTGCTTCTAACAAGGCAAGCTTTACTTCTCTCATGGCTTCTTTTATATCTTTTTCATTTAACTTTCCTTTACCTTTTAATTTTCTGAAAGTTTCCTGTAATTTTTCGCCTAATCCTTCAAAAGCCATGGTTATATCCTCCTTACAAATTTTCTAGCTTTTCTTTATATTTTATAATATCCTCATCATCTATGGAATATTTATTCTTTAAGTGTTCTAAAAAATTCATAATCTCTTTTTCCCTACTAATACTCTTTTCAAGCAAGTGAAGCTTACTTTCATAGGATAGAAGCTGTTTATAACATCTTTTAATCAAATCGTGAATAGCTTGGCGACTTGTCTTATTAATTTCAGCTATTTCAGCTAAAGATAAATCATCATCATAATACCACTGCATTATTTCTACTTGTTTTTCTGTTAATAATGAACCGTAAAAATCCATAAGCAATGAAATTTCAACTCTATCTTCCATTTTTAATCACCTTACCCACAAAAGAGATTTTAACAGGATTATTTATACGTGTCAAGTATTTTTACTTAACACCATAAAAAAATTTTTCCCACTATCAGAATTCATATTCTTTCTTTAAATAAATTGCTCTATTACGTTAAAGAAAACAAATTAATTATAATAGGTAAATTCTAATTTATAAATTAAAGAGAAAATCCTTTATAGAAAAGCTTCAAGCTTTTCATCCTTTAACTGTTAACTGAGTTAAATTAGCGCTTCTGCAAATCCTTCTGCATCAAATTCCTGAAGATCCTCTATCCCTTCTCCTACTCCTATATATCTAACAGGAATATTTAAACTTTGCTTTATAGATAATACCACTCCGCCTTTTGCTGTTCCATCTAACTTTGTTAATATTATTCCATCTATAGGGCAAGCCTCCATAAATTGTTTTGCTTGGATAACAGCATTTTGACCTGTAGTTGCATCTAATACAAGTAATGTTTCTTTTTTGAATCCTTCTAATTCTCTATCTATTATTCTATTAATCTTTTCAAGCTCATTCATTAGATTCTTTTTATTATGAAGCCTTCCAGCAGTATCACATATTAACAAATCAATATTTCTAGCTTTTGAAGCCTCTATTGCATCAAATACTACTGCTGCAGGATCTGATCCCTCTTGATGTTTTACTATATCTACTTCAGCTCTAGAACTCCAAACTTCAAGTTGATCTATAGCCGCGGCTCTAAATGTATCAGCAGCAGCTAGCAATACTTTTTTTCCACTTTCCTTATTTTTAGCTGCAAGCTTTCCTATAGAAGTGGTTTTACCAACACCATTAACCCCTATTACAAGCATTACTTTTTTACCTTCTTCATTATCTTCATAAGCTCCTTCTAGTAATATATCTTTTATTACTTCCTTTAATGCTGGTTTGACTTCTTGAGGATCATTTATTTTTTCCTTACGGATTTTATTTCTTAACCTTTCAATAATATCTACTGTAGTATCCATTCCCACATCAGATGTAATAAGTATTTCCTCTAATTCTTCATATAAATCTTCATCAATAGTAATAGCTAAATTTAATGCTTCATTAATTTTATCAGTTAATCCATCCCTAGTCTTTGTTAATCCTTCTTTTAACTTATTAAATAAATTTCCAAACAAATTCATTTCCTCCTAATTTAAATTTTCTGATAGATCTACCGATACTACCTTCGAAACTCCTTTTTCCTCCATAGTTACTCCATATATAATATCACTAACTTCCATAGTTCCTTTTCTGTGAGTAATAATTATAAACTGAGTATTTTTAGAAAACATTTTTAAGAATTCTGCATATCTGTATACATTAGCATCATCTAGCGCCGCTTCTATTTCATCTAATATACAAAATGGTGTAGGTTTCATTTTTAGTATTGCAAAAAGTAACGCAATAGCAGATAAAACTTTTTCTCCACCTGACATTAAATTGATATTTTGAAGTTTCTTACCTGGCGGCTCTACATTTATATCTACGTTAGCTGTCAGCTCATCACCTTCACCTAAAATAAGTTCTGCACTTCCACCCTTAAATAAATCTTTAAAAGTTTCATTAAAATTATAATTTAATATTTTAAAGTTTTCCTTGAATACCACTTTCATTTCTGTAGTCATTTCTTCAATAACTGCAATCAATTCTTTCTTAGCATTTTCCAAGTCTTCGGCCTGTGCAGACATAAATTCATATTTTTCTTTTATTTCCTCATATTCTTCAATAGCTGCTAAATTTACTACTCCAAGTCTTGTGATCTTACTCTTTGTAGTAGTAATTTCCTGTTTTAACGCTTCTTCATCAATTACTGGTTCACATATATCCAATGCTTCTGCAAATGTTAATTCTAATTCTTCGTTTAGTTTCTTATAAGTATGCTCCTTATCAGCTTCTTTTTTTGCTTTTATTACTTCTTTTTTATTAATTTCCATTTCTTTTATACTGACTTCATCTAAGACTGCACTTATAATATTATCTCGCTCTTTAAATTCTTGTTTTAATTTTTCTTTTAGTATTTCTTCATCTTTAAAATTTAATTCCAGTTTGTTAATTATAAGCGCATTATCTTCTATATTCTTATGTTTAACTTTTATATCTAAATTTAAACTTTCTATGCTGCTCTTATTTTCAATATTTTCTTTATTTAAAAGTTCATTCTTAACTTTTAAGTCTTGAATTTCCTTTTCCATTCTTAAAAATTCACTCTTTTTATTTTCAATAGCTTCATCTAAAGTTGCCTTACTTATTTTCATTTCTGTAAGCTTAGTATCACTATCGTTTACTTCTTGAACTTTTATTCCTATTAAGTTCTCCAACTCCATACTTCTACTCTTATTAGAAGTATTTTCATTTTCTAAGGATTTAATCTCAGCTTCTTTAACATTAAGCTTTTCTTGAATTAATTCTTTTTCACTTATTGTTCTTTTTAATTCTTCTTTAGTTATTTCCAAATTTCGCTTTAAGGTATCAGTATCACTTTGTAATCCTTTTAGTTCACTTTCTTTCTTAGTTAATTCAATATTCTTTTCGTGAACCGCATCTCTTTGATTTAAAATTTCTTCATCTAAATTTTTAATTTCTTCTTTAAGAGCTTGTACTGTTTTAGTTAACTCATCATAATGTTCTTTCTTTTCACTTATATTTTTTATTAACTCCTCAATTTCTCTTTTTCTACCTAGAACATTAGAATTCTTACCTTTTATGCTACCTCCAGTTAAAGCACCTCCTGGATTTACTACTTCCCCATCTAATGTAACAATTTTATAACTATATTTTCCTATACGTGCTATATTAAGTGCGGAATCCATATCGCTGCAAATTATTGTTCGCCCTAGAATATAATTCATTATATTGTTATACTCTTCATCATAGGAAATCACATCACTTGCAATACCAATATACCCTTTAGCGCCAGTAATATTTTTATCTAATTCTAACCTTTTACCTCTTATTATGTTTAAAGGCAAAAACGTTGCTCTTCCTAAATTGTTTTTCTTCAAGTATCCAATAAGCACTTTTGCTATCTCTTCATCTTTGGTAATTACATTAGAAATTGCAGCACCTAATGCTATTTCTATGGCCACCTCAAACTTTTTATCAACACTAAAAATTTCACCTACAACTTTAGTGTCATCTGCAGCTGTAATTTTTTCCCTTTGTATTGATTCCATTAAGGACTTTACAGACCTATTGTAGCCCTCATAATGCTTTTCTAAGTTTTCTAACATGGCTCTATTTGCATCCAGCTTTGTTAAAGTTCCATTTAGATCTCTAAGCTCATTTTCCTTTTTGGTTAAGTTTGCAGATAATATTCCAATCTTTTTTTTATCTTCGATTATTTTAAAATTTAATGATTTTATCTTATCTTTCTTATTTTCAACATCATTACTTAAGTCTTTATATGTTGCTAAATTAATCACAATATTATTCTCTAGAGATGAGATTGACGAAACTAATGTTTCTCTTTTTTCTTCTCTAAGTGAAATATCTTTATTTAATATAGTTATTTCATTTTTTATATCAGAGTTACTCCTTAAAAGTTCAAATTCTCCTTCTCTTAAAGATTTCAAATCTTCTTCAATCTTTTTTAGTTCTGCTGCACTTTTTGAATTATCCTCTTGAAGCTTTTTTATATCTTCATTTTTAATACTTTGATCTTTTATCCTGTTTTCTAATTCAACTTCTAAGGTTCTTTTATTTTGACTTAATTGTTCTATTTTTACAGCTATATCATCTAATTCATATTTATTTCTATTAATCTTTTCTTCAAAACTTTTAATTCTTTCATTGTAAAGTTCAATACTTTTTTCATCTTCACTTATTAACTCTTTAAAATTATAATATTGCTCTTTTTCTTCTAAATTCTTTTTCTCTAATTCTTCTATCTTATTTTCTAATTCTTTAAGTTTTGCTTTATCTTCAGATATTTCTTTTCGCTTATCTTCAATTTCTTTAATTTTCAAATCCAAATCTTCATTGAAATTCTTTAGTTCTTCTTCCATCTTATTAATAATATGGACTATAATCGATACTTCTTTTTTCTTTAAATCTTTTGACAATTCATTAAATTCTAATGCTTTCTCTCTCTCAATCCTTAAAGGCTCTATTCTTTCCTTGTAAGTTGATAAAATATCATTTATTCTAACTAAATTATCATCAGTATTGCTTAACTTTTTTTCCGCTTCTTCTTTCCTATTTTTAAATTTAACAATACCTGCTGCTTCTTCTAGGAGAGACCTTCTATCTTCAGGTCTGCCACTTAAGATAGCTTCAATTTTGCCTTGTCCAATCAAAGAATAACCTTCCTTACCTATTCCTGTATCCATAAAAAGATTAGTAACGTCTTTAAGCCTGCATTTCGAATTGTTTATTAAATATTCTGATTCTCCTGATCTAAATATTCTCCTAGATACTGTTACTTCATTATATTCTGTTGCTAATTTCTCATCGCTGTTATCAAGAGTTAATGAAACTTGTGCAAGCCCAACAGGTTTTCTAAACTGAGTTCCTGCAAATATTACATCTTCCATTTTTCCGCCTCTTAAAACTTTGATACTTTGCTCTCCAAGTACCCATCTTACAGCATCAGAAATATTACTTTTTCCACTGCCATTAGGTCCTACTACAGCTGTAACACCCTTTTTAAACTTTAATTCTGTTTTATCAGCAAAGGATTTAAACCCTCTTATTTCTAGAGATTTTAAAAACATGTGCCCACTCCTTACAACAAACGTATGACAGGCATGAATCCCATAATAAAAATTATTATTATGAAAATAGCCATTATAATTTTCATTTTGTCTCTAGTCTTTTTTTTCATTCTTCAAACACTCCTTATTACTGCCTTATATTTTAGTTTATAGTAAACATAATCAAATATCAATAATACCAGTTAAATATGTAAATAAATAAACAAATCAAAGTTATCTATTTCAACTTTACCATATTAAAAGCGAGAGTCTCCTCTCGCTAATATATTATATCTAATTTTTTATTACTTAAACAGAGTTTTATATGTCCTCTTTCAATTGTATCATCCTGTTTTACCACTATTATCTTATTCTTTTCTTTTAATTTATTAAAATATACTTTTTTATTGGCATAAAGCTTACTTAAATCTTTAGAATTAATATAAAGGAATGCATTCTTCTCTTCCTTCATGTTTTCTAAAACAAGATCTACTAGTAAACTTCCTTCAACCAATTCTCTAAATGCCGGATGAAACGGCCCTGCCACTATATCTCCACCTTCATTAATCGTTTCTGTTGGCTGAAGCCCTATTCTAATTACATTAATTCCATTTTCTTTATACAAATTATATAAAATTTTGCTTATTTCCACTGCTTCTTCTAGTGAATACGGAGTATACTCTTTAGTTTCAAACATCTTTTCCATAGGTGTGTCTTTTATAACTAAGGATGGATATATCCTACAGATATCAGGATTCATCCTAATAGATTCTTTTGCTGTATTAATATCCTTTTCAAATGTATCCCCTGGAAGACCCGGCATTATTTGATGACCTAATACGAACCCATACTCTTTTATTAATTCAGAAGCTTTTATAACATCATAAACACTATGTCCTCTGCCAGCTTTTTTTAATACTTCTTCATTCAAAGACTGTACGCCAAGTTCTATTATGTCAACCCCATACTCTTTTAGGTAAGATAATATATAATCATCAATGTAATCCGGTCTTGTAGAAAGCCTTATTTTATCTATAAGCTTTTTCTCTTTATAATCTTTAGCTACTTTTAAAAGTTCTTTTTGTTTTTCTTCTCTTATACCAGTAAATGTACCACCAAAAAATGAAACCTCAATTGTTGCACTATTATTTTGTATTGTACTTAAATACTCATTTATTGTATGCCTCACACTTGCTGCCGTAACCTCTTCATCAACACCTGTTATTCTGTCTTGGTTACAAAACACACAATTATGTGGACACCCTTCATGTGGGACAAATATAGGTATTATATAATAATTCTTACTCATGTATACCTTCCAACATATCTAAAGCTTGCTTAGCAGCATTCTGTTCTGCTTCCTTTTTACTATAACCAGCCCCTTCGCCCATTAGCTTTTTATCTATAATTACGTTAGTATAAAACTTTCTTCTATGAGGCGGTCCTTCATATTTTATTAATTCATATTGAATTGCTATCTCTCCATCTTTTTGAAGAAACTCCTGAAGTTTTGTCTTAAAATCTAAAACTATTTCATTATTTATAGCCTTCTTTATTACTTCCTCAAAATGCAGTAATATAAAATCTCTCACAAAGCCAATTCCCTTATCCAAGTAAACTGCAGCTATTACTGCTTCAACAGCATCCGCTTGTATAGAAATTCTTTCCCTGCCGCCTGTGAGCTCTTCTCCTTTACTCATTCTAATATAAGACCCTAGATTTATCTTTCTTGCTATTTCATAAAGAGAATTTTCACAAACTATTAAGCTCCTAATTTTAGTTAACTCGCCTTCACTCTTATGCTTATAGTTATTAAAAAGATGTTCAGTTATGCAAAGCTGCAATACTGAGTCCCCTAAAAACTCAAGTCTTTCATTATACTCAGCATCTTTGAATTGGTTACCAAAGGAACTATGAGTAAGTGCTGTCTTTAGTAAAGTAGGATTGTTAAAATAAACTCCTAAGTTTTCTTCTATTTCTTTCAGTGTATATCTATTCATGTATTCCACCCCTTGAAGTTTATTCTTCAATTTGCTAATACATTCTTTTAGAATATTTAAACATAACAAATTCAAGAATAAACTAGTTAATCTTATACCTTCACTATCAGTCATTTCTTTACTGCCTAAAACATAATGACTGCTTAGTTAAAACAAAATCTCTATGCATACCAATTCAATTAACAATTGACAATTTAGGAGGATATTTCTTCCTAATATCTTTATTATAATCTTTAGAAAAGCCGACGGCTTTTCTTCCTTCATTGTTAATTGTCAATTTTTAATTGTGAATTGAGTAAAATGTTTCACTTTTACAAAAATATAAAATCCCGCAAAAATGCGGGATATTTTTATTCTTCGTGATGAGCTTTTACGTAATTGACAACATCTCCAACTGTTTTAAAGTTTTCAACATCTTCGTCTGGTATTTCCATGTCTAGTTCATCTTCTAGAGCCATTATAAGCTCAACTATATCTAATGAGTCCGCATTTAAATCTTCAATAAATGATGCTTCCATAACAACGCTTCCTACATCGATACTTAATTTATCAGCAATAATTGCTTGGATCTTTTCAAACATTTGTTTCACCTCCCAAGTTCTACATTTAGATAATATTATATATTGTTTAAATCGTCAATATTAGTTTCAATAATATTTTATTAATTTTCCAAAGAAAATTCATTTCTTATATCTTTTAACACATCATTTTCATAAAAAACCCTAGTTTGTTTAATTGAGTTTTTAAAGGCTTTTGCATCGGAACTGCCATGCGCCTTAATGCATATACTATCAACACCTAAAAATGGTGCTCCTCCATACTCCTTATAATCAAACTTTTTCATTATATTTTTTAATACGGGTTTTAACAGAACTATACCTAATTTAGATATAATTGATGATTTTAGGATCTCATCCTTTACTATACCTAATATGCTCGATGCTGAACCTTCATACATTTTTAAAGCAGTATTCCCGACAAAACCGTCACTAACTAGAATGTTAGTTTTACCAGAAGGTATATCCCTTGGTTCTATATTTCCTATGAAATTTATAGAGTTTTCTTGCTTTAATAGCTTAAATACAGCCTTAGTAAGTTCATTTCCTTTTTCTTCTTCTTCCCCAATATTTATAAGCCCTATACTTGGATCTTTCACATTAAAAACCTTTTGATAATATATCTTTCCCATTTTAGCAAATTGCACTAAAAACTCTGGCTTGCAATCAACATTCGCACCAACATCTACTATCATAAAGCTTCCATATCTTCCTGGCATTATAGGTGCAAGAGCAGGTCTTTCCACTCCCTTTATTCTTCCTACTATTAGAGTACATCCAGCTAAAAATGCCCCTGTACTTCCACCAGATACTATTGCATCACAAGTACCTTCTTTAACTAAATTCATTGCCTTAACTATACTTGAATCCTTTTTTTTTCTTAATGCCATTACTGGATGCTCATTTGGTGAAATCACCTCTTTTGCATCTATAACAGTAACTTTACTTTTTGAATAATTATACTTGGCTAATTCCAAATTTATAACATCTTCTGGTCCAGTAATATATAATTCAATATCATTATACTCATTTATAGCATTAATCGCGCCTTCTACTACAGCTGCAGGTGCATTATCTCCACCCATACCATCTATAGCTATTTTCACCAACAATCCCCCCTCTCACGCTTATAAACATTGATATTAGATTCAGCATTATTACTCTAAATCATACAATAATTATACACATCAAAACTTATTCTTATCAATACTAATTTTTATTAACAATATTATAATATTCCCCTAAATATAACAAAAGAAAGTCCTAAAGACTTTCTCTTATTTTTCAGAAGCAACAACTTCCTTACCTTTATAATAACCACAGCTTTTACATACTCTATGAGCAAGTTTCATTTCGTGGCATTGTGGACATTCAACTATGCCAGGTAAACTAGCTTTAAAAGTTTGAGCTCTTCTTGCTTTTACTTTTGCTTTTCCTGATTTTCTTGCTGGACAACCCATTCATTACACCTCCTTATTATCAAACAAACCTCTTAAGGCTTCGAAACGTATATCTACGTCTTCCTTTTGACATGAACATGAATCATGATTTAAATTACATCCACATTCTTGACAAAGCCCCATACAGTCGTCTTTACAAACTCTTTGAATAGGCAAAGTTGAAATTATGCTATTTTCAACAATCTCTGTAATGTCTAAATCATCATCCATTACAACAATAGCCTCATCATCTTCACTATTCTTATTAGTTGTAAACCTTTCTTCTATATCAATATCTATTGGATAGATAAAGGTATCTAAGCATCTTGAACATATCATTTCTAAGTCAGCTTTAATTTTAGCATTTAATATTAATATATCATTATCAGATGAAATATCTCCAATAACTTCACAAGAGCCTATAGGCTTAATTATATCTCCTTCAAAGTTAAATGTAGGTATCTCAAACTTATAATCAATTTTCTTGCTTCTATCTTTGCCCGAAATAATATCTGAAATTTGTACTTTCATAAAACTATAGGGTAGCAATATAATTAACCAACTGTAAATTATATAATACTTTCCCTTTTTCACTCCTTAGCACATATATTTATAAAACAAACACAACTAATTATATAAATTGAGTGGTAAAAAGTCAAGGTATTTATAATAAATACTTTCTTTGACATATAAAATATATACAGATATCCAAACTTATGTGGTAGCTTACCGAAATCATAAATATTTTTGCTCCGAAGAACTATGAAAATATCACTGAAGGCTCTAAGCTGAAGGTTGCACCCAATTCAGCATGCTCCCGCTTTCAGCGTGACAAGCTGAATTGGAACAACCTACAACTAAGAGCCTTTAACAGTTCATTTTCAAATGTCTTCTGCGCAAAAACATTTATGATTTCTAGTGAAGATATCCTCATAGAGATTTAGTAAACATATACGTATATTCATATAATAAGTCAAATTATAGAATTCATATTTTGATTTATATTAATAAAGTATGTTTATTCTAAAAAATCGAACAAACATACTTTATATAGGAATAATGCAAAATATATTACTATATTATTTTACAATCTTCTATTCAATTAAATTAATGCTAAAGTTTCCTTAGCAATCATAAGCTCTTCATTTGTAGGTATTACAACAACTTTAACTTTTGAAGTTTCTTTAGAAATTTCCATACCATCTCCAATATCGTGGCTTTCGTTCTTTTGTAAATCTATTTCAATTCCCAAGAATTCCATATTGGTTAAAGCTCTTGATCTTATTTCTGGAGCATGCTCTCCGATTCCAGCAGTAAATACTATTGCATCTACTCCACCCATTACAGCTGCATAAGCACCTATTTGCTTTTTAATTTGATATCCAAATATATCCATAGCAAGTAATGCTCTAGAATCACCATTTCCTACAGCACTTCTAATATCTCTAAAGTCTGTCCCTACTCCTGATACCCCTAAAACTCCTGATTTCTTATTTAATATATCATTCACTTCATCTATAGAATATCTTTTTTCCTTAACTAAATAAGTTACTATTGCAGGATCTATACTTCCAGATCTTGATCCCATTATGATACCATCAAGTGGAGTGAACCCCATTGTAGTGTCTACAGATTTTCCACCATCAACTGCTGTAACACTTACTCCATTACCTATGTGGCAAGTAATAGTCTTTACTTCGCTTACATCTTTATTCATCCATTTTGCAATTTCACCAGCAACATATTTGTGAGATGTTCCGTGGAAGCCATATCTTCTAATATGATCTTCTTTATAGAATTCATATGGAAGTGGATACATAAATGCTTTTTCTGGCATAGTTTGATGGAATGCAGTATCAAATACAGCTACCATTGGAGTTTTTGGCATAAGAGCTTTACACGCATTTATTCCAATTATATTTGGTGGGTTATGAAGTGGGGCTAATTTTGTGAATTCATCAAGATTCTTTATTACTTCATCATCAATTACTACTGAAGTAGCATACTTTTCTCCACCATGAACAACCCTATGTCCAACAGCAGATATTTCATCCATTGATTTTATAACACCATAATTTTCATCGACTAAACTTTTTAATACAAGTTCAATTGCATCTTGATGATCTTTAAGTGGTGTTTCAACCACATATTTATCTTTTCCTTCAACTTTTTGAGTTAATATTGAACCACTAATTCCAATTCTTTCAACAAGACCTTGCGCTAAAGCTTCTTCATTAGTCATGTCAATAAGTTGATACTTTAACGAGGAACTACCGCAGTTTATAACTAATACTTTCATAATTTTCTCTCCTTTTTTATATTCTAATATTTTGTGCTTTAAATTTAACTAATATAATAATTATTAATATAAGTCACCCTATATACCTTTTAAATTACTTATTTGTTTGAGCTTGAACAGCTGTAAGTGCAACAACATTTACGATATCGTCTGAACTACATCCTCTTGATAAGTCATTAATTGGTTTTGCAAAACCTTGACAAATAGGACCAATAGCTTCTGCATTAGCAAATCTTTGAACTAATTTATAACCTATATTTCCAGCTTGTAAATCTGGGAATATTAAAACATTAGCCTTTCCTGCAACCTTACTTCCCGGTGCTTTTTGATCAGCTACTTTTTTTACTATAGCAGCATCTAATTGAAGCTCACCATCTATATCTAAATCCGGTCTCATTTCTTGTGCTTTTTGTGTTGCATTTCTTACCTTGTCAACTAATTCGTTATCAGCACTTCCCATCGTAGAAAATGATAACATAGCTACTTTTGGATCCATATTGCATAATCTTTTAGCTGTTTCCGCTGTTGCTATTGCAATTGCTGCTAATTGATCTTCATTAGGATTTGGATTAACTGCGCAATCTGAGAATATAAGAGTCCCTTCTTCTCCATAAGTCGATCCTGGAACTTGCATTATGAAAAAGCTCGAAACGACAGATACCCCTGGTGCTGTCTTTATTATTTGTAATCCTGGTCTTAGTAAATCTCCAGTAGTATGAACAGCCCCTGACACCATTCCATCAGCATCATCTAATTTAACCATCATCGTACCAAAATATAGAGGATCTCTAACTATTTTATCTGCCTTTTCCATTGTTACGCCTTTTGTCTTTCTTAATTCATAAAAAGCTGCAATGTACTTATCTAAATTCTCTGATTCATCTGGATCTATTATTTGAATTCCAGACAAATTTACATCTAGTTCCTTTGCCTTATTATATATTTCATCTTTGTTACCTATCAAAATTGGATAAGCCAATCCTAATTTATTAATTTTTTCTGCAGCTACTATATTACGTTCTTCATTTCCTTCTGGCAGAACAATTTTCTTTTTGTTCGCTTGTGCTGCATTCCATATTTTTTTCATAAGGTCCATATCAAATTATCTCCTCTCTATATCCTATCTCTAATACTAATAATACTCCTTTATTAATGCATTTTTCAACAGAAATTCGCTATAAAATAGAAGTCTTTAGATTTGAAATAATCTAAATTGTCTGACAATATTATTGCATAATACCTATATAGTAAAAGTATATTTTTTAACAATTTAATTTTCTTTAAAATTACTTTTTACTTCTTTATAAAATACTATTAAATGTTTTCATTTCAATAAATTATATATCAAAAATTATAATAAACTATACCACATTTTAGGAACTAAATTAATAAAAATACATATTAATAGTTTATTTTTATCATAATACCTTTGTTTTTATATGCTTGATGATATTTAAAGTAGAAACTAATCTTTTTCAAATTTTCCGATTATTCATAAAACTCTTCTCTACTCTTGAAAAATCACAAAAGTATATTTTTTAACAATAATTCTCACATTATCTTAATACCATGAATCCGCAAATGCTATTGCATATTCTATCCTCAACAATTAATATTATCCAATTTCATATTATGATATACTAACAATATATTTGTTATAAATATTTACGTATTTGGATATAATTCAAAATTATATTCACACTTATAATTTAATTCTAAGTAGAAAAGAGTTGATTAAAATAATTACAGGAATAATTACAGAATATAATCCATTTCACAAAGGACACGAATATCATTTAAAAAAAGCAAAATCCGATACGAATGCTGATGGTATAGTTTGTGTCATGAGTGGTAATTTTATGCAGCGAGGAATTCCTGCTATTATTGATAAATGGCAACGAGCTGAAATGGCAGTTAAAAACGGTGTTGATCTAGTTCTAGAATTACCTCTAGTTTACTCCATATCTTCAGCTGAGCATTTTGCTTTTGGAAGCGTATCTCTTCTAAATTCATTAGGTATCGTGGATTATTTATATTTTGGGAGCGAAGAAGGAAATATAGATATTCTAATAGACATAGCAAAAACTTTAGTTTTAGAACCTTTGAAGTATAAAACTCTTTTAAAAGATAATTTAAATTTAGGATTACCATTTCATTTAAGCCGAGCAAAAGCGCTTAGTGATTACTTAAGTTCTGATCAAGTATTAGAGGTGTTATCTAATTCTAATAATATCTTGGGCATTGAATACATAAAAGCATTATTAAAACTTAATAGTTCAATAATTCCCAAAACTTTGAAGCGAGAAGGTTCATCATACAACGATATTGATTTAAACTCTTCTTTTTCTTCAGCAACCTCCATTAGAGCATGCTTAAAGAAAAATTCATTAAGTGAGCTAGTTAATGCACTTCCTAATGCCAGTTATGATATTTTACGTAATTTATCAGAATCCAACTATCCATTTATCTTCGAGGAAGATATATTTAAATACCTTAAGTATAAATTATTAACAAATGAAAATTCACTTTTAAATTTACCTGATATTTCAGAAGGTTTAGATAATCGAATATTAAAAGAAATATATGCCGCGACATCCCTGGACGATTTGATTTTAAGATCTAAAAGTAAAAGATATACTTATACTAGAATTAGCAGAGTATTATTGCAAAGCTTTTTAAACCTAGAAAACTTTGATTTATTGGCTTTATGCAAAACTCCCGCGCCTTATGCAAGGGTACTTGCTTTTAATTCCATAGGCCGTAATATTCTGAAGGATATAAAAAAGAAAAACAATACTCAAATAATAACAAAAGTCCAAAAAAATAATTTATGCGATCATATAAAGATTGATGTTTTAGGAACGAAAGCATACTCTATTTTAAATTCTAAGGTAAATCCAATGTCTGATTATTTAAAAAGGCCTTTTATAATATAGTAATATTTTACATAACCACGAGAATATAAATATTATTGATTGGAGTGATTTCATGATATATATTATTGTCTTGTGGTTTTTAATAATTAGTTTAACTTTTGCACTAATAAAACAACTTAACATTAAAAAAAATATTATTATTTGCATATTTATTTCTATATTTATTGTTATCTTTGTAGCTAATATAAATCAATGTATTATAGCAACAATCGATGGATGCAGACTATGGTATAAATCCATATTACCAACAACCTTTCCTTTTATAGTAATTTGCAATTTACTAATTTATTATGATGGGATAGCACTTTATTCAAAATTTCTAGGGCCATTAATCTGCAAACCATTAGGACTTTCAAAGAATTGTTCATTTCCCATCGTTGCCAGCATTTTATGCGGTTATCCATTGGGAGCTAAATATAGCGTTGATTTGTATACCTCAGGGTATGTGGATAGAGATGAATACGAAAGACTTTTAAACATCGCTTCAAATGTTGGTCCATTGTTTTTGATCGGTTCTGTTGCCGGAACTTTACTAGGTAACATTTACCTAGGGTATATTCTACTTATTGGAAGTTACTCATCAATTATATTTATAGGTCTATTGACTAAAAAAAAGAGAACTTCACAAAAAGTAAGTTCTCAACCTTGTCCTAAATCTAAAGTTATTAATTTTGGTTCTGCAATAAAGGATGCAGTTCAAAATGGAATAAATACTACCTTATCCATTGGTGGTTTTATAATAATTTTTTCTGTGGTAATTTCACTTATTAAAAATAACGTTTATATAAATATTATTTTTCAGCAATTAGAAAATACACTAAGACTTACTCCCAAAACCTTATACTCATTATTTTTGGGAAGTATTGAAATAACAAATGGATGCAGTATCATTTCAACACTTTCACTCTCTATTCCGTTAAAATTAAGCATAATTAGCTTCTTATGCTCATTTTCTGGATTAGCTATAATTGCACAAGTTAGTTCTTTTGTAAGTGTTACTAAAATTTCTTATAGCAAGTATATAAAACTAAAAATAATTCAGGGTATTTTTAGTTTTATCGTAACTTATATATTATTAAGAGTATTACCTGCAAGTATATATACATCTAATCTTGGCATTAATTATTCTCAAGATACTAATACGTATTTATATCCAATATCAATATTGATTTTATTAACAGTTTTGCTATTTGTAATTAATAAATCTTTAAAATTACTTTTTCATACTACGTAATTCTTTGATGTTATCTTTTATTACATCACCAGTACTTGTTAGATTTGCATCTATTTCCTTTGCAACTGACTCAAAACTTTCTTGAAGACTTTTTATCAACTTTATTTTTTGTGCCTCTAATTCTTTATCTAACTCTGTTAATATTTCATCAGAATAATCTCTAGAACCTAGTCTTATAGCCTTAGCATCTCGTTGTGCTGTGGCTATTATTTCTTGAGCTCTCACCTTTGCTTCCTTCACAAGATCATGATTTTCAATATTTTGTCTCATCATATTCATGGTTTCTTTTCTAACAGAATCATATTCTTTTTTTGCTTCGTTTAAAATTCGTTCCCTTTCATTCATAACCCATTCTGCTTTTTTAAATTGATCTGGCATATAATTTATTATTTGATCAATTACTTCAATAAGTTCTTTTTTATCGATCATAACTTTACCGCTCATGGGTACTTTAGGTGAATTTTCAACCAAGTCTTGTAAATACTCTAACAATTCTATAATATTTACATCCATTTTTTCCATAATAACACTCCTTAGATATTTATTCTCGATATTATATCTGAGACAATTTCATTTGGAACAAGCCCTTCAATATTCCCACTAAATTTAGCTACTTGTTTAACGCATGAAGAACTAATATGTAGATTTTTTGCCGCTGACATCATACATACAGTTTCAATATCCGAATCTAATTCGCTATTCATAAAAGCCATTTGCATTTCATATTCAAAATCAAGTGTAGTTCTTAATCCTTTTAAAATTACATTTGCATTACATTCTTTTAGAAAATTTACTAAAAGGCCATTAAAGCTTCTAACTTCAACATTTTCTATATCTTTTGTAACCTTTTTTATTAATTCAACTCTTTCATCACTTCTAAAGAGATATTGTTTATCAACATTAACTAGCACTGCCACTATAACTTTATCAAAAACCTTTGAGCCTCTTTGTATTATATCAAGATGCCCATTAGTTATAGGATCAAAACTCCCAGGGTATACTGCAATTCTCATTATTTATTTCTCCTCATACTTGTAATAACACACTGTTGTATTTCCATATTTCTTACTCTTTGTTAATTTAATATTTTTATACCCTTCATAAATCGCCTCAATAGTATCTATTTTCGTTACTATTATTCCATCTTCTTTTAACATTTCATTATCACTTACTATTTTCATAGCTTCTGGAATCATTTCTTTACAATAAGGTGGATCAATGAATATTATGTCAAATTTCTTCCCCTTATCTGCTAATTTTTTTAGACCCTCATAAGCATCAATATTCATTGGAAAACAGAAATCCTGAAATTTAAGATTTTCTACATTTTGCTTTAGTAAAGGGAATGTTACAGAACTCTTGTCAAATAAATAGACCTCACTCGCTCCCCTACTTGCAGATTCTAATCCTAAACTCCCAGTTCCTGCAAAAACGTCTACAACAACTGCTTCCTGTATATAAAGTTGAATTGAACTAAACATAGCTTCCTTAACTCTATCCAATGTAGGTCTTGTTTCCATTGTAGCTGGAGGTATTAATTTATGTCCTCTTGCTTTTCCTGCTATAATCCTCAAAGTTTTATTCCTCCTTCAGGCATATATGAAAATCTACCTCGTAGACTTTTACTGTATATCTGAAAATTACGAGTAACATTACTTCGTAATTCCTTAATTCTATAAGTTTTTGATGTATTCTACACCCTGTTTATCGATGAAATAATTTTAATTGCACTTCGTGCTCTTTTCATCGGCAAATGATCCTAATTGCACTTCGTGCTCTTTTCATCGGCAAATGATCCTAATTGCACTTCGTGCTCTTTTCATCGGTGTATATTTAATATATTAACACAACTATGCATAATATTTCAAATTAATTAAAGCAAATATATTTACTACTTTTTTCTAAACTTTTACTTAACTCGTTAATTATTTCTCTGTTTGTGTCAAATTCGTTTTGTAAAATATTATTTGCTTCTAGTTTTGCACATCTTAAGATTTTTATGTCATCATAAAGATCCGCAAGTATAAATCCTTCATCACCGCTTTGCTTTTTACCAAACATTTCACCTGCACCTCTAAGTTCCAAATCTTTTTCTGATATTAAAAACCCATCACTGCATTCTGTCATTATTTGCATTCTTTTTTTAGTTACATTGCTTTTTACTTTAGCAATTAGTATACAATAAGAAGCATATTCACCTCTGCCAACTCTACCTCTAAGTTGATGAAGCTGAGAAAGACCAAATCTTTCTGCATTTTCTATTATCATTACAGACGCATTAGGCACATTTACCCCTACTTCAATTACTGTAGTTGAAACAAGAATATTAACTTCATTATTTTTAAACCTCTTTATTATATCATCTTTTTCTATTCCTTTCATTTTTCCATGAAGGATTTCAATATTAAACTCTTTAAAAATGCCACTAGAAAGATTATTGTATAAGGTTTCTACAGACTTCAATTCTTCCTTTTCATCTTCCTCAATGAGCGGACACACAATATATACTTGTCTGCCTTTCTTAATTTCATCATAAACAAGATCATATGCTATATCTCTTTTTTCTTCTGTATAAAATCTTGTATCTATCTTCTTTCTACCTGGTGGCAGTTCATCAATTATAGATACATCTAAGTCTGAATAAAGATATAAAGCTAATGTTCTTGGAATTGGAGTTGCTGTCATGACTAAACAATCAGCTCGTTTCCCTTTATTTATAAGCTTGCTTCTTTGCTCAACACCAAATCTATGTTGTTCATCAGTCACAATTAAGCCTAACTTTGCAAATTCCACATCATCTTGAAATAGCGCATGAGTTCCTATTACCAAAATAGGTTCTGGAGATTTTATTCTCTCCTTTATTCTTTGTTTTTCTTTTGAAGAAGTTGCACCAGTTAAAAGTTCTATTTCTACATCAAATTCCTTATAAACTTTTTTAGCTTCTTCAAAATGTTGACTTGCAAGAATTTCTGTTGGAGCCATAAACACGCATTGATAACCGTTTTTAATTACATTAAAAATAGCTATAAGTGCAATTATGGTTTTCCCACTCCCAACATCCCCTTGTATTAATCTATTCATAGAAAAATTTGACTTTTGATCTCTTAATATTTCTCGTACAACCCTTGTTTGAGCATTAGTAAGGGGGAATGGCAATTTTTCTTTAAATGCACTAAGTTCATCTGCCCATTCAAAAAGTATTCCGTTTTTATTTTTTTTAAGCTTATATTTTAGAAGCAGCAGCTTTAGTGAATATGTAAATAATTCTTGAAATTTCAGCCTTGCTATTGCCTTTCCCAACATTTCTCTATTATCAGGAAAATGTATACTTCTTATGGCATCATTTAGAGAAATCAAAGAATACTTTTCCAATATATTCTCAGGGAGATTTTCTTTAACTTCCATGTTAGCTAAAATTTCATTAATTAGTTTTTCAAATAATTTATTACTTATGTCTGCTTTTAAAGGATATTTAGGTATAATCTCACTTGAAAGAGCTTCTTCACAGGTAATTACAGGGTTAACTACTTCTAAGGTATTCCCAATTCGCTTAAACTTACCCATTAAATTATATATTTCACCTATCTTAAAAGAGTTTCTTATATACCTTTGATTAAACCATTTAGCAGATACTCTATGTCCATTATAATCAAAATCGATAGTCGTTAATAATTTTCCTGTTTTTGTTTTAACATCACTTCTAAACTTCAACGTCTGACATTTTAAAATTTGCTTATCTTCACCTGTAATATTTTCAAACTCTACATTACCATTTACAAATTCGTAGTCTCTCGGAAAATATAGTAAAATATCTAATATATTAAAGATTCCACAGCGATTTAATTTTTCTGTAGCTTTCGGACCTACTCCCTTTAATTCCGAAATGTTACTATATATATTCAAAATTTTTTCCTCCTTTCAAAATAATAAAAGCACCTAGTATTTAGGCGCCTTAGACATATTACACAAACAGCTAATCAAAATGTAAATTAATGACTTTCTATTTTTTCATATGCCTTTATTATTTTATTCTACTGACATTAAGAAATAATAAAGAGGTTGATCGCCCTTGTAAAATTGAATATCTAAATCAGAATATCTATCCTGCAACTCAGCTTCAAATTCATTAGCTTCTTCATCACTTACTTCTTTACCATAATATACAGTAACTAATTCACTTTCATCATCTATCATATCATCTAGAACTTTGCTCGCAACATTCTTTTTATCTTCGCCTACTTCTTTTATTTTTCCTTCTACAAGTCCTAGCATATTTCCTTCTTTAATATCTACTCCATCAATTTCTGTATCACGCACAGCATAAGTTACTGATCCAGTTTTGACTTCTTCAATTGTATTTTTCAAGTTACTAAAATTATCTTCAACTTCTAGATCACTATTGAACATTGTAGCACATGCTATTCCTTGAGGAATAGTTGTTGTAGGTACTACCAATATATTTTTATCACATATTTCTGCTGCTTGATTCGCTGCCATAATTATATTCTTATTGTTAGGCATAATAAAAATGTTTTCAGCATTTATATTATCAATTGCCTCTAAAATATCTTGAGTAGAGGGATTCATTGTTTGGCCGCCTTCAATAACATAATCAATACCTAAATCTTTAAAGATATTTGAAATTCCATCTCCCATTGCAACTGTTACAAATCCGTACTTTTTCTTTTCACTTTCTGAAAAATTTATTTCATTATTCTTATCCTTAGCATTGATTAGCAATTCCCTATGTTCTTCTCTCATATTATCAATTTTAATTTTTGACAATTCTCCTATTGCAACTGCTTTTGATAATACTAGTCCTGGATCATTGGTATGTATATGTACTTTAATCACATCATCATACCCAACAACAATCATTGAATCTCCTAGGCTTTCTATTTGATTTTGGAAGTCCTTAGCATGCTTTGCATCTCCAAGTATTATGAATTCAGTACAGTAGCCAAATTTAATATTAATTTCTTCAGTAGATTTAGCTAATGTACTGCTATTTGAATTAATTGCTATATCCTTTATCTCAGCTTTAATTCCATCCTTTAAAGCTTCATACATACCTTGAAGGATGATATAAAGTCCCATACCTCCTGAGTCAACTACTTTTGCTTTTTTTAGTGCTGGTAATAGCTCTGGAGTCCTATCTAACATTTCCTTTGCTTTAATTGTTATTTCTTCCATAAAGCTTACTATATCTTTCGCTTCTGATGCTATTGCCGCCTCTGAAGCTGCCCTAATAACTGAAAGTATAGTTCCCTCTGTTGGTCTCATAACAGCTTTATAGGCCGATTTAGAACCTTCATAAAAACCTATGGCAAATTCCGTAGAATCAACTTCACTTTTTCCATCTAAACCTTTGGAAATTCCCCTAAGTATTTGTGATAATATTACGCCAGAGTTACCTCTAGCACCCATTAAAGCTCCTTTGGCTAATCTCTTAGATATTTCTCCTATAGAATCACTATCTATGTTTTCAATTTCTTTAACTGCTGCTTTAAATGTCATAGACATGTTAGTTCCAGTATCTCCATCAGGAACCGGAAAAACATTTAGTGCATTTACAAAATCACTTTGTTCTAATAATTTATTACTAGCATTAACAACCATGTTATAAAAATCACGGCCATTGATTTTTGTATATTCCATTTAGTTTAACCTCCTAAACTCTTACCGCTTGCACATTCACCGTTATTGATGAGACTTTCAGACCTGTATAGTTTTCAACACTATAACGAACTTTTTGAATTATATTATTAGATATAACAGATATCTTTGTTCCATACTCAACCATAACAAATAATTCAATTTGTAATTTATTTTCACTTGTTAGTTGTATTTTTACTCCTTTACCGAAGTTCTCTATGCCTATTAGTTCCCAAAAACCTTCGCTGGCATTTCTTGAAACCATACCAACTACTCCATAGCATTCCATTGTAGATAATCCAACAATTTTTGCTAGAACTTCTTCAGAATAATTTATATTACCATTTTCATTTGAAAATCCAACCATCCATATTCCTCCTAAAATCTTATATCTTATTTTATATTCTATATTAGAACAATATTTTATTCAAGTATTGTAAAAATTAATAAATTAACTTGCCTATTATATTTTCCTATGATATAATTTACACTGTCCTATTGAAGATGATTATCTTTGGAATATAAGGAGGTGTTTTCTAATGGCAAGAAGATGCGAAATTTGTGATAAAGGTGTTGTAGCTGGAGTAAGCTATAGCCATTCACATCGTCAATCAAAGAGAACTTGGGCTCCTAACATAAAGAAAGTAAAAGCTTTAGTTAACGGAACACCAAAAACTGTTCATGTATGTACAAGATGCCTTAGATCTGGAAAGGTTCAAAGAGCAATATAGTTCATAATAAAAAATGCAATTGTTATCCCAATTGCATTTTTTATTTAGTTACAAGAAAAAATAATGAACCAATATGCTGAAATACTGGTTTATTATTTTTTTTACTTTGACTTAGAGCTGTTTAGACATCATAAAAAACAGCTAAAGATGTCCTATGTACTCTAGTTCTTTTTCCTAAAAAATTTTATTATATTAGATAAGAATTTGGGCAATTTAAATGCTATTATTTTCATTTATATTCCTCCTGAATAATAATATGGTATAAATAAAACAGCTGAAATTAATTTCGCCTTATTATATTAATATTCAGTTACTCATAAAAATGTTCCAATTTTGTAAACAATTTAAGAAAATAAATTTCACATAAAAAAAATTTACTTAGGAATATTTTAATCAATGGAATGAATTATTAGTAATTCTCCTTCATCATAGCTAATTTCTATTGGTGTATCCAAAAATTCATTACATATGGCTCTTGGATCTAATAAACTCATATCATAGCTTTCTAAATTATATTTTGCCCCATTAATCTTAAAATTAATCACTTTATTACTTAACGCATGAAAAGATATATTTTCTCCATACTTTCCATATAGCTTCATCTGTTTTTCTCCAAGATACAGTCTGTTGTTATTGTCTATTATTTCTATTGATACGCCTTTTTTCTTTGCAGTTAGAAGAAGACCAATATTTCCTAATGCATGATCTATTCTAGAGCCAAGTGCTCCAAATAGGTATATTTTCTTTGCACCTCTTTTAATAGCCTCAATTATTGCTATTTCAGTATCTGTATAATCTTTCTCTGGTGGAAATTGCAAAACTTCCTTAACCTGCGATTTTATTATATCTAAAAGTTCACTATTAACAGAGTCAAAATCTCCCAAAAGTAAATCAGGCATAATATTATACTCATAAAGACATTCACTTCCTTTATCAGCCGCTATTATGAAGTCTACTTCTTTTAAATAATTCCTTAATAATGTTTCTGAGGGCGGTATGCCCCCACTTATAATTGCTACATTCAAATTATTCACCTCTTAAGGCTTTTATATTGTCACTAATTTCTCCCCCATTAAATACAGCTGAACCAGCAACAATTACATTAGCACCTGCTCTTATTATTTCATTTACATTAGTTTTATCTATTCCACCATCAACTTCTATTAGTAACGACGGATTAACTTTATTTGCATAGTCCTTTATTTCTTTAATTTTATCTAAACAGTAAGGGATAAATTTTTGTCCTCCAAATCCTGGATTTACAGACATTATTAATACCATATCTAAGTTTGGTATCAAATCCTTTAACACATTTGTCGGTGTTCCTGGATTTAAAGAAACTGCTGCCTTCTTTCCTTTGGATTTTATATAGTTAATTGTTCTATCTATATGTTTATCTGCCTCATAATGAACAGTAATTATATCTGCCCCTGCTGCTATAAAATCATCTATGTAATTTGATGGATTGTTAATCATTAAATGAACGTCAAATATTTTGTTTGTTCTATTTCTTATTGATTTTATAACTGGAAATCCAAAAGATATATTAGGTACAAAAACACCATCCATTACATCTATATGAATAAAATCTGCTCCGCCGTTATCTATTCTCTTTATATCCTCTCCTAATTTCGAAAAATCTGCTGATAATATTGATGGCGCTACCTTTACCATTTATTTTTTTCCTCCTCAATTATTTCTTCTAAAGTCTTTATATAAAAATCATATCTATACTTATTAATTTTTTCTTCCTGTACAGCCTCTTTTACTGCGCAATTGGGTTCTTTAAAATGTAGACATCCCCTAAACTTACACTTATCATTATACTGCTCAAATTCAGGAAAACAATATTTTAAGGAATCCTTATCCATTAAATCTTTTATTTCTAATGTAGAGAACCCTGGTGTATCTACAATATATCCATCTGAAACCTCAATAAGTTCGCTATGACGTGTTGTATGTTTACCTCTTCCAATCTTTTCACTAACCTTACCAGTTTCCATATGTTCTGCATTAGATAATTTATTTATTAAAGTCGACTTCCCAGCCCCAGATGGCCCGCAAAAAACTGTAGTATTTCCTTTAATCTTTTCTTTCAATCCATCAATTCCAATTCCAACCTTGGCATTAATAAAAAGTACTTCGTATCCTATATCATTAATTCTTTTTTTAATTTCCTCTCGTTCCCCTTCGGTTACTAAATCTATTTTATTTAAGCATACTATTACTTCAATATTATTAAACTCGCATAAAATTAAGAATTTATTTAATAAGTCAAAATTTATATCTGGGTTTTTGACAGCAAAAACAATAAATGCAAGGGATACATTTGCAACAGTTGGCCTGACTAATTGAGACTTTCTCTTATGAATTTCTTCTATAACTCCTTTTCCATGCTCCATTTTAATAGTAACATTATCTCCTACCATTGGTTTAATATCTTTATGTCTAAATTTCCCTCTAGCTTTACATTCTATTAAGCCTGCATCTGTCTTAATATAATAGAATCCCCCTATGCCTTTTATTATCTTTCCATCCATACTTTCCCTCCATATTTTAAATTTACTAAAAAGAATGTTTATTTATTATTTGCAATAATCTAAATATAACTAAAGATTACTTACAAGTACTTAGCGCTAAATATATTATAAAAGGAGAGGTTTCTTTTATCAACCTCCCCTTTCATTTTTTCTTAATTAACGATTCTGGCTTGACGTTTTACCTGGTGACGTGGTATTGCTTTGGTTGTTAGTTGTGGTATCACTAGGGCCTGTAGACGTAGTTCCTGAGTTTGGAGTAGTTCCTGGACCTGGAGTAGTTCCTGTACCCGGAGTAGTTCCTGGACCTGGAGTAGTTGGTGCATTTTTATCAGTATTTGTGCCTGGCTTAGTATTTCCTGGAGTTTGAGTAGTTGGATCCTGCTTTGGAACATATTTTCCTACTGTAATTGTTATTTTTGTTCCTTCTTTAACTTTATCTCCTGCATTAGTTTGACTTAATACCTTGCCATCATCACTTTGATTTTGAGTTTCTTGGTCAACAGGTGTAGTAACTACTTGTAGATTCGCATTTTGTAACTCACTTATTGCTTCATCCTTATCTTTCCCTACTACGCTTGGAACAGTTGTATATTTTACTTCCGGTCCTTTACTGACAACAAGTGATACTTTATCATCTGCAGTAATTTCAGTGTCCTTCGTCGGAGTTTGACTTATTATTTGTCCTTTTGGCACAGTATCGCTAAATTCCTCTTTAATGTTGTCATCACTAAGCTTAAGTCCAAAAGATTTTAAAATAGTTTTTGCTGTATCTATATCATAATCTTCTAAATCAGGCATTTTAAGTTTTGTTGCTCCTCCACTTACAATAACCCTAATTTGACTTTTTTCTTTAACGGTAGTTCCAGCATCCGGATTCATTTTTAATATGGTATCTTTTGGCTGATCACTAGCTTCTGTACCACCTTCTACTAAAACTAAATTTAAGCCTTCAAGTTGTTTCTTAGCGTCATCAAAATTTTTGCCAACAAGATCTGGTACTTGAACTTCCTTATTACTAGTTGAATTTGCACTAAACATTTTGTAAGCTGATACACCTAAAACCACTAAAATTAATACTAAAGCGACTCCAATTGCAATTTTCATTATCCTATTCTTGCTTATGCCACCTGATTTCTCATCATCTTCGTCATAATAATAATCATCATCTTCGTCATCATCATACTCTTCATTTTTTTTATTTTGCTCTTCTTGTTTATTAATTTGCTGAGTTACAGCTGACATTATTATGGTATGATCGTTAGCCTCTTCTTCATTAATTTTTGCATTAGGATCATCCTTAATTTTTTGAAGATCTGTAATCATTTCCTTAGCACTTTGATATCTCTTAATAGGGTCCTTCTGCATTGCTTTTAAAATTAATTGATTTAAACTATCTGGTACTTTTGAGTTTAAGTTTTTAGGAGGCACAACTTCTTCCTGGAGATGTTTTAATGCAATAGTTACAGCAGTATCTGCTTGAAATGGAAGGCTTCCTGTAACCATTTCATATAAGACAACTCCTAAAGAATATAAGTCTGTTCTGCAATCGATAAAACTTCCTTTTGCTTGTTCTGGAGAAAGGTAATGAGCTGAACCCATTATTGTACTAGTATTCGTAATAGTTTCAGAAGTTGAAGATTTAGCTATTCCAAAGTCAGTTACCTTCATAATTCCGTCTTCTGTAACTAATATATTTTGTGGCTTTACATCTCTATGAATTATATTATTTCTATGAGCACAATCTAAAGCTTTAGCTATCTGTATAGCAACTGATAGTGCTGTTTCATAGTTCATTTTACCCACTTGTTTAATAATATCTTTTAGTGTTTTTCCCTTAACATACTCCATTACTATATAATTAATGTCATCTTGAGTTCCTACATCAAGAATATTTACTATATTGTTGTCAGATAAAGTTGCAATGGCCGTTGCTTCCCCCTTAAATTTTTCAACTATATCAGCATTGTTGCAAAATTCTTTTTTAAGAATCTTAACTGCAACAAATCTGTTTAATTTATTGCATCTTGCTTTAAATACTTCTGACATACCACCTTCCCCTATTTTTTCTAACAACTCGTATCTGTTTCCAAGTACAATTCCGTCCATACTACATATCTCCTCCAAACAACAATACTGTTATATTATCCCTGCCACCTTTTTCTTTGGCTAAAAATACTAATTTGTTAGCCATATTCAAATAATCTTCTTCTTCTATAACAACTTGCAGAATTTCTTCCTTAGTCAATTCATTGGTTAATCCATCCGAACATAATATATACATGTCATATTCATTATTATTTAATTCAAATACGTCCACATTTACACTATCACAAGTTCCTAGCGCCCTTGTGATTATGTTTTTCTTTGGATGATTTTCTGCTTCTTTTTCGCTGATGCTTCCACTATCAACAAGTTCTTGTACCAAAGAATGATCTTTGGTGATTTTCTTAATTTCATTATTTTTTATTGCAAAACAACAGCTATCACCTACATTTGCAATATGGGTAAATTCCTTAGTCATCAAACAAGCTGTAACTGTTGTTCCCATTCCATTTAAATTTTCGCTAGTATTAGAATAATTAAATATATCTCTGTTAACTTTTTCGATAGCTTCAACGATTAATTTTCCTTCTTTTTCAGTAGAATAATTTTCATTTACATAATTAACAATTCTTATTGCTGCCATTTCACTAGCCACTTCTCCAGCATTATGTCCACCCATTCCATCTGCTACTACGTATATTTTAAATTCTTCCTTTTCTAAATACGAAGCAAAATCTTCATTCAATGTTCGTTTTAATCCCACATCACTAACTAAGCCTACCATTTCATTCTCCCCTCTATTTCTTGGGTTTCTATGTAACTTCTTCTAAGTTGTCCACATGCTGCATTAATGTCACTTCCCATTTCACGCCTTATAGTAACTTCTATTCCAAGATTTTTTAATATTTCTGAAAAATCATCTATGGTCTTCTTTGAAGATCTCTTAAAAGTATTTTCTTTAATTTCATTAACAGGTATTAAATTCACATGACAAAGCATTCCTTTTAATAATTTTCCTAATGCTTTTGCATCTTCTTTGCTATCATTTATGCCTTTTACTAATGCATATTCAAATGTAATTCTTCTATTAGTTTTCTTTATATAATATCTGCAGGCTTCCAATATTTCTTCAATGCTATATCTATTTGCAATTGGCATAATCTCTTTTCTCTTTTCATTACTAAATGCATGTAACGAGATTGCAAGAGTTATGCTTAATTCTTTATCTGCTAGTTCATATATCTTTGGTACAATTCCACAAGTGGATAATGTTATATGTCTTTGGCCTATATTTAACCCATATTCGGCTGAAACAACTTCTAGAAATTTTATAACATTATTATAATTATCTAACGGCTCTCCACTTCCCATTAAAACTATATTAGATATCCTTTCATTAATATAATTTTGAACTACAAGTATTTGAGATAAAATTTCTCCAGCTGTTAAATTTCTAACTTTCCCCTCAATAGTGGATGCACAAAATTTACATCCCATTGCACATCCAATTTGAGTTGATATACATATAGAATTACCATGTTTATATTTCATTAATACAGATTCAATTAAGTTTCCATCCTCAAATCCTAATAAAAACTTTTCGGTTCCATCAATTTCTGACTTATATACTTCAATTATTTTAGGCAAACTAACAGTAAAATTCTCTTTCAATTTAGCTATTAATGTTTTAGGCATATTCTTCATATTATCAAATTCAGTAGTTCCTTTATAAATCCATGATAATATTTGCAACCCTCTAAATGCACTTTCATTATTTTCCTTCATCCAAATTTTAAGTTCTTCTAAAGTATAATCTAGTAAATTGTTCATTTATTCACCTACTATTACTTTTTTTCTAGCTTAGCCACAAAAAAGCCGTCCATATTTTCATTTGGCAGAATAGTTAAAGAACCATCTCTATTATATACTAAGTTATCTTGCTTACCAATAAAGATTTTTTTCACGCTGCAATCTTTATGTCTATTAACAAACCACTCAATATTCTCTTCATTTTCTTCTTTGTTTAATGTACAAGTTGAATATATCATTACCCCATCTGCTTTTAAATACATCCATGCGCTTTCCATTATATCTCTTTGAATTTTTATGATTTCTCTCAAATCATTTCTTGTTTTATTCCATTTTATTTCTGGTTTTTTTCTTATAATTCCAAGCCCTGAACAAGGAACATCTATTAAAATTCTATCACTAGATGCTATTAAATCAGGATTTAATCTAGTTGCATCATTGGTATTAACTTCAACATTAGTTATTCCTAATCTCTCACAGTTTTCTTTTATTAATCCAAGCTTAGACTCATGAAGATCATATGCTAATACCTTTCCAGTGTTTTGGAGTATTTCAGATATATGAGTAGTTTTTCCACCTGGTGCACTACATAAATCTAAAACTGTCATGCCTTCTTCTAATTCTAGTAAAGGCGCTATAATCATTGCACTTTCATCTTGAACTGTGATTTTTCCTTCTTTGAACAGTGGATTATTTTCTATGGATTTACCACCTTTTATGCATATTGCTTCTGGACAAATAACACCTTCTTCAACTTCATATTCAAGCTCTTCTAACTTTTCAAAAACGTCATCGTAGTCTGCCTTAATTTCATTTACTCTAACACTAACCTGAGGAATTGAATTTAATCCAGACATTATTTTCTTTGATAAATTTTCTCCATATTGCTTTATTAAAAGTCTTATCATCCAAGGTTCAAATGAAAATTTATAGGCATATTCATCAATTTTATTACCTGAAACCTCAATATCATCAGGGTTTTTTGTAAAGTTTCTAAGTATTCCATTTACTAATTTTGAATCTTCTTCTGATATTTCCTTTGCTTCTTCTACTGCTTCATTACAAGCAGCATAACTAGGAATTTTATCTAAAAAATTCATTTGATAAATAGCCACTCTTAAAATATTTAAGATATCTTTTTTCATTAATTTTATATCTTTTACAAAGTTAGAAATTATGATATCTAATGTCTTTTTTCTTCTTAATACACCATAAACTATTTCAGTTAATAATGCCTTATCTTTTTCATTTAAGTCTACTTCATTTAATTCCTTTGATAGTACTATATTAGAATATGCTCCTTCATTTAAAACTCTATCTAATATTTTTACTGCTAATTTTCTACAATTCATACGCTACCTCTTTTTAATCATTTCTTCTATTGCTTAAAGCTATTAATCTAATTAATTGTGATATTGCCATCAGCGTTGCCGCTACATAAGTCATAGCTGCTGCATCTAAAACCTTTTGTGCATTTTTTGTTTCATCTCCATACAAGATTCCTCTTGATCTTAAGATGCTTAAAGCTCTAGTAGAAGCATCAAATTCGACTGGCAATGTTATTAATTGAAAGATTACAACACCTGAGAACAAAATTATTCCTAGTGTAGTTAACCCTCTCAGACCTAATAAAAATCCTGCAAAGAATATCATCCAAGATAAACTTGAACCAATATTTACAGCTGGAACTATTGAGTTTCTTACTATTAGTGGTTTATATCTTTCTTTATGCTGAATTGCATGCCCAACTTCATGAGCTGCTATTCCTGCTGAAGCTATAGTCCCTCCTGCATATACATCTGGAGATAATCTTAACACCTTGTTTGATGGATCATAGTGGTCACCAAGCTTAGTATTTATAACTTCTATTCTCACATCATAAAGCCCGGCTCCATCCAGCATCATTCTTGCAACTTGCTGCCCAGTATATCCATTCATAGTTCTAACTTCACTAAATTTACTATAGGTACTGTTTATTTTTGTCTGTGCCCAAAATGAAATAATCATTGCTGGAATTAATATTATCATAGTTGGGTCAAAGAACGGATAAAAATGCATTTAAACATCACTCCATTATAGTAATAATATATTTTTTTCTATTTCATGTCCATTTATATATTGTTCTATTGTTAAAGGCTTGCCATTTGGAAATTGTACTTTTTTTATAATTAGTATTCCCTCTTTGCATGCAACCTTTATACCATTTTTAGCAACATCTATAATTGTTCCAGGTTCTTTTGTGCTTTTTTCTTCTAATGCTTCAGTTTCATATATTTTCATTCTTTCGCCTTTATAACTAGTATAAGCAATTGGCCAAGAATTTAATCCTCTTACTAAATTATGAATTTCTCTAGAACTTTTATTCCAATCTATACATGCAATATTTTTATCAAGTGGTTTTGCATAGAAAGTTTTATCCCCTTGTTTTTCGGGAGTTATACTTTTGTTTACAAGCCCTTCTATACTTTTAATTAGTAAATCTGCTCCTCTTTCCTTTAATATATCATACAATTCTCCTGCAGTCATATTATCAGTAATTTCAACTTCATCTTTAAGAAGCATATCTCCTGTATCTATACCTACATCCATAAGCATAGTGGTATTTCCTGAAACTTTTTCGCCATTTATTACTGCCCATTGGATTGGTGCAGCTCCTCTATACATCGGTAATAATGACCCATGAAGATTTATGCATCCATATTTAGGTATATCCAATACTTCTTTAGTTAAAATTTGCCCAAAAGCTATTACAATTATAAAATCTGGTTTTAATTCTTTTAATTTTTCAATTAAACTTGCATCCTCTTTTAGTTTTGTAGGCTGATACACGGGAATTTCGTATTTTAATGCTTCCTCTTTAACAGCAGAATACGCCATCTTTTTTCCTCTACCCTTTGGTTTATCAGGTTGAGTTAATACTGCAGTAACATTATATTCTTTAACTAATCTGCTTAAAGAAGGAACTGCAAAATCAGGAGTACCCATAAATACTATATTCATTCTATTTTCCTCCTGTCAATTTTATTTTCCTGAAGGAGCTTTCACTCTATCTATGAATAATGTACCATTTAAATGGTCATATTCATGTAAAATAGCTCTAGCTAGTAATTCTTCTCCTTCTATTTCAAATTCTTCTCCTTTTTCGTTTAGGGCTCTTGCTCTAACATAATTAGGTCTCATAACCTCTCTTGTTTCTCCCGGTAGGCTAAGACATCCTTCCTCATCAGTTTGTGATCCACTTACTTCAATTATTTCAGGATTAATAAATACTAAAGGACCTTCCCCAATATCTACAACAAATAATCTTTTTAGCACTCCAACCTGTGGTGCTGCAAGACCAACACCTTCTGCATCATACATTGTTTCTTTCATATCTTCAATTAAAGTTAACAATCTATCATCTATTTTATCAATTTCTCTGCACTTTCTTCTTAATACGTCATCACCATATTTTCTTATATTTCTTAATGCCATTTCGTATTCCCCCTATGTCATATTATTAGGATTAATATCTATACTAACCCTTATTTCATTATATACACTCTTATTTAATAGATAAAGTGTATCTTTAACTTTTTCACTAAACTCATCATCAAAATTTCCTTTTATTATTATTTGCCATCTATAATTTTCCTTTAGCTTTGTAATAATACAAGGAACTGGCCCGAGCATAGTAGCATCTTCTACTAATAATTTTTTCAGATTACCTTCCAAAGTATACATAAACTTTACTAATTTTTCTTCAAATTTAGAAGAGCCTATGATTAATAATATTTTACCAAAAGGAGGATTTTCCATCAACCTTCTGATCTTTATTTCTTCTTTAAATAAAGATTCATAGTCTTCTTCCTTAGCATATTTTAAACTATAATGATTTGGTGTATAACTTTGAACTATTACTTTACCTTCATCTTGACCTCTGCCAGCTCTTCCTGCCACTTGAGTTATTATTTGGTATGTTCTTTCGGCAGCTCTATAGTCAGGCATATTTAAAGACATATCAGCTGCTAATACTCCTACTAAAGTTACATTCTTAAAGTCCAGTCCTTTTGATACCATTTGAGTTCCTATCAAAATATCTGCTTCTCCGTTTTTAAAGGAATTATAAATGGATTCATGAGCATTCTTCTGTCTCGTGGTATCTACATCCATTCTCAAAACTTTAGCTTTAGGAAAATATTTTTTTACTTCCAGCTCTACTCTTTCAGTTCCCGCTCCGAAATATTTTACATATTTACTATTGCATTTTGGGCAGTCCTTTATAGCTTTTTCAGCTCTTCCGCAATAATGGCAGATTAAATATCCATTTTTATGATATGTCATAGATACATCGCATTCAGGACATTTAAATACATACCCACAGCTTCTACATGAAATAAAAGTTGAATATCCTCTTCTATTCAAAAACAAAATTGCTTGCTTTCCATGCTGTAAAGCTCTTTCAATCTCATTTAAAAGTTTTATACTGAATAAAGAAAGATTTTTATTCTTTAGTTCTTCCCTCATATCAACTATCTGCATCTCTGGCATTTTTCTTCCATTAACTCTTCTATGCATTTCTATTAATGTATATTCATCAATAAGAGCTTTATAATAGCTTTCAACGCTTGGAGTGGCTGAACCTAATACAAGTTTACAATTTTTAAGCTCACATATAAATTCACTTACTTCTCTAGTATGATACTTAGGATTATGCTCCGATTTATAAGTATTTTCATGTTCCTCATCAATTATTATAAGACCAAGATTTTGCAATGGTAAAAACAGAGCGCTTCGTGCACCTATAACTAACTTTGCTTTTCCTTCCTTAACCCTATACCATTCATCAAATCTTTCACCGTCGCTTAATCTGCTGTGAAATAATGCTACATCTTCTCCGAATCTTCCTTTAAATCTTTCAATCATTTGAGGAGTTAATGAAATTTCCGGAACTAAAACAATTGCACTTTTTCCTTGATTTAGGGTCTCCTCAACTAATCTAATATATATTTCAGTTTTTCCTGATCCGGTAACACCTTTTATTAGATATTTCAATTTTGACTCATTTAAAATTGTATTTAAACAATCTGCCTGTTCATTTGTCAATATTTTATTTTTATCACTTTCATATCTGCGGGTATTATACCTAAAGACCACCTGTTCTTCAATTTTAAGTACTTCCTTTTCTATAAGCTTATTTAAGCAATATAAGGAATATTGTTTATTACTAACAACTTCAGTTTTTGTATAAATACCATTATTATTTGCAATAAAGTCATATAATTTCAAGTAATTTTCTTTTTTCAATTCTTTTTCGTTTATTTCTCTATTAATTACTATTACTTTTTTCTTCTTGGCTTTAGACCCTTTCATTATTCCTACAGGTATCATAAGGCGGACGGCATCAATATACTTACAAAGGTATTTTTTCCTTAAGAATTGAATTATTTTAATATCATCATTAGTCAATATAGGTTCATCATCACACAATTTTAGTATCTCTTTTACCTTATAATCAAACTCTATTGAATTTTCTTTTAATATTGAAAATACAAATCCTTCTATTGGTTTGCTTCTAGGACCGAAAGGAACTTTGACTCTATATCCCACATCTATATTTTCTAGAAGCTCATAAGGCACTTTATATGTAAATAGCTTATCTAGTTCTAAGGCTTCGCCGTTTATAATTATCTCAGCATACATAACTTTTCTACCACCCTTAAGACAGTTTACAGTTTACAATTAGATAAAAATTTATTTATACTTAATAAAAGAAGCGCAGATTTCTAGCGCTTCTCAAGTATGATATCAAATAAATTGCTTGCAATTTTTTCTTTGCTCATCTTATCCAAATGTATTTCTTTATCATCCCTAGATAAGATTATCACTTTATTATCTTCTGAGGCAAACCCAGTATCATTTGCAGTTATATCATTTGCTACAATATAATCTAAGTTTTTCCTTTGCAGCTTAAGTCTAGCATTCTCTTTCAAATTTTGACTTTCAGCAGCAAAGCCAACTAGTATCTGCTTCTCTTTTCTCTCTCCGAGTTCCATTAATATATCATTATCCCTAGTAAATTCAATACACAAATCATTATCGCCTTTTTTAATTTTTTGTGTACTATAATTTTTAGGTTTATAATCAGCAACAGCAGCTGATTTAATTACTATATCAGCATCATTATATAGTTCTAAAATCGCATTTTTCATTTCTTCATTAGTTGAAACTTTTATAACGTTAATATTTTTAGGCACTTCTATTGACGTAGGCCCAGATATTAATGTTACATTAGCTCCCCTATTTCTCGCTTCTTTGGCTATTGCATATCCCATTTTTCCCGTTGATCTATTTGTGATAAACCTTACAGGATCAATAGAAGCTATTGTTGGTCCAGCTGTTACTACTACATTCTTATTAATTAAATCTTTTTTATCATTTAGTTCCATTAAGACTTTATCAACAATCACTTCTGGACTCTCAAGTTTTCCTTTTCCACTTATTCCACAAGCAAGTCTTCCTTCAGCTGGTTCAATAAATTCATAGCCAAAAGCTTTAAGCTTATTGATATTACTTTCAACTATAGGATTTTCATACATATTCGTATTCATAGCAGGTGCAAAAATCACTTTTGCCTTCGTTGCCATAATTGTAGTTGAAAGCATATCATCAGCTATTCCATTTGCTATTTTCCCAATTATATTAGCAGTTGCAGGTGCTACTAAAAGTACATCTGCTTTACTTGCTAAGCTTATATGTTGAATTTCCCACGCCTTAGGCTCTGCAAACATATCGCATGTAACCATATTTTGGCTTAAAGATTGAAAAGAAAGTGGAGTTACAAACTTAACAGCTGACTCAGTCATAATAACGTCAACATTAATATTCTTTTTTACAAGCAGGCTTACTATTTCCAATGCCTTATATACTGCAATTCCACCACTAACTCCCAAAACTAAATTCTTTTTCATTTTATTTAGTACCTTCTTTTACAATTTCATATTCAACAGCATTTTGATCTACTTCGTTAATTGCAATTGTTAATGGTTTATTTGATTTTACTGAAATTTGAGGAGTTGAACCCTCAATTATTTGTCTAGCCCTTTTTGATGTTAAAATTACTAAAGAATATCTATCATGCACCTTTTCTAATAAATCTACCACTGATGGATTAATCATAGAGTTGTTCATGTATTATTCCCTCCTTCGAATCTAATATACTATCTTTTATTCTGTCTACTCTGCACTTTTCAGCCGATATTATAGCTTCCAGCTTTTCAACAGCTATTTCTACTTTATCATTTACAACAGCATAATTGTATTTAGATATAAAATTTATTTCTTTATATGCTGATTTAAATCTTTTCATTAATGATTCTTTAGTTTCACTTCCTCTATTTATGATTCTTTGTTTTAACTCTGCCATAGATGGTGGAAGTATAAAAATAAAGACTCCTTCTTTTGTATTTTCTTTGACCTTTAATGCCCCTTGTATATCAATTTCTAAAATAACATCCTTACCATTTTCCAAAAGTTCTTCAACATTTGATTTTGGAGTTCCATAATAGTTATCATAGACTTCTGCATATTCTAGGAAATCATTAGCTTCTATTTTTTCTTTAAACTCTTCCTTAGACATAAAATAATAATTTACACCTTCTGCCTCTCCATTTCTTGGAGCTCTTGTAGTTGCAGATACAGATAGAGATACATCTCTATTCCTTTCCATAAAACTCTTGCATATGGTACCTTTTCCTGCTCCTGATGGACCAGATATTACTATTAATAGTCCTCTTCCTTTATCACCCATTATTCATCATCCTCATCAACTGCCACATCATCTTTTGTTGATAATCTATGTGCAACTGTTTCAGGTTGAACTGCTGATAAGATAACATGATCGCTATCTGTTATTATTACTGCTCTAGTTCTTCTTCCATAAGTTGCATCTATTAGCATACCCCTATCTCTAGCTTCTTGAATAATTCTTTTAATAGGTGCTGATTCAGGGCTGACAATTGCAACTAACCTATTTGCAGAAACTATGTTTCCAAAACCTATGTTTATTAACTTTATTCCCATTTTATCCCTCCTGATTATTCAATATTTTGAACTTGCTCTCTTATTTTTTCAATTGTATTTTTCACTTCGATTACTTTATTAGTTATATTTATGTCAGTAGATTTGGACGCTATAGTATTGGCTTCTCTGTTCATTTCTTGAATTATAAAATCCAATTTCCTTCCAACAGGTTCATTTAAATCCAAAGTGTTTTTCATTTGACTCAAATGACTTCGTAATCTTGTTATTTCTTCGTCTACAGCCGCTTTATCTGAAAGAACTGCTACCTCTTGAGCTATTCTTCCTTCATCTATGTCTATTCCTGATAATAATTCACTTAATCTTTCCTCAAGTTTTTTCTTATAATTTTTAGGAATAACATCTGATAATTTTTCAATTTCTTCTACATAGCTCTCAATCACTTGAATTTTTAATAAAATATCAGCTTTTAACTTTTCACCTTCTATACATCTCATTTCTTCCATTGAGTTCAAAGCTGATTTAATTAATGAAGAAATTTCATTAAAGGTTTCATCTAAATCTTCCTCTGTTTCTTCCAGCGTAACAACATCAGGAAATCTAGATATTTTAACTGCAGATATATCATCAATAACATTTAATTCTTTTTGAATTTGTCTTAAACATTCATGATATTCCTTAGCTAACTTCATGTTTAATTTAACTTTTCCTGCGCTATTTCCATAATTCTTATAGTTTATAAAAACATCTATTTTCCCTCTGCTTAACTTTTTACTAACAATATTTCTTATCTTTTCTTCTAATGCCAGCATTGTTCTAGGCATTCTAATATTTATATCTAAATATCTATGGTTTACACTTTTCATTTCTACTGAAAAACTTAATTCGCGATTCTCATCACTTTGTGCCCTTCCAAAACTAGTCATGCTTCTTATCAATATTACACCCCCTTTTACATCTCTAACGGATTTAAACTCGATAATTCAATAATAAATTAATATATGTTCTTTAGTCAATATTTTGTTTACAATTTGTTAACAATTATATTTCAAAAAAAAACACCTTACACAATTGTAAGGTAGTCTCTAAATTTAAATTATTTTTTGGCAGGTCGGCGTATCCTGCATCTCTGATTACTAAATATTAGCGCATGAGGAGCCTTTTCTCACCTCAAAAAATAAATTTATAAACCGTGCATTATAATATATTTTCTTTTAATTCCGTTTCCTCAACTTTTGTCAGTCGTCCTCTATATACTCTTGCGTTCATTTTAGATAAAGTAATTGGATACATTGTCGCAACGTATATATACTCATCTTCTAAATCTATTTCAAGCCCCAAAAGTACAATAATGTTATCAACCTTTTTTACTAGTTCAAGAGAGCCGCCAGTTCCTCTCTTATTATCTAAACCAACATACTCAGGCTCTTTTATTACTTTTTCTATAATATCTATTATATTATCCTTCATCTTTTTGGTGAATTGTCTACCATGTCTTTTTTTTATATGCTTTATAACACCTGGAGAGGCATAAACAATTCTAGGTAAATCAAGCTCTAAGAGCTCACTTATAAAAATTTTTATTTTACCAACTTTCTTATAAGCCTTATACTCTCTTTTCATAGATACCCCTCATTTATATCCTTTCTTTTATTATATCCCAATGTTATGTATTTTTCCACATATAAACCAAAAAAACTGGCATAAAAAAATCGTAAGCGACTGTGGAGCTGGAGATTTTTTTTATTAAGTTCCGTATTGTGCTTCGCACTCTTTTTATAGGTGCGCATCTGCCTTTTCGAACGCATGTGAGAAAAATCTGCACATTCGAAATAACAGCTATGCTGCATATAAGAACATTTTATGCAGGCGAATAAGATTTCTTTTTTATTCTTTTTCCATACAAAACCTAATTAAACAGCTTTTTAAATAAGTTATCCACAGATTTTACTGCATTATAAATTCCTAATGAATAAAAAAAGTGTTGATTATAATATATGATACTTGAAAATATGTAGCAATTTTGTTCCTAACTATTTAACTACACTATAAAATCAACACTTTATAATTATATAAATATTTATGCATTTATCTTATTAAAGTATTATGCAAATCAATCCACCATTACCTTCATTAATTATTTTTTGTAAAGTTTTTTGAATCTTAACTTGTACATCTTCTGGCATTTTATATAATTTATTCTGTAAGCCTTCCTTTACTAACACTTCTAGAGATTTCCCAAACATATTACTTTGCCAAAGAAGTGTTGGATCTGTTTCAAACTGCTCTAATAAGCCTTTAACAAGTTCTTCAGATTCTTTTTCAGATCCCATTATAGGACTTATCTCAGTTTTAATATCACATTTTATAAAATGTAGGCTTGGAGCACTTGCTTTCAATTTTACTCCGTACTTATTCCCTTGTTTAACTATTTCAGGTTCCTCAAATTTCATTTCTGCAAGCTGTGGTGCAACTAATCCATATCCACTTTCTCTTACATCCTCTAAAGCATCCTTAACTTTGTCATATTCACATTTCGCATGGGTTAAATCATTAATTATGCTAAGTAGGTCACTTTCTGAATTAACATCTAAATTACATATCTCACTTAAAACTTTATAGAAAATTCCATCCTTAGGTTTCATAAGCACGTGAGCTGTTCCATTTCCAAGATTCACTTCTTTTATATTAGCATTTCCCATGAATTCTTCATTTTCAAGACTATTTAAACAATACTTTATATCTCTTACTTTAGATACATCTTGGCTCATATTCATAATTATATTGAAAAAATCTTTTTTTAACCAATGGTTTCGTTCCAATTTTTCTAGCCATTCAGGCATCTCAATATTTATTTCTTTTACTGGGAATTCCTTTAGTACATGTTTAAATAAATTCTCTATATCTTGTTCTTCCATATTAAATACATCCATAAGTTGTACAGTTACATTATATTTATCCTCTAATTCTTTCTGTAATGCTTTTGCTTCCTGAGAATTTGGTTTATTTGTATTAAGGACTACAATAAAAGGTTTATTTAAGGATTGCAATTCATATATTACTCTTTCTTCTGCATCAACATAGTCATCTCTGTCTATTCCAGTTATACTGCCATCTGTAGTAATTACTAGACCTATTGTTGAATGATCCTTAATAACTTTCCTTGTTCCAATTTCTGCAGCATCCTCAAAAGGTATTTCATACTCATACCATGGTGTATGAACCATTTTACTTTCTTCTCCATCTAAATATCCTAAAGCACCTTTAACTATATATCCAACGCAGTCGACCAACCTTACTTTAAACTTGATCTCATCTCCCAAATTGATTTCAACTGCTTCGTTTGGTACAAACTTTGGTTCAGTTGTATGAATATTTTTCCCAGATCCACTTTGTGGCAACTCATCCTTAGCTCTTTCCTTTTTATAAGTATTATCAATTTTAGGAATTACCATAAGATCCATGAACTTTTTAATAAATGTAGATTTTCCTGTTCTAACGGGTCCTACAACTCCTACATATATGTCCCCTTGAGTTCTATCAGCTATATCTTTGTATATGTTAAAATTATCCACATAGTTCCCTCCTATATTCTTTTTACCAATATATATATATTCATCCTAATTTTAAAATATACACCTTTTTAAAAAGCAGCTATGCTGCAATTAAGAACTTTTTTTGCAAGTTCCCCCAAAGTAACTATGCTGCAATCAAGAACTTTTTATTTATATTAAATTAAAAAATGTGGAGATTCCTAAAAACAGAAATATGGCTGTAGGGGTTTTAAACATTTTTTGCACAGCATAACTCAACTAAGGCTTCAAAGAAGCTAAGTTTCGTATTATCCTCCGGGCTATTGGTGAGTTATTTCACTATAGCTGAGAGGTGGTATCGGATATGTTAGATACTTTTATAAAGTGCTTATCAATTATTTATGTTATTAAGCTAATTTTAGAATAAAATCTTTTTGTATATTATTTATACTATTAACTTTTATAGTGTTATCTATAGATAAAACATCAAAAAATAGTAGCCCCGTCTCTGGATGCTACTAATTTTTTTACTTAAATAAAATTACTTAAATATATCATTCAAATTTATTTTTAAATCTGGAAAAACAACAGATACATAATCATCATTATTCTTATATACATTAACTATCTGATATGCTCCATCAATTAATTTATGCTGTACAATAAATCCATTCTGTTCAACAAAATTATATTCTAGAACTCCGAACTTTTCATAAGTATCATATTTTCTTCCCTTATCAAACTTGGCTGTAGATTTTGAAAGTATTTCAAATATTAGTTTAGGAGCTGAAGTGAAACTTTCACCTTTTTTAGTTGCATCTTCACACATAACAAAAATGTCTGGCTTATATTTTCTGGTATCATCTCTATAATTAAAAATAACTTCTATTTGTTCATCATAAACTTTACACTTTGAACCCTTTAAATACATTGACATTTCAGTTAAAATATTTCTTTTAATTTCATTATGCTTTATTGATGTTGTTGAACTTAAAAATATTAATCCATTATCATATTCAGCTTTTCCGTCATAATGAGATTGAATATCCTCAAATTCATCTTCACTATAATTATGGATGTAATCGTAATCCACACACCATTCCTCCTTCTATTCTTTTCTTAACACTACATTTTATCACTTCTTATAGTTAAATTATTAACCTATCATATAATTATTATATCAATAAAACTACTAAGACTCATTAAATTTAACTATTTTTGTTTATAAAAATAACCTTAAGAAAGTAATATCAATGTCTACGGCTCTAATCATTTACTTATGATATGGTTCACCCTTAATTATCCTAAACCACATTTAAAATTCTAGTGTTTTGCCTACTTCCATAAACAACTACCCATTATTTACATAATAATCACACCACAATATTAAATAGGTCTCTAAAAATAAAAAAGATAGACTATCTCTTTTAAAATAATCTATCCTTATTATACAATATGTTTTTCATTTTTTTCTATACACTACTCATCTTCTTTTGTGTGCCAATTAACTACCACTTAACCCTAACGCTAGAAATTAAAACAACTCACTTTTTTTATCTCTATTCATGAGCTCATCAACAATAGATTTAGCATTCTTTCCTTCAAATAAGCCCTTATAAAGCCCATCTGTTATAGGCATAGATATTCCAATCTTCTCTTTTAATTGATAAAACGCCCTGCATGCTTTTACACCTTCAACAACCATGCCAATTTCCTTTAGTGCTTCCTCTAATGACATTCCTTTTCCAATCAGCAATCCTGCTCTTCTATTTCTAGAGTGCATAGATGTACAAGTCACTATTAAATCCCCCATGCCAGTTAGTCCATAAAAAGTTTCTGCTCTTCCTCCAAGTGCTATTCCTACCCTAGATATTTCTTTCATACCTCTTGTAAGAAGTGCTGCCTTTGTATTATCCCCATACCCTAGTCCATCTATTATTCCTGCAGCTAACGCGATTACATTTTTTACAGCTCCACCAATTTCAACTCCTATTATATCATCATTAGTATAAACCCTAAAGTACGGAGTCATAAATAGATCTTGAACTTTGGCTGCAGCTTTCATATCTTTAGACGTACTCACTATTGTAGTAGGTATTTTCATTACAACTTCCTCTGCATGGCTAGGTCCTGATAAAACTACTACAGGGTTATCTAATTCCTCTTCAATTACAACTGACAATCTCTTATCGCTATCTTCTTCAATACCTTTTGCAATTGATATTATTGGTATAGTATTAGATATTTTTCCTTTAATGGCTATACACATATTCCTAATAACATGGGACGGTACTGATAATACTATATAATCAGCACCATCTACTGCTTCTTCGATATTATTGAACGCAGTTACTCCCTTAGGAATAAATAAATCTCTGAGGTATTTTTCGTTGGTTCTTTTAATATTTATTTCATCAACAACATTCTTATCCCTATTGTATATATTAACAACATTATTTTTTTCTGCAAGTAAAACAGCTAAGGCACTTCCAAAGCTTCCCCCTCCTAGAAAAGTAATTTTGCTCATAATTATTCCTTTCTTTGTCTATATTCAATTTGGATACCAGTCCCTTTAAAATCAAAACTATCTCTTAATTGATTTTCTAAATACCTTTCATATGAAAAATGTCTTGCACTCTCATCATTTACGAAAAATACAAACTTTGGTGGTTTAGTTGCAACTTGTGTTGCATAATATATTTTCATTCTCTTAAGCCCAACAACTGGAGGTTCTTTCATAAGAACTGCTTTACTTATAACATCATTTAATATTCCTGTTGAAACTCTCTTATTATAATTATCATAGCAATATTTAGCTATTTGAAGAACTTTGTTAGTTCTTTGTCCTGTAAGTGCTGAAATAAATAAATACTCAGCATAGCTCAAAAACTTTAAGTTTCCTTGTAGTTCCTTTTTAAATTTATCTAAAGTCTTATCATCTTTCTCGATCAAATCCCACTTATTAACAATAACCATAATAGCTTTTCTCATTTCATGAGCATAACCTATTATTTTTTCATCTTGTTCGGTAATACCTTCTGTTGCATCAATCATAAGTATACAAACATCCGCTCTTTCAATTGCAGCATAAGTTCTTACTACACTATATCTTTCAATTTCTTCTTTTACTTTACTCTTTCTTCTAAGTCCAGCAGTATCAACTAAGATAAATTTACCGTCTTCTGTCTCTAAATGACTATCTATTGAGTCTCTTGTAGTTCCTGGAATATCCGAAACTATTACTCTTTCTTCACCAAGTAATTTATTAATTAAAGAAGACTTTCCTACATTAGGTTTACCAATCATAGCTATTCTTATATATTCATCATCTTCTTCATCATAAATAGATTTATCAAAATATTTAACTACTTCATCAAGCATATCACCAAGACCTAATCCTTGCCCTGCTGATATTGTTATAGGATCACCTATTCCTAAATTATAAAATTCATATGCATTATTTTCATCTTTTAGATTGTCAACTTTATTAACAACTAAAACTACTGGTTTTTTACTCTTTCTAAGCATAGTTGCAACTTCGTTGTCTGCAGCAGTTAATCCCTCTTTACCATCAACTATAAAAATTATTACATCTGCTGTTTCAATTGCAATATTTGCTTGTCTTCTCATTTGTTTTATTATGATATCATTATTCTCTGGTTCAATACCACCTGTATCTATCATCGTAAAATTATAACTTAGCCATTCAGCTTCAGCATATACCCTATCCCTTGTAACTCCTGGTGTATCTTGAACTATTGAAATTCTTTTTCCTGCCAATTTATTAAATAATGTCGATTTTCCAACATTCGGTCTTCCAACTATGGCAACTATCGGTTTACCCATTATTATTCCTCCTTGTATTCATTAAGTTTTTTAATTAAATCTTCTCCTGTGTAATCAACCACTATCACTTTAACATCTAGAGCGGATTCAATATCTTTAATCTTAGTATCATCAAGCATGATTTTTTCAGATGAGTCTGCTAGTTCATACCCTTTTCTAAACATGTTATTAGACATAATTAAATATTTACTATTTATTATGCCCTTCATTTGATCTATTATATCTGTTCCCGTTAAAAGACCTGCTACAGTGATTGTACTTCCAAAATAATTATTTATTATTTCATAAACATCCAATTTTATATTTGGATTATTATTTTTAATTTTAATACTGGCCTCTAGAATTTCAGGATAAGCTAAAGTTCCTGTAACAATAGAAAAACTCCCCTTCATGCTTTTATCTAAATCTTCTAAAGTATCATCTATTGCATCTCTAAAGCACCTAACCATTCCTATTCCATCTTCAATTTGATGATAATCATCATAAAATTCTTCATTGGGAATTTCTTTATCTGCAACTAAATAAAATTCATCAGATAATCTCACAAACGGTGTTCCTATTTCTCTCATATATACTTCTTGAAGTGCTTTAATACTCTCGATTTCCTCTATTGATTGTTCTTTTGTATATGTACTAACTTGTTTAAGGCCTTGCCTAAATTTAGTTATTCCTATTGGAACTACTGCTAAATCTGAAACATTTGGATACAAGGTATATAAATCAGCAACTGTTCTTTTAAGTTCATCCCCATTATTTATTCCAGGAACTGAAACAATTTGTGCATTCATCCTAATCCCAGCAACTGCAAGCTTTTTCATTCTTTCAAATACATTGCCTGCAAACCTGTTATTAAGCATTTGAACTCTAAGCTCTGGGTTTGTTGTATGAACAGATACATTTATAGGGCTTATGTGATATTTTATTATTCTATCAATATCTTCATCTTTCATATTTGTTAATGTAACAAAATTACCTTGCAAAAAAGATAATCTTGAATCATCATCCTTAAAGTATAATGATTCTCTCATTCCTTTTGGAAGCTGATCTATAAAGCAAAATATACATTTATTGCTGCAGGATTTTGCTTTATCCATTATACCGCCGCCAAATTCTATGCCTAAATCTTCACCATACTCTTTTTCAATTTCAATTTCCCAGACTTCACCATTGCTTTTTTCTACCTCTAAAATGATTTCCTCATCCGCTGATAAAAATTTGTAATCTATAATATCATTTATTTTATTATCATTAATAGATAATAAAATATCATTTACTTCAATACCAACTTCTTCTGCGATACCATTTGGGATTACTTTAGTTATAATATTTTTCATGTTATCACTCCCAATTATAACATACTTATCCTTGTTATATTACATTAAACCCTTGGTTAAGTCAATAATTCATTGCTAATCAAAAGCAAACTGCTTAAGAATGCGTTCTCCTGGGCCCAATTTATAATCTCCTTCATTAAGACTAACTATAGAATTATCTTCTTTTTCTTCTGCAAGCTCAATAATGTGAGATGAACCTTCTTTTTTCTTCTTTTTATTTGCCACATTATTTCTTTTAACTTCCAAAGGTGCAATTGAGCGGTTGTTATGGTCGTTGTCTCCAGTATCTTCATTAGCAACCTTTAATTCAATTAACTTCCGCTTTTCCATTTCTTGCTTTTTCAAATTTTCTTTTTCATTTATAATTGATTTTTCTTCAATCTCTTTATCTTTAATATTATTAACTTCTTCTTTTAAATCTTTCTTTATCTCAACTTCTTTACTTAAATTTTTATTTTTATCCTTAACCTTAATATTTTGATGCTTTGCAAAATTTTTAACTTTATAAATATTTTCTTCAATAATTTCCATCATTTCTAATTCTATAAATGTATCCAATGCTAATTTTACTTGATTTACATCTCTATTAAATTCTATAGCCAAAGTTTCAATTGTATAAGGAATAGTTCTAGAAAGATACAATTCCCCTTCTAAATTCACCTTTCCAGCCAAAACTACAAGCCTAGTCCAAATATAATGAATAAGGTCTTTCTCAGGCTTCATATCTATTATTTTAAATTTTGTATCCTCATACATATCAGTTCTAAATTTAACGTACTTTCTTTCTCTCATCTTCATCATTCCTCTTTATTTTATATTTTGTTGTATGATAAACTAATTTATTCCTTTTTAAATTTGTTCTCTAAATAGTATATATGGTTAACATAATAAAATTTAAACTTTTTAACAAAATTATTTTCCGTTAAAATACTACAATTTTTTCAAATAAGTTACTTATTCTTAATATAAAATGTACCCCTGACAGGTATTAATGTCAGGGGTACATTTTAGTAGATTAGAAGTCAATTCAATATCCTGTGGAAATATGATTCGTTCCTTCAAGAATAAATTAACATAACTTGATATTGTTTCTTAATGTATATTAATAATTTGCCACAATATTATTTGAGGAGTTTTTTAATTTGTTTAGTGCAAAGCCAATATAAACATAAGCTATAATATGATACACTAACCAATAGAAACTAAAATGCTTTAAATTTAAAATTTCAAATAATGTACTTATTATAAGTGGAGTAGTTAATGCATAAATACTTAAACTATACAGCTGTCCATATTTTAACTTTGTTTCGAAAATTCCATTTATTATTAGAGCAAATAAAGCTAGAAATAGAGAACTTAAGAGTCCACCTAAAAAATAACCAAAGATATTTCCAATAAAAATGAATGGAATAATAGCTTTTACAAAATACAAATAAGTGTTAACTATTGTTTTATCAATATAAAGTCCTTGTAATGATTTTATATCAATTACTTGAGTTTGCACTTTGTTCTTTTTTTGAATTATTTTATCTTTTAGTATTAGAATACCTTCACTATGAGAATCTAAAATACTAGGACTAGTCTTATTAGTTGTATCTATAACAATATAATTATAATCATCCTTTGATAAAACTATTGGCATGTTGCCATCAACACTTAACTCTCCATTTTTAATTTCAAAGTTTGGACATTTGGCATTATATATACTTATAAATCTTGAAATGCCGTTATTCACTTCAATAGATACTCTTATAGCTCCAATAGTTCCAAGAAGTAACGATATTAATAGCAAATATAATATAGACTTTCCAACAGGATCTTTTAAGACATTCTCATAGTGCTTTATCCCTTGAATGCTGCTTATTATTTTCTTCCAAAAACTCAATTTTTCTCTCTCTTCATTATATTCCATAACTTCCTCCCTTAATATGTAATTACTTTCAATATATATTTATTAAACAAATTTATAACAATTCCTCTTTGCACTAAAATAAATTACTATTAAATATTAAATATACCTAATCAAAATTTAAATATTTTTTTATTGTACTTATCCCTAATAATTCTATATACTCAGCATTATCTAAAATATATGAAAGAAGGATTTTCAAATAAAAAAATCGCAACTTCACCCAGAATATTGCGATCTCCCTAATTTTATATTCAGTTCTTTCTTAATAGCTGCTTTTTTTTACTTATAAGTTTTGAATTAAATTCTAAATTTCTTTTATATGAATAATAGCAAAAACTCATTCCTAAAAGCTCTGCAGTTATTAAAATAGATATTAGCTCTATCATTGAAATAATTTTTTTATAAACAAAATAGTAGTAAATAGATGGTAAACGGGAAATGCCCCCTATTACTATAAAGAGTTCTCACGGAAACTCTATAGAGTCTGTGATTACTCTATTTTACTAATTTGATTTTTTCTTGATTCCCCCAATTTTTTTGAATAAAATACTTGACAAATGTATAAAAATTTGCAGCCATCCTC
>JAJXWH010000035.1 GCA_021781745.1 Bacillota bacterium | reverse complement strand
TTCTTCTAATATTCTTCTTAATTTACTCTTAATCATTTCATCAATTTACCACATATACTTCCCTAATGCAAGTCTACACCGCGCTTTCAGCGGACGCGATTTTTATACTTTCCTAGACATTAAAAAAATCCCCTAGCGGGGACTGAATGTGGTATTACCATTTATATTTACATTTCTAAAATTTTTTTAATCCAGTCCACTATCTCAGGAAATACTTCATCTAAATAATTCATTGTACAGTGTTCTGCATCTTCATAAAATTTAAGCGTCTTATCTCCCCTAGCCCATTTCATTACTTTTTCGGCATGGAGTTTTGGAGAAGGCATGACCTCATCTTTTCCTGCATGATAAAATAGCAAAGGTACTTGTAAATTGGGCGAATCCTCAATATCCCAATCAAAATTGTTAACAGCTTCTTCTAACGACTCACACTTAGTCATATATGTGACACCTCTTTGCCAAATTGGATTAAGCCTTTTTAATCCAGCTAATCCACCTATATAAACTAATCCACTATTCCCAACTACACATTTTACACGTTTATCATACGCTGCACACATTGGCGCTAAATATCCACCTAAACTAAATCCAACTAATGCAATTCTATTAATATCAATTTCATATATTTGCTGCTTTTCAAACCAGTCAATGATTACTGATACTACCTTATGATATTCTTTTTCATCGAATTTCATATACTCCCACATTTCACCTTGGCCAATCCCATCAAAGGTAAAGAAATTAAATCCATGTTTTTGAAACAATGTTCCTTGTGAATGACCTTCTGCTTCCTTGATGTTATCCATTCCGTTTATAAAGATTACGAGTGGTTCATTAGACATATTTGATAATCTTAAATATCCTGGAATTATTGCTCCATTAAAAGGAATTTCAATCCGAATTGGTCTTTCCTTTTCATCATACAAATCAATTGCTCTTTTATAGCTTATCCTAGCTTTTTCTTGTGTTTTCTCTTTTTGATTACTATCTATAAAAAATATATGCTGACCAACATGGTAACATCCTACTGCTTCATGAAATAATGCTTTTGCTTTAATCTCATATCCGTTTATCAATTCTTCCTCAGCTTTCTTGTATAATAGATCTCCTTCTTTAGTCCATTCCTCGCACCATTGTAGCCAATTCGATACTCTTGCCACTGCCCTCTTTAATCTTCCATAGTCTATTCCAAAACCTAAAAATCTTCCGTACCATCTTTGATAAATTCTTTTTTCATTAAAAATGAACTTAAATGCAAATTTTTCTTTTAAAGATAAATTAACCATGAATTATCCCACCTTTAATATATTTTATTAGTTATATCAATATTAGTTATAGCAACTATAATTTATATTTTAATTTTCCTTTAATTTTTTCTCATCCTTAAATATTTTAATAAAGAATGTAATATTTATTAACCCAAAAATTATCTCTAAAGATTGCAATAAATAGAACATTGCACCTAAATTATTATTCTGAGCAAGATAATTTAAAACAGTTGCTATAGGTGCAAGAAACACCACTCCAGTCAATCCAATGCACTTTACTCTCCTTATTACCAATAGATTATATGGAATATTAGGATATAACAAAGCAAGTTTTCTTGCTGATATACCTGTTAAAATCATGCATATAATTAATAATGGTAATGTGTAAAATATAGATTTCTTTACAGTTGCAATAATAATATAATCACCTAAAAACTCTGATATCAAACTTGAAGTCATAAAACATAAAATTAATAGGAATGCCATAATAGAAGTTATCCGATAAAAAAATTTTAATTTCATAAATTTTTCTCCTTATTAAAATAATATATAATTAGTTGTTATATACAAAATAGTTATAGCAACCATTAAGTGCATAAAAACACTTACTCAGCATTTTTATATATTTTTTCTAGAACATTTTCAAATATTCTAAGCTCTTCATCTGACAGTCCTTTTTTAAATTGTTCATTAAGCGACTCAACGCAAGGTATAAGATCATCAAACATTTTTATGCCTTTATCTGTAAGGTATATACACAAGCTTCTTCTATCACTTTCATGTTGTTCTCTTACAATATATCCATTTTTAGAAAGAACATCTAATATTCTCGTAACATTTGTTTTATCTTTATAGGTCCTTATGGCGATTTCACTTTGAATCAATCCTGGTTCTGCGTATAATACGTTTAAAACTGTCCATTGTTCAAATGTAATGTCATATCCCTTTTCTAAAAAAGCATTAAGAATTTTTCTTTTTATACAAACTTCGCCTTTAATTATTAAATATCCAATTAACTTTGTGTAATCATATTCTTTATTCAAATAATCACCTTCTTCAAAATAGTTGTTATAACTATAATAATTTTAACAACTATTTTTGTCAAGATTTTTTCTATATATAGCAAAAATTTTCTTAAGACAGTACTATACTAATTTTCCTAGACAAAACTAATATTTCATTTCTATTTCTTAAATAAAATTCAGGGAGAGATAAAAATAAGCCTCTCCCCTTTTTTCTACTACTTGTCTACTTTGTTAAGTAATTCATTATACTCATTCAAAGCTTCATCAAGTTCTTGACTTGCAATAATGACATCTGGATCTAATAAACTTGGTTTCTCATTAATTAAATCTAGCAATGCTTGTCTCATTTCGCAAATCTTTATATTTATGTTTTCAAGTTTACCCATTTTATCCCTCCCTTCGCTATTAACTATAACAATAAGAGGAAATATTGTGTTAATTTGTAACTTATAATAATTAATTGTATAAAAAAAATCGCAGACGACTGTGGAGCTGGAGATTTTTTTCACGCATCTGCCTTTTCGAACGCATGTGAGAAAAATTTGGCAGGCGTCTATGAAAAGTTCTTACTTGTGCTAACGCACTTCTACATAGGTGTATAATTTATTTTTTATTCTTTTTCCATACTCAACCCAATTAAATAGCCGTTCTCACAAGTTACCCACAGATTTTACTGCATTATAAATTCCTATAGAATAAAAAAAGAACTCTATTTCTAGAATTCTAAATAAAAAATATAACTAAAATTATACTCAACTATTATCCAATATAAATAATTTTTATCCTTGGAATTTCCCTTTTGAGAACTGACCTTGTTTTTTAGTGCCATTAAACAAAGTTAGTGTACCTTTACCATCCATTTTTCCATTTTTAAATTTGCCTCATATTTATCACCGTTCAAGTACAATTTAAATTATTCTCTTATAAATTATGCGCTAACCTTTATATAAATCCCATAGCAACTTTTACAATTTTCATCTGCTGCTCAGATGTGAGCATTTCCAAAAGTTTAAATGCAACATACGGTGCTGTTTCAGGACAATATGAAGTAATAATATTTTTATCAACTACAATTGGTTCATTTACTACATTAACACCAAATTCTTTTAACTGTTTTTGCCTGTATCCATCTCTTAAATGGTATGTAGTCCCTTTGCGGTTCTTTAATACTCCACTTTTACCTACTGGCAAAGCTGCAACACAAATCGTAGCAATAATTTTTCCTTTTAAATCAAATTCTTTTATCAAATTCAAAAATCGCTCATCATAAGCATCCTCATAGAATCCAAATTCTTCGAATCCGCCTGGAATAGCAAGTGCATCATAATCATCAACATTAATTTCATCAATAGTTTTATCTATTATTACAGGAATATTAAATGTACTAACCACCTGCTTTTTAAATCCACAAGTTACTACTTGAACATCAATTTGATAATCATTTCTAGCCCACCCCATAACATCAACAAACACACTAAATTCCATTGTTTCAAATCCTTTAGCTAAAAAAAGTAGTATTTTCATTTATAACCTCCGCACTCTTATTATCAATTATTCTCATATGGAAATTATAACATACTTTATAACCGCCGTATTATTTTAATGCGTCATGGATATTTCTCCTTCACCAGCTATAATTAAAGTTTCTCCTTTTTTTATAGGACCAACTTTTAAATACTCTTTTGTATCATTAAGTTTTACAAACAATATCTGAGCACCACTCGCATCAAGTAATGTAATAGTAACATTCTTATCTGGACTTATAAGTTTTACATTACGATAAAGCCCTTCGTGTTCAGGAGAAATATTATAAATACCTTGTTTTAAAGTTGTTGCTGTTGGAATTTGATCAGCCTTAGAAACTTCACCAAACATAAACATAAATATAAATACTAATATAAAAAATTTCTTTATTTGCATATAATTCACCTCTTATCATAAGTATTTTATTTTATTTATAAGAATATACAATATTATTACTGCTTATTTACCGCAATATTTTATTTCAAATTACTTCGATCTATACATTTATTATGACGTATTGCAAGCACATTGTATCATTTTTATTAAAAAGCACCAATATTCTAGTGCCAGAAGCAACAAATTCTTGTTAAATGTTTTAATTAAAAGATTATGGTCTCCGCTTTAAGGACACTGCTAGATAAAAAAGACACCTACATTTCTGTAAGTGCGTCATTAACTCTATCTCCAACTATCTTTACATATTTTATATATTTCATATATCTCTTCATTCGTGCAGTTTTCAAATGCGCAATAATTCCAATCCCATCGTCCATGTTGCGCTAAGTAACTTCCACGACAAATTATCTTAGGATGTCCCATGGCATTTAAATTCGGATCTGTTCCTTTAACTAGAGAAATTAAATCTTTCTTATCTAAATCAAGTTTCAAATTCATATCCCCTTTGATTTCATTACTTTATTATATTCCATCAAAAGAATTATATTCGTTAATACTACTTTATTATTCCCAATACATTCTTTTGTCTTTATTACAAAATAGATCATAAAAACTAAAGAAAAAGAGCCCTATTTCTAAAGCTCTCAAAACTCACGTCATAATATCTACATATATTTTTGTTATAACAATAAATACCTCTACGTTCTACTTTTAGTATTTTCATTATCTTATTTTCCCATATATACTCAATAGCTTCATTAAAACGCTCAGCACTAAACTTTACATCATTACTAGATAATACTACTATGAATCCATTACCAGAACGTATTGTTTCTGTTCTCCTTATTTTTTCCAATATAATATTTACGTCATCACTCATCTACTTCACCTCGAAATTCATTTTCTGTTTCTAATAGCTTTCTAAAGTAAAAAATCCCCTGTACAGTTTAAACATTCATCAAGTAAAAACTTAAGACTTTAACATGTACAGGGTATTTTATGTATTTAGGGGTATCTGGTATAGTTTTGTAGGATTATTATCCTACTATATATTTAGGAATATACTATTGGTTTAATACACTCATTATACTATTCGTTATTTAATTTAATAATCTGACACGTAAACATAAATTTTTATTTTAAATATTATTTGCAGGGTTCTATAAATATTTTATTTTGTCTTTTCATTTTTTCGAGTTCAGCAATTATTTTTATATCTATAACAGCCATATTTTCGTCGATTAATTTTGTTTTCTCTAAATCACTAATACATTCTTTACATAAAGATAATACTTTTTTATATGCTCTTCCTTGCATTATAAGTAAAGCTTTATATTTCTGATTGGTTAAATCAATTAATTCTAATTCTTCATTTGTCATATCATTCCACCCTTTCATAGGAAACAAATAACAATCTTATAGAGATTGATATTTTATTGGTATTTATTCATCTAATATACTATTCGTTCTTCAATCTCATTTTCTGACCAAATATAGAAAATATTATTATAAAGAATATAATCTCTCTACATAATAAAAGAGCCCTATTTCTAGAGCTCTCAAAAATTATGTTGTAACATCTACGAAGATCTTCGCTATATATAAACCTGCACGTTCTACTTTTAATATTTTAACCAAGTTATTTTCCCATATGTAATAAACTGCTTCATTAAAATGCTCAGCACTTAGCTTTACATCATCACTAGATAAAACTATTATTGAGTTATTAGAAGAACTTCTTATTGGAGTTATCTTTATTCTTTCTAATATTATATTTACGTCATTACTCATTTGCCTCACCTCAAAATTCATTTTTTGTTTTTGCTAGCTTTTAAGGTTAAAAATACCTGTACAGTCTAAATATTAATCGACTATAAACTTAATAATTGATCAACATATACAAAATATTTTACTTATAAAGGAGTATGTGTATAATTTTGTAGAACTGTTATTCTACTTCATATTTTGAACATACTTATTGTTTCTATTTATGCACTCACTATATTATTCGCTATTCAGTATAATAATCTGACAGAGAAATCTCTTTTTTATTTGGAAACACATAATATTAAGCAGTGAAAAGAGAACCCTTTGTAAGAGTTCTCTTATGGATGGTATTAAATTAATATTTTATTGAATGCATAATTAATAGCATCTTTTAGATTCTCAAATGACATTTCATCCATGGTTATTGATGGTTCGTCTTTGACTATATATTCTTCTACTTTGCAACTTATTGATATAGTTTTTTCAATCTTACTACTAAGAGTTTGATCCTTATGCTGAAGGATTTTTAGTTCATTATTCTCAGGATTTACACTATACACTACAAAAATACTAGCTTTTCTCCCTGGAAATACTATCATGTTTTTCTCTGGCAGCATTTCAACCCGCTTATCCACACCTTGACTGCTAAATAATTCATTAATTAAGGTTGCAATATTATTTATCTCCTGTTCTACCTGATCTTGAGTAATTTTTAGTGGACATAAACTATGTACATAATTCTCAATCCATGATTTTTGATTTAATCCCATATCTCCACCTCTTTTGAAAATATATTTGTGTACTCTTCTAGTTCAAAATTTTATCTTTTTTATATAATATCATAAATTACATATTATTTAAAATACTAACATATTATTTGTTTAAGGTTAACTATCTGACATAAAATTTAAATCTAAGCTAAAGTATAAGGCATATGAAATAACTCCTCAGACAATTCTTTGTTTTGAGGAGTTATCGTTCAAACTTATTTATTTTTTGTTTTTTCCATAAAATCATTAATATTTACTATATACCTTGTATGAGTGCCTTTTCCGATAATCCCATTGTCGTCATAAGCTTCTACTTCAAAAAACAATTTCATTCCATCTACTTTTACGAGTGTAGCTTTACACTCTATATTGGCACCTATAGGAGATGATTTTATATGTTTAACATTTATTTCAATACCTACTGTAGTAAATTCATTTGGAATTTCGTTAACTACTAAGCTTTTAGCTGCATTTTCCATTAATGCAATCATAGCAGGTGTTGCATAAACCTCTAAATCTCCAGATCCAATTTTTATTGCTAAATCATTATCGGAAACCATAATTTTTTTTACAATAGAAGACCCTTCTTTTAAATTAAATTCCATCTTCCACCCTTCCCCATCTCAATTATTTAATATGTTTTGCTATTTCTGAAAGTCACCATATTTAGCTGCAGCCTTCCAAGTTTTATGATGCAATGAATTATGCTTACTGTTTGACTTAATTCCCCTCATTTCTTCTCTAATTATTGCTCTTGCAATTATTCTGAATTTTTTAAATTCTTCTTCATTAACTTCCTGTCCAAGTAAATTTTTTGTTATTAATTCACTAGTTTTCTTATTAACAGCTCTATCAAATTTATTCATTTCTCATACTCCTATACTAAATAAAATTTCAAAAATATTATTATCTTTATTTTAATAATTTATCCATTAACCATTAAAGAGGTAAAATTATAATTTTTTATTTAAGCACCTGAAATAAAAACGTCCCCATGCTTTTTGCTGGTTAGCTTAATTCAGTCTGTCTATTGATTATTTATAATCCACAAATGCATAATCACTAGAGTCTTTAGACAAAGAGCTAATGCTTCCATCTTGCGCATACGTATAAATTTGTTCTACATTACCATTTGCGCTATTAGTACCTATAAATAAAATATTACTATTATCATCCTCTTTTAATCCCTTTGTTATTTTCACCGCAGCTGGAAAGTCAAATACTAATCTCTTTGGTTTATTATCTATAAACTCGTACAATGAGTCTATATTTCCAGAAACCTTTCCAGTAAAAAATATATGATTATTATTAACAATTATATCTGATATTTCTTCTATATTCTCACTTAAAAGACTTATATCTTTAGTTTTCTTATCTATCATCATTAGTTCTTTTTTATTTTGTAGTGTTAATTGTATAAATAATACATTGTTTTCAGTTCCCTTTAAAAAAGCCAGATAGCCTTCTTTAATTTTGTATAACAATTCTTCTTTTTTTTCATTTATATTATAAGTAAATAAGCCATTTACCCCTTCATTACTGACTCCATAATATATCAATGTATCAGCGTCATACCAATCATACAAGGTTCCAGAAATCGAAACATCTGATTTGAATTCTATTTCCTTTCCATCATTTGTATTAAATATTTTTAACTTAAGACCATTATTTTCAATAAAATATGATATGTATTCCCCATTTTTTGATAACCTAAGCTGGCTGTAATTAGAATCTTTTATCTCATTTTTATGACCATTATGAATTACGTAATGTTTTCCGTCTTCGACAAATATGTAACTCGATGTGCTTTTATCATATGCTAATATAACCTTACCATCTTTTACTTCCTTGTATTTTCCATTTTCATAATTATATAATTTATAATTTCCATTTTCATTTCTTAGCACAGCACCTGAATTAAGTTTTATATCCTCTGTTATATTAGGTGTTGCAGTTTTTTCAGATGAACAACCTAATAAAAACAGAGGAAAAACAATAAAGGCTAAAACTCTCCAGCATATTCTTTTTGATGATTTCATTTTTTCCCCTCTTTAAATAACTAATAAATCTAATATTTTTAACAGATATTATAAAATAGTTTTTGGATTCTATTATTACAATATATATTTACCCCATGTCAATTATTTATATAGAAATTTCTCCTTTGAATACAACTTCAGCAGGACCTTTCATGTAAACATCATCGCCTAAAACTTCAATAATTAATTCTCCACCCGGTGCCTTTACAAAAATCTCTTTATTATTATTTACAAGACCTAACCTCTTTGCAACTACTACTGATGCACTGCAGCCAGTTCCGCAAGCAAGAGTTGCACCAGCGCCTCTTTCCCATGTATTAACTCTTATATGTGTTTCATCAATAACTTTTACAAAATTCACATTACTTCCTTCTTTAAATAAATCCAACTTTTCTATTTTGGAGCCTTCTAATACAACATTATATTCTCTTTCATTCTCAAAAATAATTGTATGAGGAACCCCCAATAATACTGTAGTCATATTATAAGTTTTATTATCTACAGTAATATCACTTTCTATAATATTTTCTCTATTATTTAAAGGTATATCACTTCCATTATATGAAGGCTTACCCATATAAACTCTTACATACTTAACTTTTTTATCTTCTAATATTATTTCGATTACTTTAATGCCGTCTCCAGTCTCAACTGAAAATTTTTCTCCTTCTGCAATTTTATGTTCATAAACATATTTTCCAAAGCATCTAATTGCATTCCCACACATATTAGCTCTTGAGCCATCCGCATTTATTATAACCATTTTTGCATTAGCTGCTTCTGATTTTCTAACAATAACTAATCCATCGGCTCCAATTCCAAAATGTCTATCACAAAGCTTTTGTGCAAGTGAGCATTCATCTTTAATCTTATTATCAAAATCTTCAACAAATACAAAATCATTACCCGCACCTTGCATTTTATAAAAATTCATATCTATTCCTCCTAATTTTAATCTCATCGTAAAGCTTCTAATTTTAAGCTCGTGGCTACAATATAGTTTATTCTAATATTTCATTTATTAATAATATCACCAAGTTTAAATTATAACTTATTTCACAAGATTTCCATATATATTTTTTAAATTTTTTTCATATATTTTAGTATTTCTTCAACACATAATGATATTCTCTATGATACTTTGATATTCTTCTAAATAAGTGAGAATCAAAATCTAATATTTTACCTACGAACAAATGTGAGTTGGATTTCCTTCTTCGACATACAGTGCTTCTTCACATTTTGCTAATAATTGATAATTATATAATTATAATGTTATACTATTCTTAGTTACACTAAGAAAGGATGACATAAAATGGCATTAGATGGTATCTATTTATATAGTTTAGTAAAGGACTTGCAAAAATCAATAATCAATTCAAAAATAGATAAAATAAATCAACCTGAAAAGGATGAAATAATTCTAACCTTAAGAAAAGAACGAAAGAATTTAAAACTATTAATTTCTGCCTCTCCTAGATTTGCAAGAATTCATTTAACAAACAGCACTAAGGAAAATCCAGTTGTTGCTCCCATGTATTTAATGGTTCTTAGAAAATACATATTAGGTGGAAGAATTACAAACCTTATTCAAAAAGACAATGATAGAATTTTAATAATGGAAATTGAAAACAGAGATGAACTAGGTTTTGACAGTATATATTCCCTTATAATTGAGATAATGGGCCGACATTCTAATATTACCTTAATTAGAAATAGAGATAATAAAGTTATGGAGTCAATAAAACATATTACACCTGATATAAATAGTTACAGAGTGTTATATCCAGGAGTTAATTTTGTTTATCCACCAGGTTCATCTAAATTAAACCCATTTTCATTTACTTATGAAGAATTATCCTCATTTATAAGTTATAATTCAATAACTTTTGATTCTAAATTTTATATAAATTGTTTTACTGGAATTAGTAATTTACTATCTAATGATTTATATTATAACATTACAAAAGATAATAGTTCACCTACTATGGAAGAAATTTATGAAAACTTTAAGAAATTTACAAACAACTTTGATGATAATATATCTTATAATATTTATACAACTAAAACTGGTATTGTAAAAGACTTTTATTCATTAAGATTAGAATCATTAGAAAAAGATTTTTTATTAATTCCATACGAGGATGCTAATATATTGATGGATGCCTTTTATGAAAGTAAAGATAAACAAGATAGACTTCAAAATAAATCTGTGGATTTACAAAAGCTTATTCATACTAATATTGAAAGATGTAATAAGAAGGTAAAGATCCTTAACGAAACCCTTAAAGAATGTTCTGAAAAAGAATCTTTTAAAATTAAAGGCGATCTTTTAACTTCATATATTTATACTATAAAGAAAGGTGACAGTGAATGCACTTTACTAAACTTTTATAATGAAAATGAAGAGGAGTATGTTAAAATTTCACTGGATACAACTAAAACTCCCTCTGAAAATGTTCAATATTATTATAAAAAGTACAATAAGCTTAAAATATCTGAAGAATATGCTAAGGTTCAGCTTGAAAAAAATTCAGGAGAAATAGAATATTTAAATTCAGTTCTTACTAATATTATAAATGCTGAGAGTTACAATGAAATAGATGAGATAAAAAATGAATTAATTGAGACTGGATATATAAGATACAGAAGAAATAATAAGAATCCTAAAAAGGCAAAAGCTTTTAAACCTCATCATTTTGTTTCAAGTGATGGAATTGATATCTATGTAGGAAAAAATAATTTGCAAAATGATTATTTAAGTTTAAAATTTGCTAATAAAAATTACCTTTGGCTGCATGCAAAAGATATTCCTGGCTCACATGTTATTGTTTGTTCATTTGATGTTCCAGATAAGACTTTAGAAGAAGCTGCAATAATTGCTGGATACTATAGTAAAGGCAAGGATTCTTCAAAACTCCCTGTAGACTATACAAAAGTAAAAGAATTAAAAAAACCAAATGGCTCAAAACCTGGAATGGTAATTTATCATACTAATAAAACTTTAATTATTAATCCTACGGATTTTAATACTATCTTTAATGATAAATCTTATAATTAGCCATACAAAAAAATTGAGGTTCAACTACTAAAGTTGATACCTCTTTTTTGCATAAATTAATAAATAATTAAATGAATAAATCAAATTTTCTCCACGCTTCCTCTAATAATTGTACATTACTATTAAAATAGTCTTTCTTTTCTTTTTCTATTGATAAAATCAATGCATTTATTAAGCTTAATGGTGCTGCAAAAGATTCTATATCCTTAGATCCTTTACTTACTGCAGTTAATGTAACATCCGAATACGGTACAAGAGGAGATAACATATTATCTGTAATAGCTATAGTTGTAGCTCCCATTCTCTTTAAATGTGTAAAAATTTCCACTGTGCTTCTTGCATATTTCTCGAAACCAATTCCTATAACTACATCTTCATCATCTACATCACTAATTTGCTTTGGAATCTGCTCAATATTTTCTATTAGATTAACATTATTAAACAATAAATCAAGATAATATTTTAAAAATGCACCCAGCATTGAAGAACTTCTCCTTGAAACTATATAAGTTCTCTTTGCCTTTAACAACAATTCAACAGCTTTTTTAAGTTCATATATGTTAAGATCCTCCATAGTAGTTTTAATGTTATTCAAATCTTCTTCAAATATTTTATAAATCTCACTTTCCTCACTACATTCTCTTTCTAAATCATCCTTCATTCTTTCAGCTTTTGAAACTTGCTGCTGCATTGACTCCTGCGTATCCTTTAAAAATTCAGGATAGCCTTTATATCCAAGAAAAATTACAAATCTAGTAACTGTTGCAATGCTAACTCCAGATAGTTTGGCTAATTTTTCAACAGTTAAAAAAGGCGTGCTATTAGGATGTGATAATATATACTTTGCAATTTTCTCTTGCGCTTTACTCATATTAGGTATCTTTTCTGCCATTCTTTGATAAACTTCTGCCATACTTTAACTCCTCCCTTTTAATATATAATATTTAATCTTTCTTCACATGACATATTAGCATTCCCGTTAAACCATTCATATACAATCCTTACTATTAATAAATCATCTGTGAAGGATGTCTTTCCAAAACTTGTATTTAAAAATTCGGACAAAAAAAGTGCTAACAATCTTAACAAATTGTCAGCACCATTGCTACCATTTTTTACTTAAATTTATTCTATCATGAGCATACTTGTTTGTAAATAACTTTTCACTTTTCAACTCATTAATATTTTATTTATTAATTATTTTGCTTATTTTCTTAAGTTTATTAACTTTCTCTATAATTATCATTAATTTATTAACTTCTAGTCCATTAATTCATTAATTAATAAATCTCCAAAATTCTTAATCTTATCATTATCAAAATATTGATAGTAGTAACATTTTATTTTACCATTGTATAATTTTCTATTTTTAGTTGATTTTATTCCAAATACTTTTTCAAAAGATTCAAAGGATGTTAAAATATTAAAATCCCAGCTTTCTAATTTTTTCTTTGTTTGCCCCATATGTTTATAAAGTGCAGGTAATATTTCCTTTTCTCCTATTCTTTCCCCATATGGCGGGTTAGAGATTATAAAACCATACTTTCTAGAAGTTGAAAAATCCATAAAATCTCTTTTTTGAAACTGGATATATTGATCAACCCTAGCTTTCTTTGCATTATCCATTGCTACTTTAAGCACCTTATGATCTATATCGTATCCAATCAATTTTATATCTTTATTTTTCTCAGATTTCCTAGCTCCATCTCGTACTATATTGAATGTATTATCACTCAAAGACGGCCACGTTTCACACACAAAGTTCCTATTTACTCCTGGTGCAATATTTTGTGCTATCATAGCAGCTTCTATTAATATTGTACCCGAACCACAAAATGGATCTATTAGTTCAAAATCATCATTCCATCTTGAAATCAAAAGAATAGATGCTGCTAAAGTTTCCTTTAATGGGGCAATTCCAGCAAGCTCCCTATAACCTCTTTTGTGTAATCCTGGACCGGTTGTATCTATTGTTAGTGTAACTACATCCTTTAAAATTGATACCTCAATTTTGTATACAGGACCACTTTCGCTAAATGTCTCAATACCATAACTTTCGCTCATGCTTTTAACAACAGCTTTTTTCACAATTGATTGACAATCCGGAACACTATGAAGTGTTGATTTAACACTTTTCCCAACTACATGCATGATTCCATCTATAGGAATTATTTTACTCCATTCCACTTTTTTTGTACCTTGGAATAGTTCCTCAAAGGATTTTGCTTCAAACTCTGCCATTTTAATTAATACTCTATCAGCAGTTCTTAAATGAATATTACAAATTGCAATATCCATTTCATCTCCTTCAAAAGTAACCTTTCCATTTTCAATTTTTAAATCTTCATACCCAAGGGCTTTTAATTCCTTTGCGGTTATACTTTCAATTCCAAAGGTGCTAGTTGCAATTAAATCATACATAGTTTTGTTTTCTCCCTTATCACTTACTATTTATCAAATATTTTAACCGAATCTTCTCCATCAATTTCCTTTAATGAAACTGCTATTACTTCATTTTTAGAAGTCGGAATATTTTTACCTACATAATCTGCTCTAATTGGCAATTCTTTATGCCCCCTATCTATTAGAACTGCTAATTGAATGCCTGTAGGTCTGTTTACGTCTATTACTGCATCAATAGCGGCTCGAGCAGTTCTACATGTATATAAAACATCATCAACAATAATTATTTTTTTATCTTTTATTTCAAGGCCTAAATCTAAATTTCTAATTTCTAAATCTTCACTAGCCTTTGTTAAATCATCTCTATATAAAGTTATGTCAACAGATCCAACTGGAACTTCGATTCCCTCAATTCCTTTAATATAATTTGCAATTCTTTTTGCAAGTGGATATCCTCTAGTTTTTATTCCAAGTAAAACTAAATCCTCTATACCTTTATTTCTTTCTATTATTTCATGAGAAATTCTAATTAATGTTCTATTTACAGCTTTTTCATCAAGTAGAACTGCTTTTAATTTCATGTTACCCCTCCACAATAATTATTATTTTAATTCATTCCTTAATTTTTCTAGTATTACTTGAAAATATTCTGGTAATTCTGTTGTAAATTCCATATATTCATTTTTTCTTGGATGAATAAATCCTAGCGTCTTAGCATGAAGCATTTGACCTTTTAACTTATATTTTTGCTTTTTAAAACCATAAAGAGGATCTCCAACCAAGGGGAAACCAATTGAAGCCATGTGCACTCTTATTTGATGAGTTCTTCCTGTTTCCAATTTACATTTTATTAACGTATACCCATTATATCTTTCTAATACTTCATAGTGAGTTACAGCTTTCTTACCCCCTTCAACAATACCTATCTTTAATCTATCCTTTTTATTCCTAGCTAAAGGTTTATTAATAGTGCCCTTATCATTTTTTATTCTCCCTTCAACTAGTGCATAATATTCTCTCTTCATAGAGTGATCTTTTAATTGTTCCGAAAGCTTATTATGTGCCTCATCATTTTTAGCAACTACTAATACACCCGAGGTATCTTTATCAATTCTATGAACTATTCCTGGTCTAACAATTCCATTTATGCTTGATAAATCTTTGCAATGAAAGAGCAGTGCGTTAACTAAAGTACCATTATAATTCCCTGGTGCTGGATGTACAACCATTCCCTGTTCCTTGTTTACAACCACAATATCTTTATCTTCATATAATATACTTAAAGATATCTCTTCAGGATCCACATTCAAAACTTCAGGCTCGCTTAATGATATTTCAATTTCATCCTTTGTCTTAACTTTATAATTACTTTTAGGGATTTTATTATTTACTTTGATGCTATCCTTTTCAATGAGTCCTTGAATATAAGATCTTGATTTATCTTCAAGAATTTCTGATAAATATTTATCAATTCTAGTTTCTTTATCTTTTTCTTCAACTATTATAATTATTTTCTCCATAATTAAATATACCTTCCTCTTTAGCATATTCTTTCAACATTATAATATAATAATGGGGACTTTACAATTCAAAACTTATTATCGAAGTATGTAATATAAAATAAAATTTATGTTTAATTCTTCTAATTATAAAAGTTTTACATTTATTTTATATTATGCTATCATTATATTGTATTAGCATTTTATTGCTTGTTATACATTCACTTTACATTTTTTACATTTTAATACATATTTAATCATCTACTTTTAATATTTTGTTATTTTCAAAGGGGGATGTATTTATGGACATTGTAACACTGTTAAGTGTAATATTGGCATTTGGATCTATTCTATTAGGATATACCTTAGCTCATGGTTCAATATTTGCGCTAATGAAACTAACCTCTGCAATTATTGTTATAGGTGGAACACTTGGAGCGACTTCTATTTCTTTTCCTTCGAAAACCTTTAAAAAGCTTCCAAAAATAATAGGAATAGCTTTTAGAAAGAAAGAAAGCAATATGCAGGAGTATATACGTTACTTTAAAGAAACATCAATTAAAACTAGAAAAGATGGGCTTTTGAGTATTGAATCTGAACTTACCGGAGTAGATTTAGATCCATTTATAAAAAAAGGATTACAGATGGTGGTCGATGGAATTGATCCAGCGTCTGTTAAAAGCATTTTGAATACCAAACTTGAACAACTTTCTGCAAGACACGAAAAATATATTGAAATGTTTACTTCCGCTGGAGGATATGCCCCAACAATGGGTATTGTAGGGACCGTAACAAGTTTAGTTATAGTACTTGCTAATTTAAGTGATGCTGCAGCAATGGGCGGTGAAATTGCATCTGCTTTCGTAGCAACATTATACGGACTTGGTACTGCAAACCTTTTCTGGCTTCCTATTGCTAGTAAATTAAGAGAACTGAATAAAGAAGAAATCATCGAGAAGGAATTAATTATTGAAGCTGTTCTTCTTATTCAAGAAGGTATAAATCCCAATACCTTAGTTAGCAAACTTGTTGGTTATTTAACTGAAGAAGAAGCTAAAATGCTTGAAGAATAAGTTTAAAGAGGTATTGATTATGATGAAAAAGAGTACAAAAAAAGAAAAAGATGATACTGAAAGATGGATGCTTTCCTACTTGGATTTTATAACATTACTTATGATTTTCTTTTTAATGATGTATGCAATATCAAATGTTGATAATAAAAAAGCACAACAACTAGCTAACTCACTTAGAATTGGATTCAACAATGGAAATGGACAAAATGTAATTGCAGTATCAGATAGTACTAATGCAACTCCAAATGTAGTTGATCCGGCTGAGGATCAAAATAACTCAGCGGCAGAAGCCGAAAAGCTTTCCGATATTAAAAAGAAGGTTGATGAACTTGTTAACAATTCTGAGTTAAAAGGAAGTGTTACTACATCAATTCAAGAGAGAGGGCTTATAATAAGCTTTAATGATAATATATTATTTAATAGCGGAGAAGCCATAATTAAACCAGACTGGCAAAGTAAATTAATTTCTATATCGAAGGTTTTAAATGGAATTGACAATTACATACATGTTGAGGGACACACTGATAATGTAGCTATTAACACAAATTATTTCCACTCAAACTGGCAACTCTCTTCTGTCAGAGCTGCTAATGTAGTAGAATTTTTAATTTCTCAAGGTAACGTCAAGCCGGAAAGACTTTCTTCAGTAGGCTACGGAGAATATAGGCCTATTCAAAGTAATTCCACTGAAGAAGGAAGAGCTGCAAATAGAAGAGTTGATATTGTAATAATAAATAGTAAATATAATGACTCAGAAACTCCAAAAGAATAAAAAGTAAAAAGAGCTGTAAGCAAAAATTAGTTTATTTTTAAACTTTATTTCAGCTATAGCTCTTTTTATATAAAGAATACCAAGTAATTGTACATATATTACTTGGTATTTTTAAATTAACTATTATTCATTTTGAACAAAAAAGCTTTTAATTTCATTTAATTCATCATTTAAAGAACTATTATTTTGAAGTTCAATTGATTCATCAGTACTATTTTTACTTTTTTCATCCTCAGTACTTACTTCTTTTTCTATTATTTCTTCTTTAACCGTATCATCATCTTCAACTATATCTGAGACATTATAATTTTTAATAAAATCCTTTTCTAAATCATCAAAGGTTTCTAACTGTGCATTCATAAAGTTTCTATATTTTGCCCTAAACTTTATAAATTCCTGTTTTACTCTTTCATATTCATCATTAATTTGAATTACGTCATTATGTGCCTTATCTAAAATTTTCTGTGCTGTTTCGTTTGCATTTTTTACTAATAATTCTGCTTCTTTTTGAGCTGAATTTTTAGCTTGCTCAGCAGCATTTTGTGCCAGTAATAATGTATTTTGTATAGTAGTCTCAATTTTTGAATAATGATCGACCTTTTCATTTAGATTTGCAAGCTTTTCTTTTAAGTTAGCATTTTCTTTATAAAGTTCCTCATAATTATCTACAACTTCATCTAAAAACTCATCGACTTCATCTGAGTTATATCCTCTTAGCCCTTTCTTAAATTCCTTATTGTTAATATCCATTGGTGTTAACTTCATACTTTCACCTCAACTATGTATATTTTTTAATAACAATTTTTATTTTTCCGCTTTTGCTATTCCCAATAGAATCACCCAAAATAAACTTTCCATAACCTCTTATAGTGATTCTTTCTTCACCTTTAAGTTCATAACTTTTATTTTTTATCTTAACGTAATTTATAAGAACTAATCCTTGCTCTATCATTTCTGCAGCTTTGGATCTAGATACATTTATAATTTTTGAAACTATGCCATCAATTCTTAAAGATGAAACTAAAATAATATCTTCCTTAAATTGAGCTTTAGGAAGAAGTTCAAAATCATCAATTACTTTTACATTACAAACAACTTTAGAAATTTTATCTAAATTATATATAATATAATTTTCAATTTCCTCATGAATTGGAACATAGCAGATATTGTTATCTACTAATAAATCGCCAATTTTATTTCTTTCAATGCCAAGTGATAAGATGCCACCTAAAAAATCTCTATGACTAAGTTTCGAAAATTTTGAAGTATTTTCGATTTTAATCAATTTCATAGGGAATGGATTATTATAAGAATTATTGAAAGAAATCATTCTTCTTTCAGCATCTTCAAATAATCCATTACTTTCAATTTTCAAATCATTACTACTTAAATTTTTTTCAAACCAAGTCCATATATTAGGTGTATAAAAACTCTTTCCAAATGAAGAAATGTCCTTATCCCTACATAGTATATATTTCTCATATAAATTTAATGCTTCATTTCTTTCATCATCTGAAAAATGGTTAATTATCTTTTCCTTTAAATTTATTTTCAATTATATAAGACCTCTAAGTAAATTGATAATCAAAAGGGCAATCACTGGTGAAAAGTCCATTGGCAATCCAGGAATAACTCTATCTTGCAATCTTCTAATTGGCTCTAAAATCGGATAAACAAAATTGTGAATTAAATTAATAAACTTATTTCCTTGAACTTGAGGAATCCATGAAGCTATACATTCTATGAATATAGTTAGTTCTATTATGTTAAATAACAAATAAAGAACCATCTGAATACTATATATCATAATTAATACCTCCTATTTTGACCAATTAAATAAGGCCTTTGAACTAAGTTCATTCTTTAATTCATTTGTCACCTCAACATTTGATGGTGAAAGAATATACACTCCTTTTTCAATTTGTTGTAATTCTCCCCCCAAAGCATAACATGATCCACTTATAAAATCTAATAATCTTTGAGCAATTTTCAATTCTAAAACTGTAGTATTTACTAAAACAATTCTTCTATTCTTAAGTGCCTCACAAATTTCAGTTGCTTCTTCATAATCAACTGGCTTAGTAATTGTAACTTTAGTTGTAGATGATGTATGAATGTTGACTACTTTGCTGTTTTTCTTATTTGTAATTACTGGTTCAATTTCTTCGTCATCCTTCATTTCTTCTTCATATTCTTCATCTACATAATCCTCGTAATTTTCATAATCCTCAAATCCTAATAAAGATTTAACTTTTGATAATACGTTGCTCATTCTCTTCGCCTCCTAAATTATAATTTCTTTCTCCAAATATTCCTGTTCCTACTCTAATTAAATTAGAACCTTCTTCTATAGCTGTTATAAAATCATGAGTCATTCCCATAGATAATATGTTCATACTAATATTCTTATATTTTTTTTCTTTTAGCTCATCAAATATCTTTTTAGTTCTTCTAAAATATTTTCTGTTGCTTTCTTCATCTCCTATTGGAATAATTACCATTATACCCTTTACGGAAACAAAATTACATTTTTCAATTGTTTCAATAAATTCATATAAATTTTCTTCTAAAATTCCACTTTTGCTTTCTTCTCTTCCAATATTGATTTGAATTAAAGTATTAGCAACTCTATTAGCTTTTCCAAAATTTTTTTCTATTTCGTTTAATAAACTAATACTTGATAAGGAATGTATTAAGTATACCTTATCGACTAAATACTTAACTTTATTACTTTGGAGCTGTCCTATAAAATGCCATCTAACATCATCATGAAAGTTTTCTGCCTTTTTGACTAATTCCTGAACTTTATTTTCTCCAAAATCTCTCATCCCCGCCATATAAGCTTCTTCTAAATCTTCTAATGGCTTTGTTTTGGAAACAGCTAAAAGCGTTACTTCTTCTGGAATTTTAGATTTAACTTCTTGAATATTTTGCTTAATTCCCATAATAAACACCTATAAAACTATTCCTTTCCTTTACTTAATTATTATTCTATATTATTTTTGAATTTCCTTCAATTATATTAAAATAAATTATTTTATTTCTTGCTTTCATCTATAGTCATATACTTTACATTTGAATTAGCACTTGATGGCGGCATAATTATCTTATCCACTTCTTTTATATCCACCTCAAGTTTTCTGAACATCAGTTGTTTAACATGGCTGCCATCTTCTAATAGAGCTGCCTTTAACTTTTCTGGATCTCCAATAACATAGATTTTAAAAGGTGCATATTCCATTCCTCCATCATCAAACCCTATAAAAGCCCAATTACATATTACTCCAGACCATGGAACTATCCTATGATTATTTACACTGATAGCTTCTGCACCAGCAACTCGAAGTTCGTTTAAAACTAACGCCATATCAGCATCATGCAAAAGTTTGTTGTTTATTTCATCAGTGTCTTCTTCTAACGCATTAGATTTTCCATCATTTATTGTTAATATTATTCCAGGACCATCTACTTTATTTAATCCACTTAGCATTTCATAATCATTAATTTGAGCTTTCATATCTTCGAGTATCTTGTCATCTTTTTTACCATTGTTCTCATAATCTCTTATTTTATTAATCTTCTCAATATTATCATCTTTAAGATTTCCAATCTCTCTATACAAAGCTGCTCTTTCTTCAACTGCATTTTGATATTGTGATGAATTTAATTGACTATAAGATTGAACCCCTTTAAAATTAAAATTCATTGATATTAAAGCACCTAATATTATGGTAGCAATGAAAACAAAGATAACGTCTTTATTCTTTTTCATCACTTCACCCCTCTATTTAACTTCCTGTTGTTCTTCTAATGAATTTTTTTTGAGTTTATTTTTTCTCCAGCTTTTAAATTGCTCTAATAACAATCTTCTTATAATAGCAAAATTGTCAAATATCCTTCCCCCAAATACAATAACTGCAGCTATATATATTGGTATTCCAAGTTTATCACCTAAATATGCAAGCCCTGCTGCCAGAAGCGCATTTCCAAAGAAGCCTGATATAAAAATATCAGCTTGAAAATTTTTCGAAAGATTTCCTCTAATCGCTCCAAATACTGAATCTAAACATGCAAGAATAGCTACAGACATATATGGCGAAAATTTATCCGATATATTTACATCTAATACAAAGCCAAGTATTACTCCAATTAATAGTCCTATAACTGCTATCAAATTATCCTCTCCTATTCCGTTACTGATTTAATAAAGTCATTTCTTAATGACTGTGTTGATTTTCCTATAAATATATCATCTTCTGTCTTCACTTCATTATTATAATTAGGAAGTGCAAGATATTCTAATGAACCTGGGAACGAAATTCCCACGTTAAGTCTTCCCTTTTCACCAATTGCTTTAATTACTATTTTATCTTTAGGATATACTTTTCCTGTAGATCCTATCGCTATTCCATTTCCTGCTGTCTTAATTCCAGTTTGAGGAGTTATTCTAATATCGTTTATTGATATAGCTTCTGCTCCCGAATACCATAACAAATTTACTATATGAACCAATTCATCTTCACCTAAATTCCTGCTATCATCACCTGGATTAGAACCAAAAATAGATGTCTTAGGTGTAATGGTTAATACTATTCCCGGCCCTTTTACATCAACTACACCAAGAATCATTCTTGCATTATCTAGTTGATTTTTTATATCTTTACCCAAATCACCATCTTTAGCTGCTGTTTCCTCCATTTGCTTAAGCTCATCTGATAACTTGGAATTAGTTTTCGATAATTCATCCTTTTCCTTCTTTAGTGATTCAACTTCTGCAATAATATCATTTTTATCATAATTGTTAATATTTGCTTCTGCTGTATTTTTGTTAGATAAGACTTTAAATTGATACGCTAATAAAAAACCTAAAAGTCCACAAACAATTGCTATAAGTAATTGAGATTTAGATATTTTCATTTCTACCTTACCTTTCTTTGTAATATACTGGTGCACCATTGAATCCTACATCTACATATCCTTTAACAATCCCAATATCAGGACTTTCAATTATATGCAGTAACTTATTCATTTTATCAGGTATGTTCTCATCATCACCCAATCTTCCTTCTACTTTTCCAATATAAACCTTTATATTCATAAGATCACTAATGTTAACTGAATCAATATTATAATTAGTTGGATTATTACTTATAATTTGGTAAAAAGTATTCAAAAAACTCAATATTCTTGCATCATCAAGAGCCTTATTCCCCAGTTCTACATCGTTTAAATTTATCCCCAAAATATTAACTAAGCTTCTATTATTAATATTATCTGTCTTTTCAAGTAAAGTACCTTCGCTATCCAAGACATAATAATACCCATCTTTCTCCACGTAAAATACTCCATTATTTTCTGTAATCTTAATATTAACTTGTTTTGGATATGATTTTGTAATTTCCACATTTTTAACATATGGATTTTTTTTAGCTTCGCTAATTATGTTTTTTTTATCTATAAATAAGATGTTTTGTCCAATTAAACCTTCTGTTCTTTTTTTAATATCCTCTCCACTCATAATAGGGTTTCCTAAAACGGCTACCTTAGTTATAATAAAGAAACTTGACTTAATTGAGAAAACAATTCCAAGCCCTATTAAAATTATACTTATTATAATTATTTTTTTCATTCGCCTTTTTTTCTTAGCTTTTAAAATTAGTTTATTATTTTCTTTAATCATATACTTATCCCTATTCTTAAATTCTAATTATATAATAACATGAATTTTTATATATATAATACCACTTTAATATTATATTTTCATTAAATTTCCCTACTGAATTTTGTTTTTCTATTATAACTTACTTAAACAATTATCTAAAAATATCATTTACAGAATAAAATAATTATTAATATGTAATGCTAACAACTTTTTTATTATTTCATTGAATTATAATAAATAAAGAGTAAAGAATATTAATATAAATTCCTTACTCTTTATTTTATTATATTTCTTTTAATATTTCTATTTAGATTTCCTTAATTTCTTCTTTTCCCTCAACTTGCCGTGATATGTTTAAAAGTATCCCAACTGCAGTCATATTTATTACGAGGGCTGTTCCTCCAGAACTTATAAATGGCAAAGGTACTCCAGTAACTGGCATTGAACCTGTTACAACCGCGATATTAATTAAGGATTGCACTCCTATAACTGAAGTTATACCTATAGCAAGAAGTGTTCCATAAGTATCCCTTGCCTTCATTGCCACATTAATTCCTCTCCAAATAAAAATTACAAATAGAGTTATTATACATATACACCCAATTAATCCTAACTCTTCACCAATTATTGAGAAAATAAAATCATTATGTGGCTCAGGCATATATAAAGTTTTCTGCCTTGACTGCCCTAAACCAAGGCCCGTAATTCCTCCTGCACCTAATGCATAAAATGATTGAATTAATTGATACCCATCACCTATTGGATCATTCCAAGGATTTGTAAAGCTCATTAATCTTTTCATTCTATAAGGTTCTAACACAGTGAATGCAACTGCGGCTGCAACCATAACAGGTGCTACAATTCCGAATAAGTGCTTTAATTTTCCTCCAGCAGCAAAAAGTACAATAAACGTAACAATCATTATTACAGATGCAATACTTAAGTTTTTTTGGGATAATACAATAGCTGCATACATTCCAGAAACACATAAATAAGGCACTATTCCAGTTGAAAATTGTTTTACGCCCTCACCTTTAACTTCAAGGCTTCTAGCTAAAAATAATACTACAACATATTTAGCCAGCTCTGATGGCTGCAAACTTCCAAAAGGCCCAAGTGGAATCCATCTTTGTGCTCCATTTACACTTGGAAAAAGGAATACTAAAAATAGAAGCGGAATACACCCTATCATTATTGGTACTGTATAATTTTTAATCTTATGATAATCAAAACTCATTGTAAATGCCATTGCTATAATTCCAGCAATTGCTGCAAGTCCTTGTTTTTTTAAATAATACATGCTATCCCCAGTCTTAAACATGGCATAATAGGAACTTGCAGAATAAACCATAATTACACCAATAGACAATAATAAAACAACAGTATAGAATACCCCATAATCTATTTCACCCATTTTATTTTTTCTTTTGGACCTAATGATCTTCATACATAAATCCTCCAAATCTAATTAACTAAAGTGCTATAAACCCAACTACACATAAAATCGCAGTAATAATTGAAAATACTGTTACTATTTTCACTTCGCTCCATCCTAAGTGTTCAAAATGATGATGTATAGGAGACATTTTAAATACTCTTTTACCAGTTAATTTAAACGAAGTAACTTGAATTATAACAGATAAAGTTTCAATTAAATAAATCCCTCCAACTATAACTACAAATAATTCCATCTTTAACATTAATGCTATTGTTCCAATCGCACCTCCAAGGGCTAATGACCCTGTGTCTCCCATAAAAATTTTAGCAGGAAAAGCATTAAATTTTAAGAACCCGAGAAGTGCTCCGGCCAATGCTAGTGCAAAGATTGCCACCTCTGAATTATGTGTTCTAAAGCCTACAATTGCAAAAAATGTTAAAACAATTACTGTAACTGAAGTTGCAAGACCGTCTATTCCATCTGTTAAATTTACTGCGTTAGTTACAGCTGCATAATAAATAATTATAAATGGTATATATAATATACCTAAATTTAATCTAAAATCTTTACTTCCAAAAGGAAATATTATATCTGTGCCAACATAATTATATCCATACCAAGCTAATGCTAAAGAGAATATAATTAATAGTATCATCTTTTGTGCAGCTCTTAATCCTAAATTATCTTTATGAATTATCTTTAATATATCATCTAAAAATCCTATAAAACCAAAGGCTAAAAATGAATACAAGATAACCATTTCCTTACTCATAAGCTTTTGTCCCATAATCAATATGGCTGCTGCAGTTGCTATAAAAAATATTAGTCCTCCCATAGTAGGAGTTCCAGATTTTTTTTGATGACTCTTGGGGCCATCTTTTCTTATATTTTGACCAAATTTCAATTTGTGTAATATAGGTATAAATATTGGCCCAAGTACTATTGAGAATAAAAATCCTATTAATAAAGATCCTAAAACTCTCCAATTAATTAATAAGTTGATTGCTTCCCCCATCCAGTGTTGCCCATGGCATCTAAAAGAAAATGCCTAAATAAGGCAAGTCACCTCCTTCGTTTTATTTTATTTTCTCTAAACATTTAACAATTTCTTCAAATTTTTCACTTCTAGATGCCTTAACTAAAATAACATCATTTGTACTAATTATATTTACTAATTCTTCCATTAATTCTTGTTTGTTATCAAATATTATAGTATCTTTTTCAAAACCTTTTTTATAGCACTCCTTAAAATCTCCTGTGGTTAATAAAATATCTGCCTTTCCTTTGGCAAATTTTCCAGTTTCAATATGAGCTTCTTTTGCATAATCACCAAGCTCGCCCATAGTGCCAAGAATCGCTATCTTTTTATTGCCATTATAATTTTTAAGAACCTCAAGGGCTGCTTTCATTGAATCAGGATTTGCATTATAGGAATCATTTATAATTGTAAAGTTATCATTTTTAATAAATTCAAGTCTCATAGATGTAGCATTAAAATTTTCTAGACCTTTTTCCATTTCCTCAAAAGTTAGTCCAAAATTTCTTGCAACTTGAATTCCTATAAGTCCATTTAATACATTATGCTCGCCAATCATTTCTAAAGTAAATCTATGTTTTTTACCGTTCTTAGTAACTGCATCAAAGGATGTATACTTATCAGTCAGTTCTATATTCTCAGCATAAACCTCATAATCTTTATCATAACCTATTTTCTCCAAACTATATTTATCACTTTCATTTACTAACTTCAACATATCATTTTCACAGTTTATTATTAATAAATTTTTATCTTCAAAAAAATCAACTATAGACATTTTTTCTTTAAGTATATTTTCACGAGTTATTAAATATTCTATATGCGCAACACCTACATTAGTTATAGCAGCAATATCTGGAAGTGCTATACTTGCAAGTCTATTTATTTCACCAAAATTACTCATACCCATTTCAAGTACAGCAATATCATATTCTTTTGATAGTTCAAATATCATAAGTGGCAGGCCTATTTCATTATTAAAATTTCCTTGAGTTTTAAACACTCTATATTTTCCGCTTAAGAAGGCAGCAACTAAATCCTTTGTTGATGTTTTCCCAGTAGAACCGGTTATTCCAACTACTTTTATTCCTATCTTTTTCCTATAAAATCTAGCTAAATCTCCTAACGCTGTTTTAGTATCATCAACCTTAATAATAGTTCCTTTATCATTTAAATCTCCAGGAAGAAATTTCACTTCATCAATTATTACTATTGATGCCCCTTTTTCTATGGCAGCTATAGCATAATCATTACCATTAAAATTTTCTCCTTTCAACGCAATAAACAAGTTATCTTTTTCTATTTTCCTTGTATCCGTAGAAATTTTATCAAAAATCCCTTCATTATTTTTAATTATAATTTCTCCTGATACAGCTTCTAGTATTTCTTTTAAACTTAAATCCAATATCATCCACCCCTTTAGTTCAGTTAACAGTTTACAGTTATAAATTTCAAGCTTTTTATCTTCAAATGTCTATTAAATAAAATTGTTTATCATTTTTGTTGTTACAAATCCCTTTAGGGATTTGTGCCTTAACTGTTCATTGTTAATTGTTAACTGCATTAAGTATTTCTTTTACAACTTCTCTTTCATCGAAGTGTATAGTCTCATTTTTCAAAACTTGATAAGTTTCATGACCCTTACCAGCAATAACTATTACGTCCCCCGTACTTGCAATGCTAATAGCTTTTTTTATAGCTTCTTTTCTGTTTTCTATAACTATATAATTATCTTTATCTAAACCCTTTTCTATATCCTTTATAATACTCATAGGATCTTCACTTCTTGGATTATCTGAAGTTATTATTGAAATATCAGCTATATCTATTGATATTTTCCCCATTTGTGGCCTTTTAACCTTGTCTCTATCTCCACCACATCCAAATACACTAATTAACTTTCCTTTAGTAAATGCTTTTGCAGTTTTTAAAATATTCTCAAGTCCATCTGGAGTGTGAGCATAATCAATAATGATTTCATAAGGCAAATTGTATTCCTTAGCTACTCTTTCGCATCTTCCTAAAACCACAACATTCTCTATTCCTTCTTTTATAGCCTCTACAGGTATCTCTAATTTTAAGCATGATACAATTGCACCTAATGCATTATAAATATTATATTCACCAGGTATATTCAATATAAAGTCTTCTTCTTTTTCTAAGTTAAGTTTAAATTTAATTTCTCTACTACCCATATGTTCATCAAAAGCTTTATAATCAGAATTGCATTTCACAGAAAACGAATAAATATTATCACTTTTTAAGTTATTTAGATCGGTAATTACTTGTCTTCCATAATTATCGTCAACATTGATAACTTTTATTCTGGATCTTTCAAATAACTTGAATTTTGCCTTATAGTAATTCTCAAAAGTCTTATGAAAATCTAAATGATCTCTAGTTAAATTTGTAAAAATACCAATTTCAAATTGCACACCATAAACTCTATCTAATTCCAAGGAATGTGAAGATACTTCCATAACACAATATTCTACACCTTTTTTTACCATTTCAGCAAATAGTTCCTGCAATTCTAATGATTCTGGAGTTGTTCTTTCGGTATGGATTCTTTCACTACCAATATAATTAGCTATCGTTCCAATTAGCCCAACTTTATTATTATTAGCTTCTAAAATGTCTTTTATCATAAAAGCTGTAGTTGTCTTACCGTTTGTTCCTGTTACTCCAATTATTTTCATTTTATTACTTGGGTTATCATAATAATTAGAACCCATTAATGCTAAAGCTTTTCTAGTGTCATCAGATTTTATAATAGTAAGATTATTTCCTTTTATTTCAACATCATCTTGAATAATTATTACCTTAGCTCCTTTTTCAATTGCTTTATCAATATACCTATGTCCATCAGTTGCATAACCTTTTATACAAACGAAAACATCGAGCTTTTCAACTTTTCTGCTATCATAACTTATTTTATTGATTTCTACATCAATATCACCTTTAACAACTTTATAATTTATTCCATCTAAAATACTTTCCAAATTCATATTGAATCTCTCCTAACTAATTTACCTTACGCTATCATCTCTATAATAAGCATTATAGAATGATGAATTTTTTTAATTTATGAACTAAAAAAATATAGCATGCGAGCATTCCCACATGCTAGTATTTTATCATTAGTCTAATTTACTTTAAATCCTCTACAAGAAAACTGTTTTAGTTTAAAATTCAGCTTTACTTTCCTATTAGTTCCACTTTAATCTTTATAATCTGAGTTTAATGTTAATTTAGCAGTTGTTCCTTTAGTGATAATTTCTCCTTCAGAAATATCCTGTGCTGAAACAGTTCCACTTCCATCAAAAGCAACTGCAATTCCAAGACTTTTTAACAAAGTAACAGCATCATCTTTTGAATATCCCCTAACATTTGGCATTACAACATTATTATTATAAGTCGCATCACCACTTGTGTAAAGTGTTATTTTTGAGCCTTCCTTTACTGAAGATCCTGGGTATGGAGTCATATTTACTATTGTTTCTCCATCTCCATCTCCATCTATATTGCAATCTAACCCTGCATCTTTTAATACTTTTTTAGCATCTTGACTTTTCATATTCCTAACTTCAGGTATAATAACGTCTTTAATAATTCTTGAAGCATTTTCATTAGATGATTTACTATTCAAATAGTTAAAAATATCTGTAAATAATGGTTTAGCATATGGTACAGCTACTTGTGCTGCATAATATTCACCATTACTAGGTTCATCAACAGTTATCATAATTGTAACTTTGGGATCATTAGCTGGAGCCATCCCAACAAATGAAGAGATATATTTTCCTTCCCCATACTTACCATCAATAACCTTTTGAGCTGTACCAGTTTTACCACCAATATGATATCCATCAATAAAAGTTGCCGCTGCTGATCCTCCTGTTACAACTCCTTCAAGATAAGTTCTAAGTTCTGCTGTCTTTTCTGGACTTGCAACTGTAGAAGTTTTAGGTTTAAAAGTATCATCTACAATTTTAACATTATTTTCGTCACTATGGGTTACTTCTTTCATTACATGCGGCTGAATCAGTGTTCCTCCATTTGCTATTGCATTAAATGCAGCCATATATTGAATCGAGTTTACAGTGTTTGTTTGTCCAAATGATATTGTTGCAAGATCTGCTTCAGAAATTTTATCAACTGGTTTCACAATACCAGGTGCCTCACCTGGCAAATCAATTCCACTTACTTTTCCAAATCCAAATTTATCAATAGTTTCACATAGCCTTTCTTTACCAAGCATTTGTCCTAATTTTACATACCCTACATTTGATGAGTTTTGAAAAATTTGAAGTAAACTTTGAGTTCCAAGTCCTTGTTCTGCATCCTTTACAGTAATGCCTCCTACCGATATTGATCCCTTATCTTCAAATTGAGTATCTTTATTAACTACATTATTCTCTAGACCTGATATAGTAGTAAACACTTTAAATATGGATCCTGGTTCAAAGGTATCATTTACCAATCTATTTCTCCACATTTGTTGTACTTTATCATTAAGATTTGCTCCATCAAATTTATCAGCACCCTTATATGGATTATTAGGATCAAAATCCGGCTTATTAACCATCGCCAAAACTTCCCCAGTTTTAGGATCCATAACTAGTATTGAAACTGCTTTAGCTTTATCATCTGTATAAGCCTGCTGTGCTATCTTCTCTGCGAAACTTTGAATATTTTCATCAATAGTTAAAGTAACATCTTTACCATCTATAGGTGATGTATAAGTAGGAACTGCATAAGGCAAGTCCGTATTATTTTTATCGATTTCTGCAATTTTCATTCCAGGAATTCCTGATAAATATGAATTATATTGAAGTTCTACTCCTGTTAAACCTTTGCCATCAGGATCAGTAATTCCTAAAACATGTGCTAGAAAGTTGTTATTTGGATAATATCTTTTTGTATCTTGTGAAACTATGATTCCATTTATATTAAGTTCCTTAATTTTATCAGCCATATCTTTTTCTATTTTTCGTGCTACAGTAACAGATCCTGCATCAGCACCACTTGGAAGTTTCTTTTCTAAATCAGCTTTTATTTCTGATACATCCATATTTAATATCTTTGCAATTACTGGTGCAATATCATCATAATTTAATCCAGAGTTTCCTGCAGGTATAGGAATACCTACGCTTTTCATATGATCAAGTTCCTTGCTAGAAATGGATTTTAATTGTCTTTTTAAGTATGCTCTCATAGCGTTTAAATCAAAATCTACTCTATAGACATTAGCGGATACAACAAGTTCATTTCCATTTCTATCAAGTATCCTTCCTCTTTTAGCATCTATCTTTACCTCACTTGTCCATTGTTCTTCTGCTCTAGCAGAATAATCTGCACCATTAACCACCATTATATAAGATAATCTAATTATTAATAGCGCAAAAACTATTGTCAGTGAAAAAGCTATAATCCGTGATCTCTGACGCATTTTTCCTTTATTTCTGTATCTTATCTTTTTCAACGATGTTCCTCCATTTATTCTTTCGAATTCAAGCATTTTTATATTTTGAAATTATAATTAGTTTCAAAAAATCCTTAAGTTATTATCAAAAAATATTAGCATGCGAGCATCCTCACATACTAATACTTTTTCATTTGTCTAATTCATTACAAACTCTTTACTAAATCATAAACATTTATGATTAAAAACTTTCGCGTTAATTCTCGTTATCCTTTTTTAATCTTTATAATCTGAGCTCAAGGTAAGTTTAACCGTCGTTCCTTTAGCTATTACTTCACCTTGTGAAATATCTTGCTCACATACGGCTCCGCTTCCTTCAAAGGCAGGCACAATTCCAAGACTTTTTAACAAAGCATCTGCATCCTCCTTTGAATAACCTCTAACATCTGGCATTACAATATTATTATTATAAGTCGCATCACTACCTGTGTAAAGATTTATTTTTGATCCTTCTTTTACTGAATATCCAGGATATGGCGTCATATTTACAACTGCATCACCATCACCATCCACATTAAAATCTAACTTTGCATCTTTTAATACTTTTTTAGCATCAGCGATTTTCATATTTCTAACTTCTGGGATCACAACCTCTCTAGTAATTTGTCCTCCATTTTCATCAGAGAATTTACTATTTAGATAGTTAAAAATATCAGAAAATAATGTTTTAGCTGGTGGCACTGCAACTTGAGCAGCATAATATACTCCGTTGCTTGGTTCGTCTATTGTTACCATTATAGTTACTTTAGGATCACTAACAGGTGCCATTCCAACAAAGGAAGATATATATGCTCCCTCTTGATATCTACCATTAATAACTTTTTGAGCAGTTCCTGTTTTACCACCAATATGATATCCTTCAATAAAAGTTCCGGTTCCAGATCCACCAGTTACAACTCTTTCAAGATAAGTTCTAAGTTCTGCTGTCTTTTCTGGACTTGCAACAGTAGTAGTTTTAGGTTTAAATATTTCATCAACTATCTTTCTATTATTATCTTGATGAGTAATCTCTTTCATTACGTGTGGCTGAATTAAAGTGCCACCATTTGCAATAGCATTAAAAGCAGCCATATATTGCACAGAGTTTACTGTATTAGTTTGTCCAAACGATATTGTTGCCAGGTCAGCTTCTGAAACCTTATCTACTGGTTTTACTATGCCTTTTGCTTCACCTGGCAAGTCAATTCCACTAGGTTTACCAAAACCAAATTTATTAATGTATTCACATAACTTTTCTTTTCCAATCATAGCACCCAATTCCATGAATCCAACATTACAAGAATTTTGAATTATATCGGGAAACACTTGTGCTCCATGTCCTTGAGTTCTCCAGCATTTTGGATTTATTCCTCCAACCTTCAATGAGCCTCCACAGTAAAATTTTGTATCCTTGTTAACTATATTTTCTTCTAATCCAGTAATAGCTGTTACTACTTTGAATATTGATCCTGGTTCAAATGTATCGTTAACTAATCTGTTTCTCCACATTTTTTGTACTTTTTCCTCTGTAGTTGCTCCCTCAAATTTATCTGCACCTTCACGTGGGTTATTAGGATTAAAATCGGGCTTATTAACCATTGCTAAAACTTCCCCTGTTTTTGGATCCATAACAAGAATAGATACTGCTTTAGCCTTAGTGTCCTCGTAAGCTTGAATAGCAGCTTTTTCAGCAAAGCTTTGTATGTTCTCATCAATAGTGAGAGTAACATCTTTACCGTTTATTGGTGATGTAAACTGAGATATTGTGTAAGGTAAATCTCTATTATTTTTATCAAGCTCTGCAATCTTCATACCAGGAATTCCTGATAAATATGAATTGTACTGAAGCTCTACTCCGGTTAAGCCTTTACCATCAACATTTGTACTTCCTAATACATGTGCTAGGAAATTATTATTTGGATAATATCTCTTCGTGTCTGGAGATACTAAAACGCCGCTTATATTGAGTTCTTTCACTTTGTCAGCTTTGTCTTTTTCTATTCTTCTTTTAACAATGGCTGATCCAGCTAGAGCTCCACTTGGAAGCCTTGTCTCCAATTTATCTTTTATATCTGCAACATCCATATCTAATGCTTTTGCAATTGGAGGTGCTATATCATCAGTTGATAAACCAGCATCTCCTGACGGCACTGGAATCCCCACACTTTTCATATGTTCAATTTCTTTGCTTGATAAATCCTTTAAACTTCTTTTTAAATATGTCCTTATAGAATTTAAATCAAAGTCAACTCTATACACATTTGCGGATACAGCAAGCTCTTTGCCATTTCTATCTAATATTCTTCCTCTTATAGCATCTATTTTCACTTCACTTGTCCATTGTTCTTCTGCTCTTGCAGCATAATCAGCCCTCTTAACTATCATTATGTATGATAGTCTAATAGTCAAGATTGCAAAAACTAAAGTCAATCCAAAAGCTGCAACGCTCATCCTTTGGCGCATTTTTGCCCTATCTTTATAATTTTTCTTTTTCAACTTCTATTTCCCCCATGTAGTTTCTTTTAGGCATAATATTGATATAGCATTAATTGATTTAGTCATTTATTATTTTTTAATAATTCTTTTACCAAATCATATACAATGCAGAAAAAAATATTATTATTACTGTCCCCATGTGAGTAATATAAAAGTTAACATTATAAATAATACTTAATTATATAATTACTTTATAAACCCAATTAATCTTGAGAACAAGTTTTTTTCTTTTGTACTAGTTTCAGTTTCCTTGGGTTTCAAATCCTTAAAATAATTTTGCGAAAAATCAATTCCTACTGTTTCATCTTTATTGGGAACATACATAGCTAATTTGTTTTTAGCATTTTCCTCAATATTGCTCAATGAAGAATATTTTAATATTTGTACATTTAGTGCTTCGTTATCCTCTTGAGTTTGTTTAATTTCATTAGTTAAACTACTCACCTTACCTTGCATACTGTAAACCTTGTTATCTTCATAAATTGTTATTAGACCAAGACCAATTACCATTACTGCAACAGTTAATAGATACTTTCTATCGTTCTTTCTTCTGTTTTTTAAAACAATATTTTTATTTGCTATTCTTCTTCGTTTTTTTATTTGTATTTGCTTCTTATCCGGTTTGCGTATCCTCGTTTTTCTCTCTGGTGCTAATACTGTATTCCCTTTTATATAATCATATTCTCTTCTTGCCAATTTATTCACATCCCAACTCATTTATAACATAATAATAATTATAATTTTTCTATTATCCTAAGTTTAGCGCTTCTACTCCTTGGATTTTCTTCAATCTCATTCTTAGTTGGTTCTATTCCCTTTTTAGAAATCACTTTAACTAATGGTAATTTTCCACAAATGCAAATTGGAAATTCTTTTGGACAATTACATGGGTTTTCTAATTCTCTAAATTTAAGTTTGACTATTCTATCTTCTAAAGAATGGAATGTTATTATAGCCATTCTTCCACCTTTATTTAACTTGTTTACTCCATCTTCAATAGTTTTGTTTAATATTTTTAATTCTGAATTAACTTCTATCCTAATAGCCTGGAAGGTTCTTTTTGCTGGATGTGGTCCTTCTCTTCTCATTCTTGCTGGTATTGCAGCTTTAATGATATCTACTAATTCAAAAGTTGTCGCAATAGGTTTTTCCACTCTTCTATTAACTATAAAATTTGCTATTCTTTTAGCGAATCTTTCCTCTCCATAATCTTTGATAATCTTATATAATTCATCCTCACTATAGTTGTTTACAACCTCATAAGCTGAAATATCATTATCTCGATTCATTCTCATATCTAAATCAGCGTCTTGCATATAGCTAAAGCCTCTAGAAGCTTCATCAAGCTGATATGAGGAAACTCCAAGATCCATCAATATTCCGTCTACTTTATCAATATCTAAATTATTTAATATATTTTCTATATCATAAAAGTTACTATGAACATATTTTACATTATCGAAATCTTTTAGTCTTTCCTTTGCTGCCTTAAGAGCATCTTTATCTTGGTCTATCCCAACAAGCATTCCATCTCTAGATAGATGTTTTACAATTTCTGATGAATGCCCTGCTCCTCCTAAAGTGCAATCAACATAAATTCCATTTTCTTTTATGTTTAGTGAGTCTATACACTCATTTAATAATACTGAAACATGTTTAAATTCCATAATAAAAACTCCTTATATTCCTAAATCATTCATTTTTTCTGCTATTGAATCAAAGTCAATATTTGATTCATTGTATTCATTCCACTTTTCTTTACTCCAAATTTCTACTCTAGATAATACTCCAATACTTACTATGTCCTTTTCTATACCTGCATATTCTTTTAAATTTTGTGGAATTAATCCCCTTCCTTGCTTATCTAACTCGATTTCACAAGCTCCAGAAAAAAAGAACCGCACGAAAGATCTTGCATCTTTGTTTGTTAAAGGCAAAGTTTTCATTTTTTCCTCTAGTATTTTCCATTCCTCAAGCGGGTAAGCGTATAAACAACCATCAAGACCTTTTGTAATGACGAATTTGTTTCCAAGACCATCTCTAAGTTTTGCTGGAACAATTATTCTATTTTTAGGATCTAACGCATGTTGGTATTCCCCAATAAACAATATTCTCAGCTCCCACTTTAATATTTAACAAATTCCCTCTATTTTAATCCACTTTACACCACTTTTAACCACTTTACTATATTTATTCTATGTAAATGCAATTTTTCCTTCCTAAAATGAATATTTTTTATTTTTAAAGTAAAAAAATAACTGCTTAAAAATAAAATTGCTTTTATTTTTAAGCAGTTTAGCTCATTACCTATAATTTACTATTAAATAGCACTAATCTCTTAATGTAGCTCCAAGTTTGTATTCTAAAGACTTTAAAATCTTTTCATGTACTTTATTTACATCCTTATCAGTTAATGTTTTATTTTCGTCTCTGTACCAAATAGCATATGCTATACTCTTTTTACCTTCTGGAATTTGCTTTCCTTTATATATATCAAATAATTCTATCTTTTCAACTAAATTTCCACCAGCTTTTTTAATTGTCTCTTCTATTTCTTGAACTAATAAACTTTCGTCAACAAGAAGTGCAATATCTCTTGTCACTGCTGGGAACTTAGGTAATGCTTTATATTTTTTATCCATATCAGTACTTTCATATAAAACATCTAAATCTAATTCTGCAACGAAGCATGGTACATCAACACCGTAATTTTCACAAACATCCAAGTGAACTTCTCCAATTGTGCCAGCATTGTTTCTACCAACAATAATCTTTGCTGTTTTTCCTGGATGGTAACTTACATTTTCACTTTCTCTTTCATATTTAACATTTCTTATTCCTAAACCATCAGTGATATTTTCTACAACACCTTTAAGATCTAAGTAATCGCAGTCTCCATACATACCTATAGTTAACATATTTTTCTCTGTTGGCAGTTTTGTATCATCTTCATTTGGAATATAAATTTTACCCATTTCGAATAATCTAACATAAGAATTATTTCTCGAATAATTTCTCCCTAAACTTTCCATAATAGAAGGAAGAGTTGAGGTTCTCATTACACTGTAATCTTCTCCTAATGGATTTTTTATTTTAACTACATTTCTAAGTTCACTATCTTCTAATAAATTAATTTTATCAAACACTTTCGGAGATACAAAAGAATAACTTATTGATTGATTTAATCCGCTGCCAGTTGCAAGTAATACAACTTTATCATCTAATAATCTCTTTTTATATTTTGGTTCTCTATCCGTTGAAACTTTAAAAATAGTTGTAGGAATATTATCATATCCATAAATTCTTGCAATTTCTTCAGCAATATCTTCTCTAATAGCAATATCAACTCTAAATGTTGATGCTGTTACAACTAATGTATCATCCTTTATTTCTGTAAATAAATCAACACTATCTAAGCATCTCTTCATTTCTTCTTTAGAAAGATTTGTTCCAAGGAAGTTATTTACCCAATTAGAGTGAACAGTTACAGTATTCACTTCTTTCTTATTCTTATAAACATCTATAGTACCTTCAATGATTTCACCGGCATTTAATTCGTAAACTAAACTACATGCTCTATTTAGGGCTATCTCTGCTAAATTAGGGTCGATATCTTTTTCAAACCTACTAGAAGCTTCCGTTCTTAAATTTAATTTTTTAGAATTTACTCTTATATTAGTGCCATCAAAGTTAGCAGATTCAAAAATAACCTCAGTAGTATCCTCTTTTATTTCTGAATTTAATCCCCCCATTATTCCAGCAAGACCGATAGTTTTATCTCCATCTTTAATACAAAGGGTTGAATCATCTAACTCTCTTTCAATTTCATCTAGTGTAGTAAATTTTTCTTTATCCATAGCTCTTTCAACTACTATTTTATTAGTAGAAATTTCTCTTTTATCGAAGGCATGCATTGGCTGACCTATTTCAAGCATAACAAAATTTGTAATATCAACTATATTATTAATAGGTCTTACTCCTGCATCTAGAAGTCTTTCCTGCATCCATCCTGGAGAAGGTGCAATCTTAACATTTTTAATTCCCCTTGCCATGTATCTGTTACAAAGAGAATCTTTAATTTCAACAGTTAATTCATCATTTATGTTTTTAGAGTTCTTACATGTATATTCTAGATTAGGCATTTTATAATCTGTTCTAAGAGCTGCTGCTGTCTCTCTTGCCATTCCTACCATACTTAAACAATCAGGTCTGTTAGAAGTTATTTCAAAATCTAAAATAGCTTTATTTAACCCTAAAATTTCTTTTATATCCGCTCCAAGTTTAGTATATGCAGGCAATATCATTAATCCATGAACTGGTTCATCCCCTGCTATACCTAATTCCTCTTCTGAGCAGAACATTCCATTTGATACTTCTCCTCTAAGTTTTCCTTTTTTAATTTTAGTTCCATCAGCTAGTGTAGAACCATGAAGGGCAACTGGTACAACATCCTGCTCCTTCATATTTGTTGCTGCAGTAACAATTTGTATTTCTTCACTTCCTATATTAACTTGACAAATACTTAACTTCTCAGCATCTGGATGTTTTTCAATTTTTGTAATTTTTCCTGTTACTACATTTTGAATTACATCTCCAAGAACGATCAACTCCTCAAGTTGAGATCCTGTTAAAGTTAATTTATCTCCCAATTCTTTAGGACTAACATTTATATCAATATAATCTTTAAGCCAATTATATGGTACTTTCATCTTTCTTCCTCCTTATTTCTAACCAAATGGTAATATATCTTATATTTTAGAATTGATTTAAGAATCTCATATCACTTTCATATAGTAATCTTATATCATCAATTCCATACTTCAACATTACCATTCTATCTACTCCAAATCCAAAAGCAAATCCACTATAAACTTCTGGATCAAGACCGCAATTTCTAAGTACATTAGGATGAACCATTCCACAGCCTAAAAGCTCTATCCAGCCGCTGCCTTTACATACTCTACAACCTTCTCCTCCACAAACGAAGCAAGTTGCATCCATTTCAGCAGATGGCTCAGTAAATGGGAAGTGATGTGGTCTAAATTTAGTTTGAACTTTATCCCCAAACATCTTTTTAGCAAATAACTCTAGAGTTCCTTTTAAATCTGCAAAAGTAACTCCTTTATCAATAACTAAACCTTCCATTTGATAAAATATAGGTGAATGAGTCGCATCAACTGAATCTGATCTATATACTTTACCAGGAGATATCATTTTTATTGGTGGTTTTTGATTTTCCATAGTTCTAATTTGTACTGGTGAAGTTTGAGTTCTAAGTACTATATTATCATTTATATATAAAGTATCTTGTTCACTCCTTGCCGGATGATTTTTAGGTATATTTAAAGCTTCAAAATTGTAATGATCCAATTCAACTTCAGGACCTTCTTCAATTGTAAAGCCCATTGAAATAAATATTTCTTCCATACTTTGAAGAGTTAAATCTAAAGGATGTCTCTTCCCCATAACTTTTTTTCTTCCCGGAAGTGAAATATCTATAGTTTCTCCAGCAAGCTTTTCTGCTTTTTCTTTATCTTTAATTATTTTTAATACACTTTCTAATTTTTCCTCAACAGCAGCCTTAGCTTCATTTACTAATTTCCCTACTATTGGTCTTTCTTCTGCTGAAAGACTTCCCATACCTCTTAATATTGTAGTAAGTTCTCCCTTTTTCCCTAAGAACTTTACTCTAATTTCTTCTAATTCACTGCTGTTTTTTACAGCTTCAATTTGACTTAATGCAAGTTCTTGTAATTCTTTAAGTTTTTCTTTCATTATTGTTCTCCTTCCGATAAATTCAGTATAAAATAAATACTGGATTGATTTTTTTGCATAAAAAAATCGTCCCTCTATAAAAGGGACGAAAAATCCGCGTTACCACCCTAATTGGAACTTTAAATAAAAGTACCCAACTTAATTTAATTAACGACTTTCATTGCCGCCAGCTACTACTAAATTTTTCACAGCTAGAACTCCTGAGTGAACTTCAATATTATATTATTTAAGAAGGTTTGCAGTCCACGACCTTCTCTCCCTTAAAATTTTTCTAATATCTACTCTCTCATTCACAGTTTTTTTATATTCAATTAATACAACTAATTATACAAATAAATTCTAATAATTTCAATACTCTTTTCAAATTTTACTAAAATCCCTCAATTTATCAAACAAGTCAGCCCCACTCTTTTTTCAATGCATTATATTCATAGGTATCTCTCTCAATTATAAACTCACTAAGTTGCTCTAGGTTTCAGCCCGCATATTTCCTATAAATATTTATATATTTTAATATTTTTCTACATATATATGTAAATATTAAAATATATCTCTATATAAATATGAACCTATATTTATATTAATATAGGTTCATTACAGTTGATTCTGCCTTACTTTTTCATACATAATAACAGATGCCGCTATTGCTACATTTAAAGATTCAGCATTTCCAGGCATTGGTATTTTAACTTTTGTATCAGCTAAATTCAATACCTCACTGCTTACTCCATTACCTTCATTACCAACAGTTAAAATTACTTTACCTTTTAAATCTACTTCAAAAAAGTTTTTATTAGTTTCAAGAGATGTTACTACTAGATTAAAACCTCTTTCCTTTAACCTTTTTACTAAAGATAAATCTTCATCATCATAATGAATAGGAATATAGAATATGGAGCCCATAGTTGACCTAATTGTCTTTTCATTATATATATCTACAGTTCCCTTTGTTAATATAATTCCTTGTATCCCTACTGCATGTGCCGTTCTTATGATAGTACCCAAGTTACCTGGGTCTTGTAGTTTATCACAAAGCAAATAAAAATCTCCATCCGCTTTTAACTCAATACTATTCATGTTTATAACGGCAAGTATCCCTTGAGGGTTTTCTGTAGAAATCAGTTCTTTAAATAAATTATCTCTCATTCTATAAATTTTTATATCATCATTTACTATATAATCCAATAAGTATTGCTCGATTTTTTCTTCTGCATCCTCAGTAATAATCAAATAATCTATATGTACTTTTGCCTTAAATGCTTCTTGTACTAATCTAAAGCCTTCAATTATATATTTATTACTCTTATTTCGATTTTTTCTTTCTTTAAGTTTCTTTGTATTCTTAAATAAGTTGTTTTCCCTACTTTCTATAAATATCAAAGCATTGCACCTCAAAACTAAGTAATTATCTTTATAATAAAATAAAATGCGACCTAAGCCGCATTTTATGTATTAAGCGTTTAATTGTTTCTTAGCAACTTCTACTAATTCTGAAAACGCCTTAGGATCATTTATAGCTATTTCAGATAACATTTTTCTGTTGATATCTATTCCAGCTAATTTGATTCCATTCATGAATTTCGAATATGATAAGTTGTTTATTCTTGTAGCTGCGTTAATTCTAGCTATCCATAAACTTCTGTAATCTCTCTTCTTGTTCTTTCTTCCAACATAAGCATTTCTTAATGCTCTGATTACTGATTCATTAGCAGTTTTAAATAACTTACTCTTTCCACCATAGTATCCTTTTGCAAGTTTTAAAACTTTTTTATGATTTTTACGAGAATTCTTCGCTCTCTTTACTCTTGCCATTACTTAAACCTCCTGCACTACCTCTATTTTATAGGTATGGTAATAATTTCTTGATAGTTTTTTCTTGTGTTACTGAAACATATCCAGCTTTTCTAAGATTTCTCTTTCTCTTCGAACTCTTCTTAGTTAAGATGTGACTCTTAAACGCTTTAGCTCTCTTAAGTTTTCCTGTACCTGTCTTTTTGAATCTTTTTGCTGCACCTCTATGACTTTTCATTTTTGGCATGATTAAAATCCTCCTCTCAAGTTATGCCTTTTTAGGCCCTAAAACCATTGTCATGCTTCTGCCTTCTCTTTTAGGATGTTTTTCTATTAGGCAGACATCTTCTAATTTAGAAGCAAAGTTATCAAGAATTTTTTGTCCAATATGGGCAAGTTCCATTTCTCTACCTCTAAATCTGACAGTGATTTTAACTTTATCTCCATCTAATAGGAACTTTCTAGCATTTTTTGCTTTTATGTCAATATCATGTTCCTCAATAGTTAGACTGCATCTTATTTCTTTAATACTTATAACTTTTTGCTTTTTCTTAGCTTCTTTTTCTTTTTTTGATTGCTCATATATATACTTACCAAAGTCCATAATCTTACAAACCGGCGGCGTAGCATTAGGAGAAATCATTACTAAGTCCATTTCTTTTTCTTCTGCAAGTCTTCTTGCTTCAGCTGATGAGATAACACCTAACTGTTCCCCATCACTTCCAATCACTCTAAGTTCTTTTTCTCTTATTTCTTCATTCATAGAAAAATCTTTATTAATATTTTTCACCTCCGAAAAATTACATACATAATAAAAAGACGGCCATATAGCCGTCTCAACATTATCAACACATCATGCATCATGCATAAATAGATATCCATAACCTAACTAGTAGAATTAACACTGGTAGGTGAGAAACGGCTGTTTCTTCTTAACGAATATCAGTATACCATCTTTGTTAATACGTGTCAATATTTTTTTGCTATTATAAATTTCGAGTTATAATCTACGTCTGCTTCATGAAAAGTAACTCTATTTTCAAATACATTTTTTATTGTATCTAAAAATTCTTTATTTGTGCACTTCTCTTTTCCATAAATATTTATATTTTTAGGAGCATTTGTTATAAGTCCGCTTATTAACACATCTTCCACGTTTAAATCTATCTTATTTTGCTCATTTATTACTTCATTATAAAAATCATAATATAAGTTTTTACCTTCTTTATCTCTTATAATATAATTATTTCCTTCCTCAACTATTATATTTATCTCTTCTATTTTACTTTCCTGTAATTCAACAAAATACTTTAATAGTTTTATAAATTCCTTATATTCTTTTTCTACCATATATCTTTCTACTACTTTATCTATAATTTTTTCTATGTCACTTCTAAGCTTCTTCATTCTAAAAGTTATAAAACCATCTATATTAATTTCTTGTTTTTCACTTATGCAATCTCTAATCATTTCGATCATGTTGTTTATCTTATTTAAACAATAAATTGAATCTTCATTTGGAGTATTTTCTTCATATTTTAGCACTTTTACTATTTCATCTTCTACTTCTAATATTTCACTTTGCTTTAAGAAAAAATAATTATCTGTTATAAATTCAAACATTTCCTTTTTTCTATAATTATCAATAACTATTCTATATAAAATATTACTAACATATAAGTTAATAACTTCTTTTATTTTCTCATTATAGCATTCTTCTTCACATATTATCTTAATTATATGAGTTTTACCTTCAATGCTTTCAACAAACCCTATTAAGATATCTTTTTTCTTTAGTAATTCTCTTAGCTCTTGTAAGTCGCGGGAAAAACTCAAGTCTTCACTATAAGCTAATTTTAAAATAAGCATGGATTTCACTCCCTTCTTAATATTAGTATGTATTAAAAAATTCAGGATATGCAGAATTTATTTTTTTATTTTTTAACTAATAATAATGTATTTTTAACACTACTTTAACAATCAGTTGACATACATAGCTTTAGAGTTCAAAATAAATGAATAAATATCTTAAATTATTTCAAAGGAGTATTGTATGCATTGTTTTGTTGACTATAGGATTACGAAAGAAGAGCTGCTTAACCTTTCAAAATTAAATACAAACCCAATATTAGTGCCAAAATGCGATGATGTTTATGAAGCCATAAACGGTCATCCTGATATACAACTAAACACACTAAAAAATAAATCTAGTAATAAAATAATTATTCAAAAAAATATTTCAAAGAGTTTTATTAAGATTTTAGAGGAAAATAATATAACTTATTTAATTTCACAAAATTCATTATCTTCTAAATATCCTGGAGACATTATTTTAAATTCTTTAATCTTAGGAGAATATTTTATACATACCTTAAAGTTTAGCGATGAAAATTTATTAAAATCTCAAGCTTCGAAAATACACATTAACGTTCCTCAGGGATATACAAAATGCTCTATTCTTCCAGTTACTGAAAATGCTTTAATAACTAGCGATAAAGGCATTTTTGAAGCTTTAAAGAATTATAAATTTGATATTCTACTAATTCCTCCTGGAGATATATTACTACCTTCACTAAATTACGGCTTTATAGGCGGGGTTGGTGGTATGATCTCTAATAATAAGATGGCTTTCTTTGGTGATATAGATAGTTACAAATGGGGAGCCGAAATCAAAAAATTTCTTTTTAAATACGATGTCACACCCATTTCACTTAGAAAAGGAAAATTAATAGATCGAGGTAGTCTTCTGACCATATAATCATGTCCACTATATAATATGATTTCTGTTTTTTTATGTTACTTTTAAATCAATACAAAAAAGATAGCAATTATTGAACTTCCAACATTGCTATCTTTTTTATTTATCGAATTATTCTCTTTTTAATTTCATTGCTCAATTTTTCTGCTTTTTCTTTCATAAACTCAGTTACGCTTCTTACCTCATTACTCATATCTTGAGCAACACCCCTCATTTCATATCCCATTCTTTCTGCTCTTTCTTTAATTTCTTTAGTAAAATCCATCATTATCAATATCTCCTTTCATATAAATTGTATATCTTTTATAAGTGCTATAAATTTAAATAAATTATTTATATAAAATTTATACATTAAGTTTGCCCCAAAATAGGAATATTATTAGTAAAAATTTGATTGTTTTAAAGATTTTCAAGTTTTTTTGTAGTTATTCGAAATTTCTATATATGATCTGGGAGGTTATCCTCTATTAATTTAAATCTATCAATTTTTCCCGAACTATTTAATGGCATATTCTGTATAAAAATAATTTTCTTAGGTATTTCAATCGGCATAAGATTAATTTTTAATTTTTCTATAATAGTCTTTTTTGTAATATCTTTATTTACAATAATAAATGCAGCAATTTCTTTTCCTTTCTTTTCATGATCATATCCTATTACCGCCACATCACTTATTCCATTAATTCTCTTTATTTCATTTTCTATCTTTATTCCACTAATTTTAAAGCCGCCTTTATTAATAACATTATCTTCTCTTCCCTCAAAAATTAAATAACCTTCACTATCAACATAGCCCATATCATAAACTGTACATGGATTTCTCATGCCTTCAACATGATATTTGGTATTTACGTAAATAAAATCATCTTTGATAATTATATCTATGTTTGGAAACGGCCTTCCAACACTTAAAGGCTTAGAACGAATTTCTTCATAATTTAAATATGTAATGTAATTTAGTTCACTTGCTCCATAATATAATGTAATTTCTGAATTTGGAAACTTTTCCATTAATTTATCTGCTGTCTTTTCAAATAGCAATTGTGATCCTGTAAAAATGCTTCGAACACTATCCACAGATTCCTTTAGAAATGTATTCAACATTTTCAACTTTGTCGGAACTAAATATATGTTTGTAACTTTTTCCTCATCGATTACAAGCATCCACTTCTTACAATTAAAATTGCTTACAGAAATTATCGTTCCTCCTTCATATAAAACTGACATTACAACATTTAAATTACCTGTAAAGCTTAAGCTTCCATTTATAAATACTTTAGAATCTAAATTTATTTTAAATATTTTGTTTTGAATTTTAAAAAAATCCGACCAACTCTCATATGTTCTATATAATACTTTTGGAATATCTGTAGAACCTGATGTAAGTGCTCCCATGCAAACTTTAAAATTTTTTACATTTCTACTTAAAACGTTAGTTTTATATATCAATATTTCTTCAAAGCCTAATATATCTCTATTAATTTCTACTGTCCTTACATTATCGAATTTTAAATATTTGTCTGAAATAACATATTGTATATTGTTTTGTATTATTATCTTCATAATAGTTTCTGCTTTTAAACTATTATGTGCAATAATAGGAATTTGCTCAAAAAAATTACTAGCAAAAAATATTAGAAGTTGAAAATAGAAATCATCACAATATATTAATAATTTATTTTTACTATCTTCTAAGTAGCTAGTCTTTATTAGGTTATTTAATTTTTGTCCTAATAACTTTGATGCATTATATACTTCTCCATAAGTATATTTTTTTTCATCAATAACAAGAAAATCTTTATTTTCTCTTAACCTGCTTATTTCCTTCAATAATTTAAAATAATTCATTATCGTTCCCTCTTTAATTTCTACACCATTTTTATAAGTATAGCTGAAGCTACTCCCCCTGCTGCCGCAATAGCAGAAACTCCATACTTTCCATCTACTTTCTCTAAACTTTTAAGTAAATGCAACATAATAATAACTCCTGAAGCACCATAAGGATGTCCATATGCCAATGCACCTCCCAATATATTATATCTATTAATTAAATGTTGGTTTTTGCGTTGAAACATAACATCAATAACACCAAATGCTTCGTTAAATTCAAACGCAGAAATATCTGTATACTTTAAGTTTACTGAGTCAAGAAGTTTATCTGTTGCTTTTATAGTAGAAGCCGGGCTAATCAAAGGATTGCCTCCACATAAAGTAGTTTTAATAATTTTAGCTTTCGGTTTCATTCTGCTTCTCAGTAAAAACTCCTTTGAACACAATACTACAAAGGCTGCTCCATCATTGATGAGACATGTATTTCCTGCTGTAAGTTTACCACCTTCATTTAATAATGGTTTCATTCTATCGAGTAATCTTTGATTTATTTTTTCTCTTATTCCTTCATCACAAAAACTTTTGTTTACAGAAAAAATTATATCATTTAAAATTCCTTCATCTTTAGCTTTCTTAGCTCTTTTATGACTTACTAAAGTCCAAAAATCAAGTTCCTCTTTACTTATATTTTCATTTTGAATAATTCTTTCAGCTCCTCGTAACATTACATCTTCACCTATCTCACCAGGTGAAAATTGTGCTACAGAAAAATTAGGATTTTCCTCATTATACCTTAAATCATTCTTATTATAAGCTCTAATAGGCTGAGTGGAGCTGCTTTCAAAACCTCCAGCAATAATCAAATCACTTTGTCCACTTCTAATTTTAGAAAATGCTATATCAATACTAGCACTACTTGACGCACACTGCATATCAATTGTAATTGCCGGAACCTCGTCTGAAATTCCAGCATTTAAAGCCATTAGTCTAGTGATGTTTCCTCCTGTCCCAACTGCATTTCCACAAATTATTTCATCAACATTTGTTAAATTATACTTATTAATTAAGGCTTTCAGTACTTCTGAGCCCAGTATTTCTGGCAATATATTTTTATATATTCCATTTTTAAGTCCAATATGACTTCTTAATCCTCCAAGAATGTAAACTTCTTTCATTAATATGATTCTCCCCTTATATCAACATATGTTTTATATAACTTTAAGCATTAACTACATGCCCTAAAGTTTGAGTTAATTTTATAGCTAATACACTGCTGACAATACATTTTAAAATATCTCCCAAAATAAATGGCACTACTGCTACCATTAAAGTTGAGGCTATATCTTTTTTTAAATATAAGCTCATTGTAAATACGCCACATATGTAAATAATAGGCATTCCAACTAATATTGTAAGCATTAAATATTTTCTTATATCATTGCTCTTTCCTTTCAATAAACTTATAACAGGTGCTGCAACTAAAAATCCTAAAATAAACCCTCCTGTTGGACCAAAAATTTTTCCGAGCCCTGCTGTTCCACCCACAAAAACAGGTGCTCCGCAAATTCCAAGCAAAATATATACACCCATTACAATAGCGGATTGTTTAGGTGTTAAAACTAATCCTATTAAATTAACCATAATTGTTAATGCAGTTACCATGGCTGGAGTAAACGGAAGTGGAAATGATATATATGCTGATACGCATAATAGTGAAATGCAAATTGACATTTTAGTTAATTCTCTTGTTTTCATAATAATCCCCCTTGAAGTTAACAATTCATTTTATAAATATTGCTTAATTTTCTTACTATCTAAATAAGATTTACTTATAAATAGAGCTTTTATTTAAATAATTTATAAATAGATTATAGTATTAACATTTACAAATTGTCAACTTTACTCTTTATAAGGGTTAACAATATGTTTATAGAATAATTTTAGAAATTTACTTTGACATATTAGCTTTTCATCATTTAAACTATTTTAGAGTAGAATTATAGATACTATTTATATTTTAGGAGGATATTAATGAGCATACTTACTGTTAAAAATATGAATCATGGGTTTGGAGATAGAGCTATTTTCGAAGATGTTTCTTTTAGGCTGTTAAAAGGTGAACATGTTGGTCTTCTTGGCGCTAACGGGGAAGGAAAATCAACATTTATGAATATAGTAACTGGGAAGCTTATGCCTGATGAAGGCAGGGTTATTTGGTCAAATAATGTTAGAGTCGGGTATATGGATCAGCATGCTGCACTAACTAAAGGGCAAAATATAAGAGATGCATTAAGGGATGCTTTTAAATATCTTTTTGACTTAGAAGCAGAGATGAACTCTTTATACGAAAAAATGGGCGACTGCAGTGAAGATGAATTAAATAAAATGCTCGAGCGAACAGCTGTAATACAAGATATGCTCGATCATAATGGTTTTTATGTAATTGATCCTAAGGTTGAAGAAGTTGCAAAAGGGCTTGGACTTTTGGATTTAGGATTAGATAGAGATGTTGATGATTTATCTGGTGGACAAAGGACTAAAATTCTTTTAGGCAAACTTTTACTGCAATCACCTGATATTTTACTTTTAGATGAGCCTACAAACTACTTAGATGAAGAACATATAGAATGGCTTAAGAGATATTTACAATCTTATGAAAATGCATTTATATTAATTTCCCATGATGTGCCATTTATAAATTCTGTTGTAAACTTAATTTATCACGTAGAAGAAAGAAAGCTTACAAGATATGTTGGGAATTACGATGAATTCCAAAGAATATATGAAGAAAATAAAAAGAAATTAGAAGCTGCTTACGAAAAACAGCAAAAAGAAATTGCAAGACTTGAAGACTTTGTATCTAGAAATAAGGCTAATGTTGCTACAGCTAATATGGCTAAATCTAGACAAAAGAAGTTAGATAAAATGGACGTAATTGAACTTTCAAAGGAAAAACCAAAGCCTGAATTTAATTTCAAAACTGCTAGAGCTTCAGGTAAAGTAATCTTTGAAACTAAGGACCTAGTTATAGGCTACGACTCTCCTCTTACAAAACCACTTAATTTATATATGGAAAGAGGACAAAAAATAGCATTAGTTGGGGCAAATGGACTTGGTAAATCAACTCTTTTAAAGAGCTTACTTGGTATAATAAAACCATTAAGCGGAGAAGTTCACTTAGGTGATTATCAATACATAGGTTATTTCGAACAAGAAGACAGGGGCAACAATAGCAATACCTGCATAGAAGAAGTATGGAAAGAATTCCCTGGGTATACTCAATATCAAATAAGAGCTGCTCTTGCTAAATGCGGACTTACAACTAAACAATTAGAATCTCAAATAAGAGTTTTATCTGGAGGAGAAGCTGCAAAAGTAAGACTTTGCAAAATAATTAATAACGAAACAAATATATTAATTTTAGACGAACCTACTAACCATTTGGATGTTGATGCTAAAGACGAATTAAAAAGAGCTCTTAAAGAATATAAAGGAACAATTCTTTTAGTATCACATGAACCTGATTTTTATAGGGATATAATCACAGAAACTTGGAACTGTGAAGATTGGACAACTAAAATTATATAATACTTTTAAAATGAAAGAGTTAGATTATGCAGCTAGCTCTTTTTATTTTTCTACTCACAACATATAATGATATTTATAGGTTTCTTTTACCCCAATCACAGATATCTCGTACAATCGGAATAAGACTCTCCCCCTTCTTAGTAAGTGAGTATTCCACCTTTGGAGGAATTTGAGGGTATTCTTTTCTAAATATAATACCTTGACTTTCTAATTCTCTCAATTGTGAACTCAACATCTTATGTGTAATTCCTTCAACATTCTTCTTTAAAACTCCGTACCTTACCGTACCTGCACAAGCCAGTAAATAAATAATTTTTAATTTCCATTTTCCACTTATAACTGACAGAGTATATTCAAACGGCTCTTTATTGCTTACATAACAGATTTTTTCCAACGCTTAGTCACTCTCCTTTATGATAGTATATCACAAAAAAGTGCATACTTTTATTTATTTATTATTTATATATACTGAAAGTGAGTTAAAAAACAAATTAAAAGGAGTGACTTTAGATGATTATTGATGGACATTCACACGTAAATCTACCAGTTAATGACCACATTGAACTAATGAACAGGTCAGGAGTTGATAAAACAATATTATTCTCAACAACAATACACCCAGAAAAAGCAGATAATTTAGAAAGCCTTAAAAATGAAATGAAAATTTTAAATTCTATCGTCTCTGGCGAAAAAAAATATTCATCAGATATAAGACTAAAATCTGCAAATGAACTAAATACAATAGTTCAGGCGCATCCAGATAGATATATTGGATTTGGTTCTGTTCCTATGGGATTAAACTCCAATGATACAAGCACATATATCCAAGAGAATGTAATAAAAAATAATTTTGTTGGTTTAGGTGAGTTCACACTTCCTAGTGGAAAGATAAAAACATTAGTACCTATTTTTGAAGCTTCCAGGAACTTTGGAAAATTACCTATTTGGATACATGCATTTAATCCTTTAGTTTTACAGGACATTATTGAAATTGCTGAATTAGGAAAAGCCTATCCTGAAATTCCAATAATAATGGGTCATATGGGCGGAAGTAACTGGTTGACTGCCATAGAACTTTCAAAGGAAATACCAAATTTATATCTCGATACCTCAGCATATTTTTCTACACTTGTTTTAAAAATTGCAATAAATGAGATTCCTCTAAAATGTATCTTTGGAGTAGACATGCCTTATGGAGATTTGCAATTATCAATAGAGACTATTAAAAAATTGTCTAAAGATCAGTACGTTACCAATGCCGTTTTAGGTGAAAACGTCGCAAAATTACTAAATATCTAAAAACTTAAATATTATTTTCATAAATATTATTCTTTAATGTTATAATTATGCTTAAGAGATAAAAACACAGTTTCTGTTGGTAGTCAGAACCTATATTTAATCAATAAAATTTAATATAGCAGTAACCTGCCCTCCTGGGGTTGTCCGTTCTCTATAAAGTTATAACTAAAACAGGAGGATTTTCATTATGACATCAAAAATTAAATTAACTGTTCTTTTTAGCGAACCATTTTGGGTTGGTGTTTTTGAAATTATTGAAGATGGTAAATACAAGGTATGTAAAGTTACTTTTGGAGTAGAACCAAGAGAGGAAGAAACTTATGAATTTGTTCTAAATAGGTTTTATTCACTAAACTTTAGTACCCCACTATTTTCTATTGAAAACAAACTTATTGAGAAAAGACAAAACCCAAAAAGATTGCAAAGAAAAATAAAAAAAGAGACAGCTTCAAATGGAATAGGCACTAAAGCTCAGTTGGCTTTAAAACTTCAACATGAACAATGTAAGGTTCAGCGGAAGGTAAAGTCTAAGGAACAAAAAGAACTGGAGGAAGAAAGAAGATTTTTACTCAAAAAGAAGAAAAAGCTTGAAAAACACAAAGGTCACTAAAAAAAATCTAAAGGAAGATGCACCCTTTGCAGGGAGAATGCATCTTCCTTTATTTATCTATAAAACAAAGTGTTACTTGACATAAAATACTAACATGTTATCATAAAACTATTAGCGAAAAAGCAATTTACATACATAAAGGGGATATTTTAAAAATGATGACATTAGATAAATTCGAAGAAGCATATGAAGTTGTGCAAAGAGTTATTTTAAAAACCAAATTAGTTTATAGTGATTATTATTCAGATATTACAGGAAATAGAGTTTATTTAAAACCTGAAAACATGCAAAAAACAGGTGCCTATAAAATTAGAGGAGCTTACTATAAAATCAGCACTCTTTCTGAAGAAGATAGAAATAAGGGACTTATAACAGCTTCAGCAGGCAACCACGCACAAGGTGTTGCTTATGCTGCAAAAGCATATAATACAAACGCAATAATTGTAATGCCAACCACCACTCCACTTATGAAAGTTAATCGTACAAAAGCCTATGGTGCTGAAGTAATCCTACACGGAGATGTTTATGACGAAGCTTGTAGCCATGCATTAGAGCTAGCTGAAGAAAAAGGATATACTTTTATCCACCCTTTTGATGATTTAGAAGTAGCAACTGGTCAAGGTTCCATAGCTATGGAAATTATAAAAGAGCTTCCTACAGTAGATATTATTTTGGTTCCAATTGGTGGTGGCGGATTAGCTACCGGAGTTTCTACATTAGTAAAACTTCTTAACCCTAATATAAAAGTTATTGGTGTTGAGCCTGCTGGCGCTAATTGTATGCAAGTCTCATTGAAAAACGGAGAAGTAACAACGCTAAATGCAGTTGATACAATTGCAGATGGTACTGCGGTTAAAACTCCAGGTTCAAAGATTTTTCCATACATAAAGCAAAATCTCGATGATATTATCACAATTGAAGATCATGAATTAATCGGGGCATTTTTAGATATGCTTGAAAATCATAAGATGCTTGCAGAAAATTCGGGTTTACTAACTGTTGCAGCTCTAAAACACTTAGATGTCAAAGATAAAAAAATCGTATCAATAATAAGTGGAGGTAATATGGATGTAATCACTTTTGCATCTTTAGTACAACATGGTCTTATCGAAAGAGAACGTATTTGTACTCTTTCTGTCTTACTTCCAGATAAGCCGGGAGAATTAACAAATGTATCTAAAGTAATTGCAGAAGCACAAGGTAATATTATCAAACTTGATCATAATCAATTTGTCAGCATAAACCGAAACAGTGCTGTTGAACTTGATATTACAATGGAGACCTTCGGCCATGAGCATAAAGAAGCAATCATTAAAGCACTAAAAAACAATGGCTACGATCCAAAAGTTATCCAACCAAAAATGATTTATCAATAGTTTCTATGAATATACAACATGTATTTCTAGACTTACATACAATCAACCGAAAGTAGATATGCAGTAAGTCTAGTAAATGTTGTATATATATTTGAAACTATAAAAGAATAGAGAATGTTTATCATAGGACATATGCACTATACATTTTTAGTAATCCAACTTTCTAAATCATTCAAGTATTTTTTCTCAGCTTCTATAACCTTACAAAGGACTTCTATACTGCTTAATACATCATTTTTTATATTTAATGAGTGATCCCCATTTTCTATTTGGATTAAACTTACATCTTTAATTTTTCTAATTTTTTTAACTGTTTCTTTATTTATCAGCGGATCCATTGTTCCTGTGATAATTAAGGAATCTTCTTCAATTCCATAATTTAAGGTTTCATTAATAGGAGTTAGGTAGATATTTTTAATTTCTAAAGTTTTAACCTTATTACAAAGGCAGGCATGTACAATTGTTCCTATGCTTTTTTATAATAATCATCATTCATAGCTATCTTAAAAATACCCATTGATTCCTGTATTATATACTTAAGCTCGTTTTCTCTATCTAATTTTATCAGCTTTTAATGCTTTTTAAGTATTCCATTACTTCATTTAGACTTTTACAAACTTTGAATGCAAGCTGTCTATTTTCTCCCTCAAGCTGCTTCATATCTGGCACATGTATTCCAGTCATTTTTGCTGCGTGAGCAGCTATAATTCCTGCATCTGAATCTTCAATAACCATACAATTTTCTGGTTCTACATTTAACCCTTTTGATGCCTTTAAAAAAATCTCTGGATCAGGTTTAGAATGTTCTACTTCATCACCACCGACTACAAAGTTTACTTTTTCTTTGATTTTAGCCTTTTCCAGTAACTCAAGAGCCCTCTCTCTTCTCGTAGAAGTAGCAACTGCTATTTTATAGTTTTCTTTTTTTAAATAGTCCATTATCCCATGTACCCCAGGTTTAATTATCACACCATTCTTATTAGTTACTTCAGTTGCTAATTGAGACTTCTTTTTATATATTTCTTCAAACGGAAAATCCTCTCCATATTCATCTTCCATCAATTTCTTTATACCTATAATATTTCTCCCTATTATCTTTAAATAAAACAATTCATCAATTTCATACTTATATCCTTTAAAAATTTCCTGGTAACAATTAAAAGATATTCTTTCTGAATCTATTAATACTCCGTCCATATCAAAAATTACTGCATCTATTTTTTTCATGTGTGTCTCCCCTTAATTTAATTAAATATTGCTTACTTTTTATATATTAACATTTTATTTTGATCTTTCCAACTTTTTGTCCTTTTATTATTTTTCTATTATTACCTTAATATCAATATTGTGATTGATTTATAAAATCTAAAGCTTATATTGTATTACTTATTAATAAAAGAATTCTAAAAATTTCTTTGCTCCTTCTGACAAATATCTTTCCTTAATCCATATTGCAGTTATTTGAGTTTTTAAAGTATCTTTATCAATAATTTTATAATTGATGTTATTCATAAATTCCAAATTAACTGCTGACTTTGGAACAATCCCAACACCAAGGCCTGCTCTTGCCCATAAAACAGTTGTTCTTGCATCGTCATTTATGCAGAAGATATTCGGTTCTACATTTATTTCTTGAAATTCTGATAGCAGTATTTTTTCAAATCTTCTATAAATAATTAATGGTATATTCCTCAAGTCATCTAAATTTATTTTTTCATAATCTTTTTTAAAATCATAGTTTTTACTCATGATAGCAACCATAGGCTCGCATTCTAGGTATAAGCACTCAAAATCTTTTGAATTAAATGGTGTTCTCACTATTCCGACTTCAATTATTCCAGAATTTATCATCTCTATTAACTCATAGGTATTTCCCTCAAATATTTCGAATTTTATATTAGGATATTTTTTATTAAAATCAATTATTCTATTACTTAAAAGTGCTGTTCCCGAGGATGAAATTGTTCCAAGTTTTAAAGTGCCTTGAATTCCTTTTCCAAACTTCTCTACTTCTCTAGCTGCTGAATTTGTTATATCAATTATATGCTTAGCTCTTTTATAAAGAAGCTTGCCTGCATCGGTAAGGCTAACTTTTCTAGCACCTCTCTCAAGTAATTTTGTACCAAGCTCAGTTTCTAATAATCTAAGTTGAGTGCTTAATGGCGGCTGAGCCATATGCAATTTATTTGCCGCACTTGTTATATTACCTTCTTCTACAATTGTAATAAAATATGTAAGCTGCTTAATATCCATATGTATTCTTTCCTTTCTCATTTGGTTGAACTTTGTGTTTTTCTTAAAGGTACACAACATATAACTTAGACCTATGCATATAACTCACCGAAATCAAAATCATTCTTTTGCTCCAGTTTCAAAGGAATTTTTATGGGTGATTCTAAGGCTAGAAGTTGTGCCCAAAATGCTAGCCTCAAAGAACAAGCTTTGAACTAGCACATTTGGAACAACTTCTAGCCAAGAATCACAGCCATAAAAATTCCTAATGAAACATTCCGCAAAAAATGATTCTGATTTCTGGTTGGGATATATTTCAAAGTATAAGTACAATTTATAGTTGGTTTATCTATAGTAATAAATTACCCATACCTTATAATTTCCACCTTCTCATAAGGCGTGCTTTTTTATAGCTAAATGTTTTTAATTACGCTTAATAAGTTCCTAATTGTGCTACGCACTTTTTTCAGAAGGGCGCGCTTTTTTCTAAGCAAATGATCTTAATTGCGCTTCGCGCTTTTTTCTAAGCAAATGATCTTAATTGCGCTTCGCGCTTTTTTCTAAGGTGTATACTTTTTTAATATACTTTCTATATATGATAAATATTTTTAATATAAGTTATACTTTGTTACAATAATAACTGATATTATTAATTTACTCAAGAAAGGATTTGATAACCATGCTGAAAATAGCACGTTTTTTAAAAGATTATAAGAAGCAAGTTATCTTAGGACCAATTTTCAAATTAGTTGAGGCAATATTTGAACTTATTGTTCCTATTATTATGGCAAAAATAATCGATATAGGAGTACATAATAAGGATATTAATTATGTATTAAAAATGGGTCTTATACTATTAATCATCGGAATAATAAGTCTTAGTTCAGCACTTATTTGTCAAAAGTATGCCTCAATTGCATCTCAAGGATTTGGTACAACAGTAAGGAATGAATTATTTGCTCACCTTAACACTTTTTCATATAAAGAAATAGATAAATTCGGAACCTCATCATTAATAACTAGAATAACTAATGATGTAAATCAACTTCAATTAGCGGTTGCTATGCTTATAAGACTTGTAATCAGAGCGCCTTTTCTAGTGTTAGGCGCTGTTATGATGGCAATGATTTTAGATTTAAAACTTTCATTAATCTTCCTTATAGCAACCCCATTAATTGTATTAATACTTTATATTGTAATAAAAAATTCTATTCCTTATTTTAAATTAATACAAGCAAAATTAGATAAAATTGCTTTAACTACCCGTGAAAACCTTGAAGGAGTTCGTGTTATTCGGGCTTTTTCAAAACAAAAATATGAAGAAGCTAAATTTAATGATTTTAATGAAGATTTAAGTAATACTGCAATAAAAGTAGGTAAGCTATCTTCTCTATTAAATCCTGCTACATATATTGTTTTGAACTTTTCTATTATTGCAATTATATGGTTTGGAGGTATGCGTGTCGATAGTGGCGATTTAACTCAAGGTCAAATAATTGCTTTTGTTAATTATATTACACAAATACTTCTTGCTCTTATTGTAGTTTCTAACCTTGTGGTTATATTTACAAAAGCCTCTGCTTCTGCAGCGAGAGTAAATGAACTTTTTGACACTTCAAGTTCTATTAAGGAAAATACAAATCAAAATTATATTGAACCTATTGAAGGAAATGTTCCTAAAGTAGAATTAAAAAACGTCTCTTTTTCATATGATAATTCAAACAAATATTCATTAGACAATATTTCAGTTAAGATTTATCCAAATGAAACTATAGGAATTATTGGAGGTACTGGTTCTGGAAAGTCGACTCTTATTAATCTAATATGCCGATTTTACGATGTATCTATTGGAAATATACTTATAGATGGTCATAATATAAAAGACTATACTCTCATACAACTTAAAAATAAAAGAACAAAGTGGCTGCGCCACGCTCCTTCGGAGAAATTCATTATATTTTAAGCAAAAAATCATAGAGATTGATTTCCCTATGGTTTTCTTATTATATCTTATAATTTTTTCCGTATACCCCTTTG
>JAJXWH010000094.1 GCA_021781745.1 Bacillota bacterium | reverse complement strand
GGATGGCTGCAAATTTTTATACATTTGTCAAGTATTTTATTCAAAAAAATTGGGGGAATCAAGAAAAAATCAAATTAGTAAAATAGAGTAATCACAGACTCTATAGAGTTTCCGTGAGAACTCTATTTTAGTAAGGGAGGTTGAGAAAATTGAAAAGGAAGATAATTAATTGGAATTGGGAAAATACTGAATCGCAAAATAGTTTTTTGGAATGGCAAGGTATGCCTGACGAAAAGCAAACGAGTAATGAAGTTTCTATGATAGAAACAATTCTAAATGTATGTCCTCCATTAAAAATGTTGGACATAGGTTGTGGTACGGGTAGACATTCGATTGAATTTGCACGTAGAGGATATGATGTCAAGGGTATAGATGTGGCGGAAATTTATCTTAAACAGGCAATCGAGAATGCAAAGAAACTAAATTTAGATATTATGTTTGAATTTAAAAGAGGTTCACAGATTGTTGAACATAATATGTATGATTTTGCTATTGCTTACTATCATACTTTAGGTTTTATGGATGATAATGAACTTCAAGTTCATTTTAGCAATATTTATAAGTCAATTAAGGCGGGTGGCAAGTTTCTTTTAAGAACAGCAGGTCCCCAGATAATCCCTAATATCAAACAAGAAAAAAGACGAGATTGGGCAGAGAAAAATAATCAATTTATTTTGAGTGAAAAATATTTTGAAAATGGGTATAGAATTGAAAATTGCATAACAATAGACACCATTAATGATGAAATTATAGAATATAGAGAAAAACAAAAGGCTTTTGCAATAACTGATGTTGTTAATTTGTTAAACCTTTCTGGATTTTCCAAGATAGATTGTTATAAAGATTTAGAAGGTAATATTGCGACTGCCGAGGAATTTGGTTTATACGTCTGCACGAAATAATAAACAATACTCTTAAAATCAAATTTAGGGATCTTTTGGTGGAGTTCCCTAAAAAATATTCGATTATCAACACTAATCTTTAACATAGCCTTTAACTGGATATAAAGTTGATTTTGAGAATAAAGAAGCTAAAGAATTTCCATTTTCATTTGATATTGTAATGATTGATTAATTTACAAATTATAATTTGCAGAGGTGTAGTATAAAAAATATCTGTAAATTTTCCTTTTTAATATTTGTTTTGTGAAATATAGTAAATCATTTTGAGATAAAAGAATTAATGGATATTGGAGTGATAATTAATGGTTGAACATGAAAAGGTTATAAAGAATTATTTTGAATCCTGGTTGAATAATAACGATTTAATACTGGAAGATATATTTGACTCAAAAATAATTTATAGTGAATGTTATGGACCTGAATATCATGGAATAAAAACCATTAAGAGATGGTTTGAAGATTGGCATAAAAGGGGAAAGGTTCTTAAATGGGACATAAAGCAGTTTATCCATTCAGGTAATATAACTATAGTTGAATGGTATTTTAATTGCATATATGATGGAAAAATTGATGAGTTTGATGGCGTATCACTCATTGAATTTAATAATGATAATCATATTTTAAGTTTAAAGGAATTTCAATCTAAAATTCCACACTATTATCCTTATGAATAAAATACTTAAATTAATTCAGAATATTCAAATTATGTACAACAGTAATTTTTTATGAATTATTTAAAATATTTTATAGCTATATAAATTAGTGTGTTATAATAAGTTTGGCTAGATTGCACAGATAAATAGCCAATAGAGGTAGATTAGGTATAAATACTTAGTCTACCTTTATTTTATTTAGAATTAAAATTGAATAATTTAGTTTATAGATTTAAGAAACTTAAATTTATTAAAATCAAATAACAATTGAAAAATTATACATTCTTAATATAAATACTAGATTATTTATTACTTTGATTTAATTTTTCTTTTGAATACATGTTTTCTGCCTGTATACTAGACAGCATATGATCCTTTTTACTCATAATTAATTCAATATTTTGATAAGTTTCATCTATAACATTAGGATCAATATAGGTATATGTATCAAAGTTATCATCAAGTGACTCAATTTTAGATGGTTTTCCATAAGCGGAAGTTATTTCATCTTCAGTGGCATTGAAACTTATTCCTTTAGGTAAAACAACAGAAACTTTGCCTGCACCAAAACCTCCATAAGTCCTTATTAATCCAACATCACATTTATTTAAATCACGAGATTCAGAACTATTATTTACAAAATTTACAGTTACCTCCTCTTGGTTTTTTGTAATCTTTATATTTATTACATAGAAGTGTGCCATAAGACCATGTTTGGCACTTTCAGGATCTATTGTCCAGCCATCTGCTTCAAGTTCTGAAAAGTTCACTGGAAGTGTATATTTTTTCCCATCTAATAAAATATCATAGCTAAAAAGATCATTTGAAAGCGAAGAATAGTCTATTGATTTAGCTTCATTTTCCTTAACAGGTGCATTGACAGGTGCTTTAAATCCACAACTGCATAAAAAAATGCATAGAATAATTAGCACTATTAATTGTAGTTTTTTCATTTTTAAATCCCCTTTGTATAATTTTGATCACAGTGTACATGTTACCATAATTAACTTTATATGGAAAGTAATGAAGTAGATTTTAAAAAAATCTACTCTAGTGCTTAGAGAATATAAAATTCTAAATAAAAGTTAAATACTTTACTCCAATCAAATTTCCCGGCCTCCTGAATATTTTTGGCCATTTGGAACACCATTTAGGCACCAATTGATTTTAAATTAAATTGTTCCATAAATAAAGCTTCTTATTCTGTTATATTTACGGAGCCGTTAATATTAGTATACTGATATAAATTAACACTGCAAGAGTTTTTTTGAAATAAAGTGAATTACAAGTATAATAGTATTTGATTTACAAATGGTATATAATTAACTAGAAGATATATAGTAACTTGTTAGATAAATTTAAGAAAAAAATAGAAGAGAATTACTTATATATGATGAGTAAGAAGAAGAACGATTCTTATGTAACTGGTTTTGAACAGGCAATTATAAAATCTTATGATACATTATCTCTGGGTTATTTGTGGATTGGGGAGATGATTTAATTCCATATTTCACATTGGCAGTTCGTGTGGTAACAGATAAAATTATGTCAGAGTGATTAATGTGAAGCACAAAAATTTATGATATAGGATTGGAGGATATTTACAATGTTAAGGTTAAGACCATATAAATCATGGGATGCAAAATATATTGTTAATTGGATAGGCAATGAAGAGGAATTTGTGAAGTGGTGTCAAAAGTAACGCTAAAAGTTTTTGATAATAATCCAGCTGCACATTCTTGTTATCAAAAAGCAGGATTTATTGATGAAAAGTACTGGGAAAAGGTATTCCCATATAAGGATGAAATGTGGGGATGTTACGATATGGCTATTCAAAAATAGTTATTTACAAGTTTTATTTGAAAAGGAATGTAATATTATGGAGATAAAGATAATAGATGAAGATTTTTCAGTATGTAAAGTTGAAGATTTATCACAAATAGATTATTCGGATAAGTTTTGTTTTATTGGTAAGACAGATGAAGAACTGTCATTAGTGTGTAGCACAAAGTCAGTGCCTGAAAATGCAGTTGAATGTGATAATGGGTGGAAAGGATTTAGGATACAAGGAGTATTAGATTTTTCTCTTATTGGGATTTTATCGAAAATATCTACCTTATTAGCAGAAAATGAAGGTTTGAATGAAAAAATAATAAAAAGGGGGAATAGCATTGTTTAAAACTATTAGTTATTATGGATCTGTTGCATTATGCAACGCACGTCTTGTTATTCAAAAGCAGATTGAGTATCCATTATTTTTAGTGAGTTGGTTTATTATAAATCCTATAGGATATTTTGTTGGAATATTATTTCTTTATATACTTGTTAATAGGTTCCAACCTCTTGCAGGATGGACCTTCCCGCAGCTTGCATTTATTTATGGTCTTGGGGACTTAAGCCATGGATTAATGGTTGTATTTGCAATTCAAACCTGGAATATAGAAGGCTATGTAACTCGTGGTGAATTTGATCGAATGTTATTAAGGCCAATGAATGTATTTTTTCAGTTCATTACTAATTATATTAATTTTATTGGTCTAACAGACATATTTACAGGAGGAATAATATTTACCATAGGCTGCAAACTTGTTCATTTTCAATGGACTCTTGTTAATGCAGTAGAGATAATAGTTGTTGTAATTTCTGCGGCAATCATTAGATCCTCTATTTACACTATTTTCTGCTCTATTGCCTTTTGGACAAATCGTAGTCGTTCTCTGGTATGGATTATACATGATTTATCAGAGCGTACAACATTGTATCCACTATCAATTTATCCTCAAATAATTCAAACAATATTTACATTTTTAATTCCCATAGGTTTTATTAGTTTTTACCCAGCTTGTGAATTTTTAGGTCAGAATTCTCGTACTTCTTTGCCGCTAGGACTAGCTATTTGGACACCAATTGTAGCTGTAATAATGTTTTTTCTGGCTGGTGTAGTATTTAATTGGGGATTAAAAAATTATTCTAGTGCAGGTTCTTAGGGGTAAAAATATATTTTTATATGATTCTAAAATCATACATTATAAAGGTACAAATGAGAGAAGAAAATTTTTGTGAGGAGGGAAAGATATGTCAGCTTATTTATATTTAGCAAAAATGAAGATGATTAATTCATTAACTTATAGGTTTGAGGTTATATCAGTGCTAATTAGTAATTTAATAATGATGATGGCTACAGTATTTTTGTGGAAAACAGCTTTTAATGGTATTGATAGTGTAAGTGGTGTTAATGAAGGTCAAATGGTGACTTATGCAATATTATCCTCAATATTATCTTCAATATTTTCTTTCGAAGTAGAAGCAACTTTAAATGATAATATAAGAGAAGGGAATATAGCAATTGATCTATTAAAACCGATCAACCTGCTTGGAAAGTATTTTGCTCAAGATATTGGAGGACTTATAACAAATCTTGCAAATAAACTTCTGCCATTGAGTGTAATTGTACTATTATTTATAAAAATTTCACCACCAGTCAATTTTATATATTCTTTACTTTTTAGTTTTAGTGTAATACTTTGTTATCTTTTATTATGGTCAATGGATGCAATATTTGGCATAATGACATTTTGGCTTATGGATATTGGAAACTTAGCAGGTATCAAAAATGTATTTATTAAGTTACTTTCTGGTAGTATAATACCAATTTGGTTTTTCCCAAATGGGCTACAAAATATTCTTAGTTTTCTTCCATTTCAATATACTTATCAAACCTGTTTAAGTATTTATATTGGAAAGCTTTCTGTTAAACAAGCAGTTGAAGCTATATGCATACAAGGAATATGGACAATTTTGCTAATGATGATAGTTTACTTATTGTGGAATAAAGCTAGAAAATCTGTTCAAGTGCAAGGGGGCTAATTTATATGGAATTAATCGAAGTTAAAAATATAGTAAAGGGGTTTACTGTTGTTAAAAAGAATAAAGGTTTAAAAGGTGCTTTAACAAGTTTAATTAAACCTGAAAAAAGTACGGTCTATGCAGTTAATGACATTAGTTTTTCAATTAAAAAGGGAGAAATAGTTGGTTTCATAGGACCTAATGGAGCTGGTAAGAGTACAACGGTTAAAATAATGTCTGGCATTTTGCATCCAACTTCAGGTGAAGTTCTTATTGATGGAATATCTCCTCAAAAAAATAGAAAAGCTGTTGTAAAAAACTTAGGGGTAGTATTTGGTCAAAGGACACAACTTTATTGGGATTTACGTTTAGGGGAATCTTTTGAACTCTTAAGACGAATATATCAAATAGATTTGAAAAGCTTTAATAAAAATATGGATATAATGAGTGAGATATTGAAAATTAATGAGATTATAGACACTCCCGTTAGACAGTTATCTTTAGGTCAGAGAATGAGGGGAGACATTGCGGCAGCAATGATTCATTCACCAAACATACTTTTTCTTGATGAACCAACAATCGGTTTAGATATTGAAGCAAAGCATTCTATTAGAAATTATATTGAAAAAATAAATAAAATTAATAACACAACAGTTATACTTACAACTCATGATCTTGATGATGTAGAACAATTATGCAAAAGGCTTATAGTTATTAATAATGGAGGAATTATTGAAGATGGACCCTTAGATTCTATTGTTGAAAGGCTGGCACCATACCGTGTTTTGATAGTAGAACTTTCAAAGCATTGTGTGGATATTGTAACTCCATATGCAGAGATTATCAAACAAGAGAATCTAAAAATATGGTATAGATTCAAGAAGGATGAAATCACGGCAGCAGAACTAATTTCTCAATTGGCACAAAAGCTCCCAATAAGAGATCTAAGTGTTACAGAAGCTAATATTGAAGATGTGGTTAGGAAAGTATATCGTGGAGATTCAAATGACTGAAATAATAAAGATATTTGTAAGTGCATTTAAATATCACATTGTGTTGGAATATTAACTGTTGCAAATAAGTAGCTTTGAGGGATAAGGATAGTAGTGTATAACAACTGTAGTTAAGGAGCATCATAAAACGCGATGGTAAATAATCATGAATTAAAGGGTGGGAGTTAAGAAATGATTTTAGCAGAAAATAAAAATGGACAACAGTTATTGGAGTATATACAAGTACCCGAAAAAGATTTACTAAAAAGTGATGCGCAAGAAGTTTCAGATTTAATAGCAAGAACATTGAGAGAAACAAATATTAAAGACTATTCAGTGGAATATATTGAAAATGACGTAAAAATATTAACAGCAGAGTATTTAATAGAGAGGTCAAAATGTACACACAGTTATGTGGTTTATAAAGATAATAAATTAGTTGGATGTGGCTCAATAGGTCCGTATTGGGGAAGTAAAGAAGAAAGTAGTCTATTTACAATATTCGTGTTACCTGAATATCAAGGAAGAGGAATTGGAAGAAAGATAGTTGAAACATTAGAACAAGATGAATATTTTTTAAGGTCTAGAAGAATAGAAATTCCAGCATCAATCACTGCTGTTGAATTTTATAGAAAACTTGGTTATGACTATAAGAATGGAATTGATAAAGTTGATGATGAGCTATTATACAGATTAGAAAAATTCAAATAATAGATAAATTCCAATTTGTCTGATTGAACAAAATGAGCATGAAGTCAGTTAAATTACTATAAAGTTATCTTATAAATCGTAATTGTAATTTATTATGTAGTAAAGATAGTTTAGATACAAGGGGGGAAATATGTATGTTTAAAGTTGAGAAAATAATCGATAAAGACTTAAAAACGAGTATTACACGTGAAGTTATGAATTCTCTGCCAAAGTGGTTTAGTCCACCAGAGGATATTTTGAAGAAGTCTGTTGTGCACAGGGATATGCCATTTTTTGCAGCTTTTGATGGAACTAAAGTCATAGGATTTGTTGCTTTAAAAGTGCATAACGAATACACAGTTGACTTGTACAATTTAGGTGTATTGGAAGAGTATCATAGGCAAGGCATAGGACATGCTATACTGATGGCTGTTGAGAGTTATTGCAAAGAAAATAGATATAAGTTCATCACAGTAAAAACACTTGACGCGTCAGCACAATATGAGCCATATGAAAAGACAAGAGCATTTTATTTTAAAAATGGGTTTTATCCATTAGAAGTATTTCCTTTATTTTGGGACGAAGAAAATCCCTGCTTGTTCTCAGTAAAATATATTGGCTAATGTGTAATCTTCTAAATTTATGTAATAGCAGGTAGTCAAAATTGGACTACTTATTGAAGTGGAATTATATTCAACAGGCTTTTGTTTACTATTAATTCTGATTATAGAAATATTACAGTTTCCAGGTGGGAACCTCTTGAGGTAGAAGACTTTTTAAAAGGAAACAAAATAGAAAAAGGCATTGTATTATCATAGCCATAACTGAGTAATAGTCTATATAGGACTACGAAAAACAACAAAAAAAGGATGCAGGACAAATTTCAGCAAACTAAGACCGGAATATATTTACAAAAGTTTTTATAATAAATAGTGAAAGGGGGAAATGAGAGATGAACTGGGTAAAATTCTTACAACAAGCAATTGATTATATGGAGAGTCATCTCCTAAGGAGTTTTTACCACAATATGAATAAACAGAAGACACTGACTATGAGATTTATCCTGATGAAGGGGAGCCAGGTTTATTTTGTGAACTATGGATTCCTATAAGGAAAATATCACAATGAGATTAGATAATTAGTAAATTTCTAAAGGAAATAATTTTCAAATTAAGTGATTCAGTAAGTTGTATATTAGGACCGGAACCTAAGAATAAAGCTGCAATAAGAACATATGAAAATGTAGGTTTCAAATATGTTAAAACGATTCAAGTAGATGATGAAGATGAACCTGAAAATATTATGAGAATAACGCCAAATGATATTATGCAGCTTGAAGGTTAACAGTGTAATATTTACAAAATATGATATAATTAACTGAAAGGTAAATTACAATTTGTGGAGAAGATATGAGTATGAATATAAGGACTATTATGATTTTTCCTGAATTTGAAAACATGGATGTTATAAATAATATCCGTAAGAAATATGACCCTTTAGCAGATTTAGTATTGCCTCATATTACTTTAGTATTTCCTTTTAATATTGAGTCAACTAATGAAGAACTTAATTTACATTTAAAAGAGAGCTTGAAAGGTATACAGCCATTTAAAATTGAGTTAGAAGGTTTTAGTAAACAAGAAGATAGATATGGAAACTACTTGTTTTTAAATATAGTACAAGGTATAGATGTCATACAAAATATTCATGATATGCTATATAAAGATAAATTAAAGCAATTTGATTCAGGCGGTGATTATGTTCCACATATGACAGTTGGAAAAGTACCGTCTAAAGAGTTACTTGATAAGGCATTTGACGATGTAAGTAAATGTAATAAAAAATTTAGCACAGTGGTCAAAAAGATATCAGTTGAAATGATTGGTGAGCATAAGGAATCAATTATTATAATAGAACACGACCTCAATTGACAAATTGAAATTTTAAGGTTGAGTATTATAAAAGTAAGTTCTCTAAGGAAACAAAGCGGCATAATTATTGCACAATGTTCTTATAAAGGAATTTTGATGGAGGTGATTTTTTTGACTGAGTGGGTATTTATGGATATGGGGTCTACATTTATTAATGAAGAAGAATGTTATAACTATAGAATAATTGAAACATTACAACAGAAAAATGCTCCATCTAAAGATGAATTTTTAAAGAAAATGAGCTTTTATGCTAAACAAAATAAAGACCCATATAAATGTGCTTTAAAAGAATTTGGATTAAATAAAGTACATTGGAAAAGTGAATATGAAAAATTATATGAAGGTACGTATGCTGTGCTGGAAAAGCTGCATGGAAAATACAAATTAGGGATAATTGCTAATCAGGAATTAGGTACAGAACAAAGGCTTGTAAATTTTGGAATAAGGCATTTTTTTGATGTAATAGCTGCTTCTGCAGAAGAAAATGTTGCAAAACCAAATCAAAGACTTTTTCGTATTGCACTAGAAAAAGCAAATTGTTCTCCTGCTGATGGATGTATGGTTGGAGATAGACTAGATAATGATATCATACCTGCAATAGAATTAGGGATGAAAGCTATTTGGGTAAAACAAGGCTGGGGAGGAATGGGAAGCGTAGATATATTAGAAAAAGAGCCAGATATTATAATTTCAAAATTTGCAAATATTATTGATTATATGTAAACGAATTGCTACCCTAGGTTTTATAACATAAATATGGAGAGCAGAAACAATAAAGGCCATCTTGGAGGTTTGGGAAAATAATGGAAAGAAAAAAGTTATTGGATTACATATCAGAAAAATTAATAGAGCAAAAGAAAACTAAAAACAATTGTTTAATTGTTGGAATTGAAGGTCAGGGCTGCTGTGGTAAATCAGTTTTCGCTGATGACTTAAAGAATGTATTAGCTGCAAAAGGCTTTAAAGCAGACATTGTTTCAATAGATTATTTTTGCAATAAAAGAGCATTACGGTATTCTAATGAATTTTCATTGCCTAAACAACATTATTTGAAAAATTTTAATTATGAGTATTTTGAGAATTGTATATTAAAGAAGGCAAAGGATTTAGGACATTTATTCATTGATGAATATGTGCTAAATGCAGAAACTGATGAGTTCGATAAAAAATTAGAAATAAGCCTTGATGAGCAAAGTATATTGATTGCTGAAGGCGTTTTTTTATATAGAAACGAGTTCAAAAAATATTATGATTATAGTATTTTGTTACAAGTTGGAGAAGATGAACAGCTTAAAAGAGCAACTCAAAGAGATTTCGCGAAGAATGGAAGCATAGAAGTATTAATGAACAAGTATTTAAATAGATATATTCCAGCATATCATTTATACGAAGAATTAAATAACCCTTTGGATTTTGTAGACTTAATATTAGACAATACTAATGTTAAAAGCCCAATAATAATTAAAGAGATTAAATAGAATGTCAGGTTTATAGTAAATGATTGTCATTAATGTAATATATGAGAACAAATAGATTATAGAAGTGGTGAATTAAAAAGTGAAAGATGATATAAATGTTGTATTTTTTGATTTGTTTTTTACTCTTGTGACACCTAAATATAATGATTTAAAAAATGAAAATGACGTGTTGGGAATAACAATAGAAGAATGGGAAAAATATGCTGAGGATGATGAAGTATACTTAAAAAGAGCTACAAGTAAAAATATAAATCCTGAACAAATAGTTGAAGATATTATTAATAAAATGAAAATAAATGTTAATGAAAGCGCCAAAAAGGAGATTTTAAAATTAAGGGAGGAGAGATTAAAAAAATCCTTAATTAATATAGATTCTACAATTCTTGATGTGCTTTTAGATATAAAGAAGAATGGAAAGAAAATATGTTTAATTAGTAATGCAGATATAATTGATGTGATGCATTGGGAGAAATCGCCTTTACATAAGCTATTTGATGATGCGGTATTCTCATATAAAGTGGGATTTTTAAAACCTCAAATAGAAATATATAAAATCGCATTAAAAAAAATGAATGCTAACCCTGAGAATTGCATTTTTATTGGGGATGGTGGTTCTGATGAATTAAAAGGTGCAAAAGAATTAGGAATAAAAACTATATTAACAGGATACCTATTAAAAAAAGAAGCAATACAACTTAATGAAATAAAGAAATTTGCAGATTATTATATAGAAGATTTTAAAGAACTAATTAACATACTATCATTAAGGATATAATAATCGCTAATTTATAGTTATTTCAGAAATGTAAATTAGCACGTTATAAAGATAATTGGAGGGATACAACTATGGTTATTTTAATTGGTGGAGTTAGCTGCACAGGAAAAACAGTAATGGCTCAAAAATTACTCGACAAATATAAGATTCCATATTTGTCTATAGATCATATAAAAATGGGCTTGATTCGTGGAAGTAAATATTGTGATTTTTCTGCAACTGATGGTGATAATGAACTCACATATAAATTATGGCCAATAGTGAAAGGGATAATAATGACCAATATTGAGAATAGACAAAACATTATAATTGAAGGATGCTATCTGCCTCCAGAGCATATCAATAATTTTGAACCTAATTATTTAAAAGAGATAATTTCTCTATATATAGGATTTTCAAAAGATTATATTGAGAAACATTATGATTCAGGAATTATTGAGCATAAAAGTGAGATAGAACAAAAGGAGTTTGATAATTATATGAACAAAGATAATTTTATTAAACTTCATTCAGAGGTTAAAGAACTCTGTAAGAAAAATAATGCTAAATTTTTTGAAATTAATGATGATTATATAGAAGAAATGAATAATGTATACAAATGGATAGATGAAAAGGTTAGGTATTATAAATTATAATTTATCTTTTAGTTACTATTATAGGACATATTTAACTATTCTCTTACATATTTTCATCAACACTTTTATTAATTTAACTTAGTAATAAATTATAATAAAAAAATAATACTGACAAGAATCTCCCGCCAGTAAATTTTATTACAAGTAACTTTAAATTATTTAATTTTTGGTGCACCATCTTTCACTATTTCTTTTACATATTCAACATCAAATTCATTTATTTCTGCAATATATTCTATAGAAAGCCCTTTACTATATTGTTTTAATATCAATTGTCTTATCGCTTCTTCAATTTTTTCTCTATCTCTTTCCAATAAAGTCATGAACTCCACCTCCACAGATCTATCATTTTTAACTTCCTTAACTCTTTCATGTATATTCTTTACGAGATTCCCTTTAGTATGCTTTACTGTATCATCTGTTGAATCTTCTACATATTCAAGAAATTCCAATAATTCTTCATCTAAATCCTTGATAATCCCTTTTGTGCTTAATATTATTTTTTGTGCTTCATCATTTAATATAATACTATTATCTTCTAAACATACATTTTGAAAAGTATATTTATGACGTCCTTTTTCAAATAAATCAAATGTACAAATAAATATAATGTAACTCTTGGCTAGTTTTCTATAATCTTCACCTTTACTTATCAAATCTAAATCTATGCTACCTTGATAATATCTTAATCTTTTAGGCAAATTTTTGTGTCTTCCTCGTTGCATTTCAACATTATAAATTGTATTTTTTTCATCTTTGACATATACATCTAATCTAATACCTTTACTTTCAACCAATAAATCTATAGTCTTTTGCTCTTGTATCATTTCTATTTTTTCTATTTCAATCTCTAAAACCTTTTCTAATAATTCTTTGCAAATTTCCTTATCGCTCATTACCTTAGCAAATAGAAAATCATCTTCAAGATTTAATTCTTTTAAAGTTTTACTCATTCAATCAACCTTACCTTATTATTCATCTTTTGTATTGATTATTAACAATATTATAGCTAATTAAACATTGAGTTTCAATATACTCCAATAATATTATTACCTGTGACTTTAAATACTGTACACTTATCTGCTCTACTCTGCAAATTATAATTTGATGATTGACTATTATGTGTTTGTTTGGTAAAACATTTAAAAAATAAAAGTAATGAAAAGAAAAGTAAATAATAGGAAGTGTTACAGAGAGCTTGTAATGGTGAGAACAAGTACAAAGAAATTATTGAAAATGGTCTTGGAGCTGCGTACCGACTACATTTTTTGTATAGGCTACGATGGGAGTGCCCATTAAAG
>JAJXWH010000126.1 GCA_021781745.1 Bacillota bacterium | reverse complement strand
GATGGCTGCAAATTTTTATACATTTGTCAAGTATTTTATTCAAAAAAATTGGGGGAATCAAGAAAAAATCAAATTAGTAAAATAGAGTAATCACAGACTCTATAGAGTTTCCGTGAGAACTCTTGATATCTGAGGGGGTAAAGGAAATTATTGATAAATTTAATACAGATGCTTTATTTAAAAGTTTACCACTTATTGATTATGCTCATGATAAGCAAAAAAATTATTTTCTGCCAATATTTGAAGAAATAGATGCTTTAAGTGATAAAGCAGAATTAAATTTAAATAAGACTGTAGTTAAAAAAATAGTATTGGATAAAGAAAAGATTAAAGATAAGAAGATTTTTAAAATTAAAGAAAGTTCAAAACCATTAATAGTGATAAGGTTAGATGTTGCTGAAAGTTTACTTAGACGTGGATTTAAAGGTATAAAACTAGAATGTCTGCAGGTTGAATAATACTTAGAGTGCACAGTGTGGAATAAAAAATTAAGTGGAGATGAGAGAAAATGAGCGATGAAGATCAATATTATATTGTAAGAGGAGCTAAGATGGTTTGCGATAAAGGAACTCATAGAAGAAAGATAAATCTTCCCTATAGCCATGGCTCTTATATAAAAGGAAAACCCATGATGTATAAAAAAGATAGAGTGATTGGAGAGAATATTTCATATTTTGGAATATGCACTGGAGATTGTCCATCAAGTGAGAATATCTATTTAGTAGGAGAAAATGGACAAACTGTTAGCGGGAAAAAGTGTGCTGTAACAATATTAGATGATTGGATGGATGTTAAGGAAGATGCACTAATTAGAGGTGAGCCAGCATTAACTACAGATTCAGTTCTCGTATGCAAATATGGAGGACAAATAACTTTTGTAACAACTGGCCAGGAAGATGATTAAGTAATTAAACAAAAAAGGAGAGAAGGGAAGAAGAAATGGGAGCGATTCATGGACTAAGGGTTAAATCTCCGTATACATTGCTGAAGATAGAAGATATAAAAATTGAAAATAAGCCTAATAATCATGGATATTTATACTTAAAGTGTTTAATAGATGATTCAATTAATTTTGATTCAGCAATAAAAGCTTCCACAGATGATAAAATAACAGTTTATGAAAAACTTGAGGACAAGGATAATAGTGATGATAATATTGTAAACATAAATGAAGTTGATGAAAGGAATAGTAGAAGGTTATTTGATGGAATTATAGATGATATTAAGACAAGTAATATAAATGGAGTTTATTATTTAGAAATAGAAGCACTGACATCAAGTGTTGAATTAGATATACAAGAAAAGAGCAGATCCTTTCAAAATGCTGATATGACATATGATGAACTTATAAATATTATATTAAAGGATTATCCAAATCATATAAATACCCAATGCATAGGACAAGACCAGAAAACAGGAAAACCCCTATTTCAATTTAAGGAAAGTGATTGGAACTTTTTAAAGAGAATAGCAAGTGAATTAAATTCAGAACTTTATGCTGATATAATTAATTCAAATGATTTATTTTATTTCGGAAGACCAAATAATGATAGCCATGAATTGGAAGATACGAAATACTATAAGGCATATAAAAGTCTTCAAAGATTTAGAGAAGCTGGTGGAGATGATGCAGGGCATGATACAGATTATTTTTATTATGAACTAGAAAAAAGAGAACAATATGACGTTGGAGATGACATTTATTTTAAAGGTAAAGAGCTTTATGTAAACCAATATTCAGCGTATGCTTTAAAAGATGAAATAATTTACAAGTATACGCTATGCAGAAAAAATGGTATATGGCAGACTAAACTTTATAATTCAATTTTAGCAGGAGCATCCCTTGATGGAAAAGTAATAGCCAGAGAGGGCGAAAAGGTAAAGCTTCATTTAAGCATAGATGAAAAACAAAATAAAGAAGAAGCCGCCTGGTTCCCTTTTGCTCCACCAACAGGAAACATAATGTACTGTATGCCTATAATAGGAACAAGTGCAAGATTATATTTTCCAAATGAAACAAGTGAAGAGCCAGTAGTTACAGGCTGCGTAAGAAATAATGGAGGCAGCTGTCAAAAGACATCTGATACAACAAAAAGATATTTAGGGACAGAACATGGCAATGAAATAGAAATGATACCGAATGCACTAAATATAAGGGGTAAAGAGCCGGTAAGCATAAGTTTTGATGACAATGTTGGAGTAACACTTACAAGTCATAAAAAGTTAACAATAAACGCAGATGATGATATAATAATAAAGACACCCAAAAATGTAAAAATAGATGCACAAAGTCAGATATTTGTAGCAAAAACAGAAGCAGAAAGCGGATTTTCTATAGAAAGTGAGTTTCACTTTTTAGGTGAAAATGTTATGAAAAACGGAAGGGACAGTGAGGCCTATGCTCCTTTTGATGATGAACCACAGGCAGCACAGCCGCCTGAGCCGCCAAAGGAAGAAAAGAAACCATTTGACTGGGGAAAACTTGCTACAAATGTTCTTGCAGGCTTAGCAGTGGTAGCAGCAGTCACAGTAGCAGCAGTTGCTATAGTTGCTACAGCAGGACTTGCAGCTGGAGTAGTGGTTGCAGTTGGAGTAGGTGCAGCAGTTTCAGGTACGGCAGCAGTTGCAAGTATGGCAATATCGGATATAAGGCGTGGAGAAGTTAGTGACATAACAGATTATATGTGGGCTGGGGGAAGAGAAGCTTTTATAGGAGCCTTATCTGGAGCAATATTTGGACCATTTGGTGTAGGAGAAGCATTAGGTGGAAAGATGGCATTAGGTGCAGCAACTAATGCGTTTGAAAGCATAGTGAGACAAAAGCTAAATGGAGAGGATATAAACTGGGGAACTGTATTATTTGACGGAGGAATAGGAGCATTAACG
>JAJXWH010000034.1 GCA_021781745.1 Bacillota bacterium | reverse complement strand
TGATAAACTAACTTTAGTTAATTCTTTTGGTAGAGTGTATCTCCTTTTTTTCTTAAGCAATTAAAAGGATACTATAAATTTGCCTAAAAGGGTTAACTTTTTTTATAGAACTTTTGACTGTCCAGTATGTTAAAAGTTGTGTTTTTCTTTAATACTCCTAGAAAAATGTACCTTCGTATCTTATAATTGTATTATAAAATTATATTAAGGAGGAATTATTATTATGTTCCAATGGAAAGATTCCTATTCAGTTGGTATAGAACTAATTGACAATCAACATAAGCATCTTTTTGACCTAGGAAATTCTGCTTTAAATCTAATGAAAAACGATTCCTATCTAAGTAAACCAGACGATGTGATTTTATTGGTAAACGACTTAATTCAATATTCTAAGTTTCATTTCTCCACTGAAGAGTCATACATGTTAAAAGTCCACTATCCAATGTTCAATGAACACAAAAGCGAGCATGATAATTTTATACAAAAAATTAATGAAACAAACTTAACTGCTCTTGCAACAAATGAATATATTCATATTAAGGATTTAGTGCATTTTCTTCTTAATTGGATCCTTAACCATATCCTTGAAAAGGATATATTAATTAGTAAGCAATCATCATAATACTTACATATATAAAAAATAACTTAAATTATTATGTTTCCAATAATTTAAGTTATTTTATTAATAGGAAAATTAATTTAGATTAATTATCTCCATCTAAGAAATTACCTAACATACCAAGGACACTGCCTTCTTCTTTATTACGTCCTCCGGCGCCTGGTGCTGCTGCAAATACACGCTCTGCTAATCTGCTAAATGGTAAGCTTTGGATCCATACTGTTCCGGGTCCGCTTACGGTAGCAAAGAAAATACCTTCTCCACCAAATAATGTATTCTTAATTCCACCTACAAACTGAATATCATATTGAACATTTCTAGTCATAGCTACTAAACAACCAGTATCTATTTTTAGTATTTCTCCAAGCACTAAGTCTCTTTTAACTATAGCTCCACATGCATGTATAAAAGCCATTCCATCTCCTTCTAATTTTTCAAGAATAAATCCTTCACCGCCAAAGAAACCAACACTTAATTTTTTCCTAAAATCTATACCTATAGATACACCTTTAGCTGCACATAAAAAAGCATCCTTTTGACATATTAATTGGCCACCATAAGCTCTTAAATCCATTGGAAGTATTTTCCCCGGATAAGGTGCTGCAAAATATAATTTTTCCTTTAATTGTCCTACATTTGTAAATGCCGTCATAAATAAACTCTCTCCTGTCAGTACCCTTTTTCCTGCCGAGAAAATTTTATCCACAAATCCACCAGTATTTTGTTTTGATCCATCCCCAAATATAGTTTCCATTTGTATCGAAGGAGTCATCATCATTAAAGCACCAGCTTCTGCTACAACTGTTTCCATTGGATCAAGTTCAATTTCCACATATTGCATATCATCACCATAAATAGAATAATCAATTTCGTGTGAATACATATAATTTCTTCTCCTTTACTTAGCTCAATTGAAATTATTAACCATATTTAAATATTTTACTTAATCATACAGTATTTTCTGCAACTGCACAATATTTCACTCTACAATCTTTGTATTCTTTCGTATATGAATATTAATATTGCTCCCATAAAATAACATACTGGACAGTCAAAAATTTTGTTCAATTATCAAGCCTGTAGATCATCATAAAATGAAGCATCTGCTTGCTTGTTTTTAATTATTTTAGTTATGCTTAAATTCGCATTTTTACACATAATGCGAAAAATATTTTTACGAAAGTAGCTTGCTACTGTTGCTTCTGAAACTATTTCTTTCGATGATGTTCTTAGATATCTAAAGAATTTGTTATTTAGTTCTGTTGCCGAAAATTTTAGTGCAATTATTTGTAATAATCCAATTGCAATTGAACTACACATAACATCTGACCTACGGACAGTTAATAACCATATAATTACCAATATTGATTCCAAGAAAAAATTTAATTTGAAAATAATAAAAAACCACCATTTCTAGTGTAAAATTGATTTGCAAACACAATTTACATAGGAAAGTTGGTTTATTTATGATCAATGATCAATGATCAAGAATATATTACTACAGAATTGAAAAAAACACTAGAAAAAATGATACCTTTATCTTCAAAAAGATTAAATAATTTAGTTGCAATAATTGTTGGTATAATTATTTCAAAGACAGTTGTGTTATCTGAAATTACACAGGAACTTAAAGATTCGTATTCTTCTGGAACAGAAGATAGTAAAATCAAAAGAATTCAAAGATTTTTAAGTAATTAAGCTCTAAAACCCGAAAAACTATATGAATTTTACATATATAAATTTCTAAAGAAATATAAAAATACTTCAAATTCAATATATATAATATTTGATCATACCACTATACAAGATAAATTTGTAATATTACAGTTTTCTTTAAAAGCCGGTAAAAGGGCTATTCCACTCTGGTACAAAATCTTTTTGTATAAAGAAGATGGAAATAAAGATTTTAAACATATAAGGGAAGGTCTTAAATTTCTTCATTCTATAATACTTCCCTATAAATATGATGTTACTTCTTGCTGATAGAGAGTTTAAGAGTACAGACTTGTTCGAATTCATAGATAAAGAACTTAAGTGGAAGTATTGTATAAGATGTACTAAAGATTTAGGGATAACCATAAGTGGAAAACCCAAAATAAAAAAATTGGAAGATATAACTCCTTTAAAAGGTACAACAAAATATTTCTACAATATAAAATTAACAGCTCAAAATTATATTTGTAATATGGCGGTTTCAATTTAGAATCTACTTGGAGTATGGATATTCATTATATTAGAATGCTTTATTTATGCATATCTATCGCATATTGCTGGATTATAACACTTGGAGTTTCTTGCAAGAAAGACAAGAAGAATAAAATTATAAGTGCCACTAAAACTTTAAAAGGACAACAAGTTAGAATTTATAGTTTATTTAGAGCAGGAATAAAGTGGTTTAAAAGATGCTATTATTCATCTAGAAATGCTTATCATTTAAAATTCTGTTTTACACTTTATGAAAGTTAATGTTAAATACTTACATTGCGATAATTACACTAATCCAATTACATTTAATCCTATTTATTTTATAATATTACATTGGACAAAAACGGAAAACACCATAATAATTTAAATAAGTAACTATTATGGTTTAATTTAAATTTATGAAATATAACTGTCCGTAAGTCAGGTATTCAAATACAATCCCGTTTTATGTGGAAATGTACTTTGTTTGTGAATTTTCAGTGAAATTAGAACTTTTTTGATAAAATAGTATAAGAAATATTTTTTCAGGCTATTTTGGGATTGAATCCCCTATTGAATTCAACTATTTTTCTATAGGAACCTTTGGCCCTGTTAAACCTAATTGATAAAAAACCAAATCCAACCATTTACCAAATTTATAACCGGCTTTTGTTATGGTTCCAGAATATTCAAACCCAAATTTTTCATGGATTTTAATGCTATTTTCATTTAAACGGTCAATACACGCTACCATAGTTGCATATTCCTCTGCATTTGCAGTATCTATTAATTCCTTTAATAAGGCTTTTCCTATTCCTAAATTCCTATAATCTTTATGTACATACACTGAATGCTCAATTGAATATTTAAATGCTGGATAAGCTCTAAATGGTCCATATGTAGCAAATCCTGCAACTTTTTTATTTTTCTCAAATACTAGCAATGGATAGCCGTCTTCTTTCTTTTTTTTATACCATTCTTTTCTTTCGTCAAGAGTATGGGCTTCATATGCATAAATTGCTGTTGTATTCAATATAGCATCATTATAAATCTCTAGAATATCCACTAAATCTTTTTCAGTTGCTTGTCTTATCATCTTTTTATTCCTTTCATTATAAATTTATCTTTTTCTATTTTACCACCTTACACTAAAGGCGTAAAATTCGTTTACCCATTTATTGCTCTTTATCTCAAATTTTTTAATAATTTTGCTCTATGAATCAATTATTCTCCTAAATCTTTATAAGGTAAAGCAAATCAGTATCACTTTACTTTATATACATTTTTTAATTAACATTATTAAATAAAAATGCAATAAAATAGCAGCCCACTTAAAATGAACTACTATTTCTTAGTTTATTTAATAATAAAATTTAGGAATATTCCTTTCATCATCTAACCCTGGTATAACTGGAGGTCTAAACTCATTACTTCTCCACAATCTACTTGATTCAGTAGTAGTAAGCTCTGCAAGTTTAGTTACACCAACATAAACATCAGATATCTTATACCAAGTTGCATAATCAACTATGCCTGTCTGTGGTAATGTAAATATTTGTTGAAATGTTTTGACTGATTGAGCCGTCTTCTTTCCATATATTCCATCCTCAGCTAACTTTGGAATCAATGGATAATTTCTAGCTATTCTATTTAGTTGCCCTTGAATTGCCCTTACTGATTGACCTGATGATCCAATAGTTAATGGTTTCCCAGGGTATGACATAGGACTTCCAGAAACTTTTTGAGCTGTAACTAATTCAATATCGCTTCCATAGTAATATGTCAAAATATCATATGGTACCATCCCCTGACGCCCTAATTCTTGGCTTCCCCATTGACTTAACCATTGAGGGCAGGTAACGCTCTTTCCATCGCAATATTGAGAAAAAAGTGGTTGTTTCTTCCCAATTCTTCTTATATATGTGGAGAATATCTCATCAACAATTTGACTTATGTTATCATAAATATTTCTTCCATAATTAAATGCTTGATCATAGGCTGTAGAGCTTGTAATATCAAAATTTTTACCCTTACCTCGATACCATTCAGTAAAAATTCTGTTTAACGTAAAGGATACAATACAAAAAATATTTGCTCTTAGTGCTGACTCTGTCCATGTTGAATATATTTCACATGAAGCAACATTTTTAATGTAATCTTTAAATCCTACTTTATAATTTGGGGCTGACGGATCATTGGGACCACCTTGATGAACAATAACATATTCAGGGACTACAGGCTGAGGCAATACAACACCAGATGTTGGTGGAGGTAATGGCTTATCTTCTTCCTCAGGTATCTTAGGTGGAAAATTCCCATTCAAAGTATTTGGTTGTATATTAATAACTTCTTGTCTCATAGGCCCTCTACTTAACCTAGTCTCGAGGCTACATATTTGATATGCAACTTGAGTAGGAAATACCTGACAACCTCTTATTATTATTGGATTAAAACCTTCTCTTTCAACAGTTATATCATATAAGCTATATGGTATTTGATTACTGTTTGGATTTAAAGAATATTCTAGTAGAGGTGCTGGTAATTCAATAATCTGAGTTAACCCAACTGTATCTGTAATAAGTTCTATAGCTTTGCCATTTCCTGAATCCGATGTTCCTCTTACTGTTATCCTTGCTCTATCAATAGGTATATAGTTATCCCCTCTAAAACATTGGATTTTTAGTCTACCAGTATTAGATGTAGTTGTACCAATATTAGCTCCAGTACTTCCAGTACTTACTGCCTGATTAGCGCCTGCTATTGGCGTTGCAGAACCTGTATTAGCCGTAACATTTCCGCTATTTGTACTATCCATAACATTCCTCTTTATATTTTTTTCAAAATATTATATTTTAAAGCTTCAATATTTGTTACTGGTATATTCATAAGTATTTTAATTTAAATATTCATCATTTAAGATCGAATAACATTTACAATCAACTAAAACTCCATTACCATCTTTAATTATTTTCCTTAGAACACCCTCATATTTTAATCCACACTTTTTCATAACGCGTCCCGATGCCAAATTTCTTATGTGGTGTTTCCCTGTAATTCTTTTAAAACCTATTTGAGTAAATGCAAAATTTATAATGTTTGATAATGCTTCAGTTGTAATTCCTTTGTTCCAAAATTCCTTTCCAATGCAATATCCTATTTCACAATTTTCATTGTAATCATCAAGGTTTATTAAACTTATACTTCCAACTACTTGTTTGCTTTCTTTTAATTCTATTGCCCAATGATAATAGTCGATATTTTTATAGTTATCTTTCCAAATTTTTAATATCTTATAGGTTGTCTCAATGTTTTCATGATTAAGCCAAGTAAGATACTTAGTTACCTCTGAATCATGGGTCCAATTGTGAAACATATCTATTGCATCTTCTGTCGAAAATCTTCTTAGCATAAGCCTATTTGTTTCTATTTCTGTAGCTCCTATATGGTTTATCATTATTTATTCCCCCAAAATAATAAATAACTATTTGTAAAATTAAATTCTTCTAACGTTAAAGAGACGCCTAATAAATAAATGAGCGCCTGCCTTAAATACTTATTTCAGATAATTTACCAATTTTCTACTGGCTTTTCACAACATAATATTATGTGCTTTCACGTTCCTTAAAATAATCAATATAATTTAATTTTAATGAATTTAGAATATTTTTATTAATTAAGACGCATCCTAAAATTGACTATTATAATAAACAGGTATATTGGAGGATGCAATGAACATATTAAAAAAATTATTATTATTTATTATTATTCCAATTATGACAATTGTTCTAACTGCTAGAACTTCAAAAAACATTGTCCTTGTAATCTCAAATTCCAGTAAAAAACTGCCTGTTAAAATAGGAGTGTTCTTTGATAATTCTAATGCTATGTATATTTCTCTATTAAAGCAAAATTTAGAAGCCATAGAAAAAGAAAATGAAGATAAAGTAAGATTTACTTACTTTAATGCAAAAGACAATCAAACATTACAAAATGAAAGTATTGAGAAAGCCCTCGAAGATGATTATGATCTTTTTATTATAGGTATAATCACTCCTAATTTAAATGATGTAAAAGACACATTAAGCAAAATTATGGAAAAAAATATTCCCATAATTCTAAATCCAGATCCTGCTCAAGAAATAATAAACTTTGTAAAACCTTATAAGAAGTTTGTTGTTATTGGAGCCGATTTTGAACAATCAGGCACTATGGAGGGAAAAATTCTAGCAAACGAGTGGAATGCTCACAAAGATATTATAGATAAAAACCATGATGGTAAATTGCAATATGTTATGTTAAGAGGCAGAATTGGCAGTCCATTAACATATTTAAGAACAAAGTACTCTATTTTAGCACTCAATAATTCAGGAATAAAAACAGAAGAACTTGCTGCACCTTATTGTGAATGGATGCAGAATTGTGCCAAAAGCTCTATTGACTCTCTATATCTTGGAAACGGTAACAGAATAGAAGCTATAATTTCAAATAATGATGCTATGGCTGTAGGCGCTGTTGAAGCCCTTCAAAAATATGGCTATAATAAAGGTGATATACAAAAAACAATTCCTGTTGTTGGAATCGACGGAATGCCAGCTGCCAAAGAATTAATACAAAAAGGTTATATGACTGGAACTGTTGTTGTAGAGCCTCATGATCTTGCAGAAGCTCTTTATTCTATTGGAATGAATTTAGCTACTGGCAGGCCTCCTCTTGAAAATACAAACTATAAATTTGATGATACTGGCTTTACAGTTCACTTAACTTACAAAGAATATACAAAATAACTTTAATACCCCTCATTCTCATAAAAAGCGAGAACAAGGGGTATAATTAAAAACCACAGCTAATCTTCATTATATATCTTATATGCGTGCTTAATTAAACTTCTATACAAAATACCACTTCCAACTAAAACTGCAAACATACAAATACCAAAAATCACAAGATAACTCTTAATAAGTAAAGCTGCAATTACAAGTAATACTCCTAATATAAACACAATAAGCATAATTAAAAGTGGCAGATAATTTTTTTTAAACATTGCCCTTTCATTTTCCCACTCTAATTTAGGAGATCTAAAATCCATATATATTCCAAATAGGGTTATCAATAATATTGATCCTAAAGATGAAATTACGCCCAATAAAAATAGAATTGGCGCTGCCTTAACTAAAATTAATCCGACCGCAATTATCAATGTTCCAATTTCGTTTATACACAGTGATGATATTATCTTTGAATGCAATTGAGTTTTATAATCTATTGGGATATATTTAGAAACTATAAAATCTTTTCCCTCTCTAGAAAGTGCTGTTGCTGCAGCTCCTCCTGTCATAACACATGTAGTTCCTCCAATAAATGCAATAACTATAGCTATTCCATACCAATGTGTGTTTTTATTCAAAACATCTGCAAATTTTGATAAATCGCCATGTGATACAAATCCCATTCCAAGTATTGCAGGCATGTAAAATATCATTGCTACACAGTTAATAAAAAATTGCGGTGTTCTAAGTACTATTTTTATATCTTTTTTTATTAATGCTTTTAAAGGTGAACTTATTTTATTTAATTTTCTCGCATCTCCAGTTTCTAGTATATTTTCTCTCTTGCTATAAGCTTCTGAGATTCCCACAATTCCCTTAAGGTATAATTTCCCTCCAACAAAATAATATACAATAAATATTATTATACTTAATGTTAAAGCTATAAGAATATTTAGCAATCCTTTAACTTCATTGTTATATAACAAGGCATATGATGAGAATTTATTTGTTATAAATATCCCAGTCATCATGTCCATTAAATTATTATGACCTTGTGAAAACTTCTCTAGAAGCTGCTGTGAGTTCATATTTCTTCCTGAATTTGAATTAAGATAATTAAATCCAATTATTAATATCAATGTTACACAGCCTGTGAACATTCTAAAAGCATCTTTATGTTTAGATAAACTAGTGAATCTCATTAATACCATACAAATAACTGAAGCTAATATCATTGGTAGAATAGGCGTAATTATAACTACAATTACCCCATATAAGTAATACAAAAAATTTGCCTTTGATGCAATTCCATATGCTATTAGCGGTAAAATCAACATTCCAGTGTATATATACATATTTATTAAAACAGCAATAAACTTCCCAAATACTATTTCACTGCTTTTAAAAGGAAGTGGAAGTATTACTTCTATATCTTCTGCGAAATAAAAAACATTCATAATTATGTAAATACCAAAGAAAAATGATACAGTTGCTCCAATTGATAAAACAAAAGCTAATAACGCTCCTTCTTGTCCTACTGAATGAAATGAATCATAACTCGCGCCAATCATAATAGTAAATGGTAGCGAAATCATGCTTATTATAATCATCATTAATATTACTATAAAAATCGGCTTAAGTTTGCTGCTTGCAAACATTTCTTCAAGGGCATTTCTTACAAAATATCTTGTTATTAATTTAAGTCTATTCATTTTCAGTCATCTCCAAGAACATTTCTTCTAAAGATTCATTTTCTTTAAATTCATCTCTTAACTTCTCTAAAGTACCATTAAATATTAATTGCCCTTTGTTAATTATTGCTACTTCATCACATACTTTTTCGGCTACTTCAAGCACATGAGTAGAGAAAATCACAGTATTTCCTGCATCTGCATGCTCTCTCATCATTTCTTTTAAAATAAATGCTGACTTTGGATCCAACCCAGTCATTGGTTCATCTAATATCCATACTTTTGGATTATGTACCAGAACTCCCATCAGCACTATTTTCTGTCTCATACCATGGGAATATGTCTGAATTTTATCGCCCAAAGCAGACCCCATTTCAAATCTTTTAGATATTTCTTCAATTCTAATTGTTCTTTCCTCTTTTGAGACCCCATAAACATCCGCCATAAAGTTTAAATATTCAATGCCTTTTAATCTTAAGAACATATCTGGGCTATCAGGAACATAACCAAATTGTTCTTTTGCTTTAATTGGATTAACATTAATATCAATACTATTTATTTCAATGCTCCCTTTAGATGGTGCTATTATTCCTGTTATCATTTTAATAGTTGTTGTTTTTCCTGCACCATTAGGCCCAAGCAGTCCATAAATTTTTCCATCTTTAATCTCTAAATTTAAATTATTTACAGCATTATAACTACCATTATAGCTTTTTGTTATGTTATTTAAATTTATCATAAATATAAACCTCCTTTTAGAAATATTATACTAAAGTAATAATTTAAAACTATTAAATAAAGCTTAAATAAAACTTAAATTTCTTTCCTATACTTCATCCCTAAGCATGCATCCATAATCGCCGCAATTGCCAAAGCCAATTGATACCATTCTATCTGTTCATACGTTATGCACTTTGCATTTTTTAGCTACCTTCACAACATCTTTAAATTCTTTATAATTCCTATTATTTGCTGTAAAGGACACTACGGTTTTCAGTTTATATTTTTTCAGCAGCTTTAATTAATCTTTTCAAAATTAATTTCCCCCGCATCCTCCGCAAGATGAACATGAAGAACAAGATGAACCAGACGAACATGATGAACACGAGGAACTAGATCCTCCTGAATCGTTATTAGTAAAAATGTTATTATTAGAATTAACGCTACTCACCCCTAAAAAATACATCCAAGAATTTGTCATTAAAAAATCATTAATATTATTTTCACTATTGTTATCTAGATTATCTCCATTAATCTCAAGTTCTTTGTAATATCTTTCATAAGCTTCCATTGATGCCTTTCCTTTTTTAGTCAACCTATATTTTAATTGAATAGATAGAATAGCTTTTAATACAAAAAATATCATAATAATTTCAAATATAAGACCACTTACTGGCATCCCATTAACTATTCCACCAAAAATTCTCCAAATCCCTGGAACAAATATAACAACCATACCTATATTAGAAATTAATTTATTATTTTTAATTATTTTATCATCTTTAATTAATCCATCCATAACTAGCTGCTCGTAAATATTATTATAATAATTCCTAAAATCTATCTCTTTTATCATATTAGACTTAAAATCCTTAGGTGCGAACTTATCAATATATATAATATATACTTGCTCTTCAATATTCGATAAATAAGTGGACATATCCTTATTTACATAAAATTTATTTTTTTCTTCATCTTTTAATAACAACCCTTTCATGTAGAGCTTGTACGTTATGTAATAAAACATATTATACATATTATATTTATTTTTTAACACATAATATTTTTCTTCATTTAAGTTTGAAATGATAAAATCCTTACTATCATTATCTCTTATAATTTTCTGAATAACCATTACTCCTAATATTGCAAATAAGGCATAGATAATTAGAAAATCCTGACCTTTTATAAATGGTAAAAACCTCATTACTATTTCCCTCTCTTATTTTAAAAAAATGTTTAAACGATATTACTATAATATCCCACTTTTAATAATTAGTATAGATATTTTTACTTATAATCCATATATCTCCATAATAAAAGAGAATCATATTTCTTGATTCTCTCTATTTATAATATTATTATTTTTTGAATTAAGCTTGTAAATATATATAATAATAAGTTATTGAGTTATTGGAACAAGTTGCCCGCCGCCACTTAAAGTGATTGTCTTTCCATTTAACCAGCTATTTGCACTATTAGATGAATCATAGTAAATTGTATTTCCATTGTCTTTTATGTTAGCTAAACTTGTGTCTTCATCTGTAAATGCTGTTATATAAGATGCTCCTGTTACTGTCCATGTAGAATTTTTATCTAAAGATAGAGTGACTGATTTTGCTTTATTATCTCCGTTAATTGTGCTTGTTAAAGAAGAATTATTAATTAAGTTTAAAATCACTGTACTAATATTATCACAAGTAATAGTTCCCTCAAGAGTTTGACTATCAGCATTTAAAGTAACATTTCCTCCATTAGTGCCTTGATTTCCCCATCTTGATGTTGCTGCTGCATTTAATAATATTCCAGTGCTATTTTTTAATTTAGCTCCTTGTAAATTAATTTGTGCATCGGTATTTGTAATAAAGAACAATGCCCCTGCTGATGATGAAAGAGTACCACCACTCATATTAAAATAACTTGTTCCTACTCCAGAATCACCTGACATACTTTGATAAAGCATAACTCCGTTTGTCTTCTCACCAGTAATATTACAATCATATAAAGTAATAGAATTTTTTCCTTCAATACAAGCTGCTTCCGATCCTGTAGCTTTAAGGGTTGCTCCCTTAACTGTAATATTACCTGTAGAATATATTGCCGGAGATCCTTCCCCTGCTGTATTCATAGTTCCACCAGTTACATGTATTGTTCCTTCGCCTCTGTCTGTTGCGAGTGCTGCACAATGATCTCCTTTTGTTGTAATATTTACATCTTTAGCAATAATAGTACCATTATAAGTTGCATCTAGCCCTCTTGAGGAATTTTTAGTTGTATTAATAGTAACATTTGAAACATTAATTACCGATGCATCACCTGTTGAAAAAATTCCATTTGATCCTTCTGAATCTGTATTAATTGAACTATCGCTAATTGTAATATTGCTGGCTCCAGCTGCAACCACACCTCCATTTACTCCATAAAAATTACTTTCATCTTCTGAAGTAGTATCTCCAGATTTAGTTATTGTTGCTCCGGAAATTGTTAAAGTACCGCCATTATTTACTAAAATAGCATTTTGGTTAGCTGTAGCTGTAGTAATTTTCTCATCTTTAGAAGTTTTTGTTTCACCATTTACTGAATATGCTCCAGTTAATGCAATGCTTCCAGTTTGAGATCCTCCTGTGTAAGTAGTATTATTAGATTTTACAGTTATACCTGAAATATTTCCTGAACTATCATAACTTATGCTTAAAATTTCTCCTATAGTTATATCAGCTAAAGTACCAGATACAGCTTTACTTCCCTTGGTAACAGATATGATTCCTTCATTTGAAATATTAATAATTTTCTCTTCTCCACTTAGCTTAAAGGAGGTAGTACTGCTGTTTCCAATTCCTGGTTCTCCGCCTCCTTGTGGTGGTTGACCTCCACTTGGTGGTGCTCCTTGAGTCCCATCAGAGGTTCCGCTTCCTTGAGCTGGTGGCTGACTTCCATCTGGCGCTCCTCCTCCTTGTGATGGCGCTTCACCTCCATTAGCTGTCTCTCCTTGTGGCGATGTTTGTGAATTTCCTACTGAAGATGAATTATCAGAAGTAACTTCTTCACCTAGAGATATAGTTACCTTACTTCCATCTATAGCTTTGACTCTTCCAAGTATTGTTGTATCTTTGGTTTGTTCAACAGACGTGCTCGTAGCTGAAGCATCAGCATTTGCCAACTTGCTTGTACATCCTATAAATGTGCTTCCAACTAAAAGAGTTGCAATTAACACTGAAATTATTTTATTATATTTTTTTCTTATCATCTTTCATTCCTCATTTCATACTTATTTTATTTTTCCGGTGAACTTTCATATTATTAAAAGCTTTAAAGTTATTATTTTCTAAATGCACTGTGTTTGGTTCATGCCTTTATTGTAATACCCTAACCTTAAATTAGTCTTAAATAAATATTTCAGGTTAATTTAAGGAAACTATGGTAAACTTGTAGTACATATAATTGTAGAGGAAATGAGGTAATCCGTGTGAGAATTCTTATTGTTGATGATGAAGTAAGATTAGCTGAAGCTTTAGGTCAAATAATGACCCAAAATAAATATATTGCTGATATAGTTAATGATGGCGAATCAGGGTATGATTATGCCATGAGTGGTATTTATGATGTAATTATTTTAGATGTCATGCTGCCTAAAATGAATGGCTTTGATATTGTACGTAAAATGCGTGAAAATAAGGAACAAACACCTGTAATTTTACTTACTGCAAAAGATGAGGTTGTAGATAAAGTAACCGGATTAGATTGCGGAGCTGATGATTATTTGACAAAGCCTTTTTCACCAGAAGAATTGCTAGCCAGAGTTAGAGCCTTATCAAGAAGACAAGGTGAAATAATATTAAACGAACTTAGCTTTGGAGATTTAATCTTAAATCAAGCTGCAAGCACTTTATTTTGCGGAACTAAATCCATACGTCTAGGATTGAAGGAATTTGAAATATTAAGATTATTAATGTCTAATCCTAATAATATTATTAATAAAGAAGATTTACTTCTTAAAGTTTGGGGGGCAGATTCCAATGCAGAGGATAATAATGTAGAGGTTTATATATCTTTCTTAAGAAAAAAACTCTTTTTTCTAGGCTCTACAGTTACCATAGAAACTGTTAGGAAGCTTGGATATCATTTAAAGGAGAATAAAAAATGATTACTAAGTTAAAGAAAAAGTTTGTTTTTATTAATATGGCTCTAATATTTATTATCCTTAGTTTTACTTTTGCTGCAGTTTATATCTCCACTAAAGACAGGTTAATAAGAGACAGCAATGATATCCTTCAAAAAACTATTGAACAGGAAAATGAAATACATAAAAATCAAATAAATTTAAGTGAACTAAATACTGATTCTCCTCCTCCACCTCCTCAAATTCTATCTTTTGCTGTACAGCTTGATAAAAATAATAATATAACTGATGTTTTTTATAATGATATGGATAAATCTAATGATAGCACCTTAGTGACTCTAGTAAATTCTGCCTTAACTAATAATAATATAACTGGATTAATACAAAATAATAATTATAGATTCCTAAAACATCCTAATGAAAAAGGGACAAAGATTGCATTTGCTGATAGAAGCTTAGAAATAAGTACTTTAAATTCCCTTCTTAAAACATTTATATTAGTTGGACTTGGAAGTTTGTCAGCATTTTTTATTGTTAGTTTATATTTAGCAAGTTGGGCTGTTAAACCTATTAAAAGATCCTGGGAACAACAACGTCAATTTGTTGCTGATGCTTCCCATGAATTAAAAACCCCACTCACAGTAATCTTAGCTAATACTGATATAATACTATCTCATAAAAATGACACCATATTAAACCAATTAAAATGGATTAATTATATTAAAACTGAAGGAGAAAGAATGACATCCTTAGTTAATGATTTACTTTTTTTAGCAAAAACAGATGCCAATAAAAGCGAAGTTATATTATCTAAAATTAATTTAAGCGAGATTGTTTGGAATTGCGTTTTACCTTTTGAATCAATTGCATTTGAAGAAGAAAAAATAATAAATACACAAATATCTCCTGATGTTTTTATTAATGGAGATAATAATAGATTAAAACAGCTGTTTTTTATTCTTATTGATAATGCAATAAAATATTCTAACGAGAAAGGCTATATTAATGTAAATTTATCTCAAACTCAAGACAAGGTGAACTTATCTGTAAATAATACTGGTGAGACAATTCCAGAACATAAGATTCTTCACATTTTTGATCGTTTTTACCGTGTTGATGAATCTAGAGCAAGAAAAAAAGATGGTTATGGCTTAGGGCTTGCCATAGCAAAGAGCATTGTTGAGACACATAAAGGAAAAATGTCTGTTTTTAGCTCTGAATCTGAAGGAACCACTTTTATAGTCTCCTTTTCTCTTCCTAAAATAAAATAAATCTGATATTCAATTAAACCGACTCAATTAGATTGGGTTGGTTTACTAATTTTCAGATTCATTATTTTCTAACTCTATTAATTTAGAGAATAATATTTAATTCTCAGCCAAACTACTTATTATTGCATCAGGTATATTATCTAAAGGAACTATTCTATTAACTGCGTTTAATTTTATGGCTTCCTTTGGCATTCCAAAAACTACACTACTTTTTTCATCTTGTGCAATAGTATAAGCCCCAGCATTCTTCATTTCCAATAACCCCTTTGCTCCGTCCTTTCCCATGCCCGTTAGTATTACTCCTACAGCATTTCTCCCTGCAAATTTTGCTACAGAATTAAATAAAACCTCTACTGATGGTCTTTGATGGAAGACTAAAGGCCCATCCTTAAGCTCAACATAATACTGAGCTCCACTCCTTTTTAAAATCATATGCTTATTTCCAGGGGCAATTAATGCCTTACCAGGAGTTACCAGTTCCATGTTCTCAGCCTCTTTGACATGAATTTTACATAGTGTATTTAAACGTTCAGCAAAAGATTTAGTAAAAAATTGAGGCATATGTTGTACTATGATAATTGGAGACATATTTGCTGGAAATTTCATTAAAACATTCTTTATAGCTTCTGTACCTCCTGTCGAGGCACCAATGGCTACAATTTTATTTGTGGTCTTTATCATTGATGTTTCTATTGTCTTTACCTGAGCATTTCTATTAGTTTTTATTAAGTCTCTTTCAAATTTAATATTATTTACAGACTTAATTTTTTGAATTAATTGTTCACTCATATCTTTAACAGAGTAAGATGATCCTGGTTTAGAGATTACTTCCAAAGCTCCAAGTTCAATTGCCTTAAGTGCAGTTTCACTATTTGCTTTAGCAAGTGAACTTACAATAATTACTGGCATAGGATAATGCTCCATGAGTTTTTGGAGAAAAGTTAATCCATCCATTTTAGGCATTTCAATATCAAGAAGAAGGACGTCTGGATTTAATTGCACTATTTTATCTCTTGCAATATATGGATCTGGTGCTGTGCCAACTACTTCGATTTCACTATCTTTGCAAATTTCTTCTGAAATTATTTTTCTAACTATAGCAGAATCATCTACAATAAGAACTTTTATTTTATTTTGTATTATCATTATACCAATCACTCCTTCTAACATTTATTCCTTTGTATACAAGTATTTCGCCATTAGAATTATTGAATATAACCTTTCTTCCTGTTGCCTCACCCAAATCTCTTGTAACAACTATTATATTGTAAGCTTTTAATATTTCTATAGCTACTTCTGAATTTTCATCTCCTATCTTGGAGCCAAGTTCTGGATTAAAACCTCCTCCAATCACATGTGCCCTTAAATTTTTAATTTCGGAGCCATACTCTCTCATTAACTTTATAAGATATGGAGTGGAAATATCCCCAAACTTAGCATTTCTTTCACCACACTTGTCCCTGCTATAAATGTAGTGATTCATTCCTCCAAAATTAAGATTACAATCCCAAATGCAAACAGCAACACAGGAGCCAAGTACAGTATTTATTAAATAATTCTCCTTGCTTACATAAATAAACCCCGGCTGAAGATAGTATTGTTTTATATCACCCAAAAATTATCACCTTGCTTAACAATTAAATTGATAGCTGTCAACTATATCAAAAAGTTTTTCCTTATCAATAGGCTTTACTAAATATCCTTCACATTTTGAAAGAGCTGATTTTTTGATATTTTCAAAATCACCTAGTGCCGTAGTCATTATAATCACCGCTTGATCAAGCCCATAAATGCCCATAGAATTTTCATACTCTCGAATTTGTTTTAGTACATCCTGTCCATTAATTTCAGGCATAACTATATCTAGACAAATCAAATTATATGGCTCACCTTCTTCATAAGCTAATTTAAATGCCTCTATAGCCTCAAGGCCGTTACTTGCCATGTCACAAGTTCCATACTTTGATAAATAGCTTGTTAATATACGTCTACCTATAAATTCATCATCTACGATAAGTATTTTCATAAGAAAGCCTCCTCTTTATCTTGTAAACTATATATAAGCCCAAGTTGCGTTAAAATTTGTGTAATCTTTTCTTTAGTTATAGGCTTATTTATATAAGCTTCAGATTGTTCACTAAAGTCAGTGTTAATATGTTCATAGTCATTATTCATAGTAACCATAATTATTTTAACCTTGTCCATACCTACAATCCCAACTACATCTTCAAAGCTTCTAATTTTCATTAAGATTTCTTGTGCATCTTTTTCAAGCATCATGATATCAAGACAAATTAAATCATATGGCTTATCTTCATTTATTGAAGTCCTGTAAGCTTCAAATGCTGCAATACCATCCGAAAACATATCACATTCACCATAGTTTGAAAGAACTTTTTTTAATACTTTTTTACATGTGAACTCATCATCTACTATCATTATTTTCATTTATACCACCTCCAATTTATTTCTTAGTTTACATTACAATTCATAAGCCTCACCATTAACCTTTAGAAGATATTCAACAATTTGTCTAACTTCTTCTTCAAGAAGACTTATAATTTTACTAACACCTTCTACATCATTTTCTCTTGCTGCGATCTCAACTTTATTTGCAAGCCTATAACCTTCATTTTCGCCAAAGTTTATTAACGTGCCTTTTAACTTATGGGCAGCTTTTCCTACTTCATCCAAATTTTCTTCTCTACAATAATTTTTTATGATATCAATTTGATTTGGAGCAAAATCTATAAGATGATTTATTATCTCATTTAACAATTTCTTATCTCCATCTATAGTTTCAAGAATTTGTGTAACATCAAATTGCATTTCATTTTTTATATCTATTTTTGTTTTTGGCAATAATTTTTCAATTTCTTTGAACAATTCATTTTTATTTATAGGTTTTGTAACATAGCTATCCATACCTGCACTTAAACATTTTTCCTTATCTCCATTTAATGCAAATGCAGTCAGCGCAATGATAGGAATGTGTTCATTTGTATAATTTTCTGATTCCCTGATGACTTTTGTAACTTCCATTCCATTTGTTTCAGGTAATTGTACATCCATTAGTATTAAATCAACATTTGTATCCTTTAAAATATTTAAAGCTTCTGTACCGTTATTAGCAGTGACAACTTGGCAGCCTTGTTTTTTCAAAATATTCTCTACAAGCTTTTGATTAATTACACTATCCTCTACCAATAGAATTTTAACATTACTAAGAACAATAGGATCTAACTCTTCTAAATATTGTGCCTCTTCAGAGTTATCAGTAATATTATATTTATTTTGATTTTTTTCATTTAAAATTTTCATTAATACTTCATAAAGCTGAAACTTATCAATAGGCTTATATAAAAATGCTGAAATATTTAGCCTTATTCCAACTCTCAAATTGTTCTCTATCCCAATTGGAGTCAAGCAAACAACTTTAGGCTGCTCTATATCTTCAATTTTTCTAAGACGCTCAATGAAAGTCATGCAATCTGAATCCTCTATTATTGTATCTACAATAACTATATCAATTATCTTATCTAGTCTTGATCTTTGTTTTAATAAAGCAATAGCTTCCTGACCTGTACTAATATATTTTACCTTTAGCTTCAATTCCTCTAATTTTTCTCTAACTTGATACTTTATTTCTTCATCTCTCGTAATTACTAACACTTTCAAGTCTGATATTTTTCTTTGATACTCTTCTAAATGACGTTGTTTTATAGTCTTCGGCAAATCCAATTTAACTGTAAAATAAAACTTACTACCTTCCCCGACTTTGCTTTTTACTCCAATTTCTCCACCCATAAGTTCAACCAGTTTCTTTGAAATTGCCAAACCTAAGCCTGTACCTCTATACTTTTTACTATATATATCTTCAAGTTGAGTAAACCTGTGAAATAGTAATTTTAATTTACTTTCTTCAATTCCAATTCCTGTATCAATAACATTAAATAAAATAGTGCTACGCTTTTTGGTTTGATCAACTTTTGTTACTAATACTGAAATAGAACCCTTATTAGTAAATTTTATTGCATTTCCAATAAGATTTACTAAAACTTGATTTATTCTAAATTGATCTCCAATTAAAACTTTTGGTATACTTTTATCAATCTCATATTTTAGTTTAATTTTCTTTTCTGTTGCATGATGATAAAAAGATTTAATTGTTTTATTAACCATATTCTCAATATTAAACTTGTCTTCTTTTATTTGAATTTTTCCAGCTTCAATTTTAGAAAAATCAAGTATATCATTAATAATTCTAAGTAACGATTCTCCAGAAATTTTAAGTAAATTAATATACTCTCTTTGCTCTTCATTTAAATTAGTCGAGGATATAAGTTCTGTCATTCCTATAATCCCATTAAGAGGATTTCTTATTTCATGACTCATACTTGCTAAAAATTCACTTTTAGCAAGACTGGCTGCTTCTGCTGCTTCTTTTTCTTTTAATAACTTGGAATTTTCATCATCAACTGTAGCTAAAGAAATTATGTTTTCTTCCATATTTTTATCTTTAAATTTTTTATTATAAAGAAAAAGAGTAAGAATTACACTTAAATTTAATATGCATAGAACTATAGTGATTTTTGTTTCCATATTATACCTCCGATATAGTAAAGCCCTTTAATTTAATTCTTTTCTTTAAATAATGTTTCTATGTTAATTATTAAAGATACTTTTCCATCCCCTAAAATAGATGCACCCGCCACTATATCTAGATTCTTAAATTCTTCACCTAAAGGCTTAACAACTATTTCCTGTCTTTCAAGCACTGCTCTTACTGGTAAAGCTTTTAATTTTTGATCATATTCAAGTATTATGATCATTGCTTCATCATCACGAACAGTTTCATTTGAGCATTCAAATACTCTAGTCAAATCGATTTTTTCTATAATATTGTCTCTGAGTTTTAACATAGAACGTTGACCTTTGATGCTAACCCAATTACTTTCTTCTGGTTTTAATATTTGTTTAATATACAGAGTTGGAACAATATATTGGCTTCCAAAAATATCTACAATAGTTCCATTCATTACAGCTAAATTTATAGGTATTTTTAAAGTAAAAGTACAACCTAATCCTAACTTGTTCTTTATGTCAACCCTTCCGCCAAGGTTCACCACTTCAGTTTCTACTACGTTCATTCCAACCCCACGACCAGCAATACTATTTACCTTTTCCTGAGTTGAAAATCCGGGCATAAAGATTAATCTATAAGCTTCTTCATCCGTTAAAACAGCATCACTGTCAATAAGACCTTTTTCTTTAGCTTTTTTTATAAGTTTTTCTGGTGACAGTCCTCTTCCATCATCCTCTACATCAATAAAAATACTGCCTTGCTTACTATAAGCCCTTACGATAACTTGACCCTTTTCTATCTTATTCTTACTCTTCCTCTCTTCTGAATTCTCTATTCCATGAGATATAGCATTTCTTAGTAAATGCATTAATGGATCAAATATTTTATCAGCTACGCTTCTATCAAGTTCCGTATCTTCTCCAACAAAGTCAAGTTCAACTTCCTTTTGCAATTCCATTGAAGTATCTCTTCCAATTCTCATAAGCTTTTGAAACGTAGATTTCATAGTAACCATTCTAAGTGACATAGAGTCTTTTTGGACATCTTTAATAATTTTCGCCATTTGATTTAACAAAGCCATGCATTTATCATTTTGATCAAGCTTTCCTAAAGACTCCTTTTCAAGAAGTGATTGATGAATCAATAGTTCTCCAAGCATATCTATTAAATTATCGATTTTTCTTGTTGGAACCCTTATATAGCCTCCATCAGAATTAGTCCTAGCAGCTTTTTTATCATTTTGATCATTTATATTTGTTTTTTTATCTTCAATACTTATTGATTTCATGTTATTTTGAGATTCTTCTGATTTGACAATTTCTAATTCTTTTAATGGTACCGTATCCAGTAAGCTTAGTTTATCCTCATTCTCTTTGCTTTCAGATTTCTCATCTGCTTCTTCACTAATAATATCAACTTTGCTTTCAAGTAATTTTTCTGCCTCTATTTTTATATTAGAATCGTTAATAAGATTTAAGTTTAAGCAAAGCTTCTCTATTAATTCAGCACATTTAAAGACTACAACTATGTTATCTTCACATAATTTTACCTTCTCTTTCCTTATATCCTCTAAAATAATCTCAGCTTTATGAGAAAGTTTTTCGACCAAATCAAATTCAATAAACCTTGCTAATGTTCCAATTGCATTAAACGAACGAAAGCTAAAATAAATATTTTTAACTTCTATATCTTTATTTTTTTCAAATAATTTTAAATTCTCATTTATTTTTTGAATTTGTTCAAGGGCAGCAGATACAAAATCTTGGGTAAATTCATGTTCTATTACAATTTCATTTTCACTTTGTCCAATTATGTCATCCACAATAATATCCATATCTGTTTTGTCTTCTTTTGAGGATGCTTTCGAGAAGTTAGAAATTAATTTAATTCTTGCATCTAAAGAATTATTCTCATCAATTTCAATATAATCTACATTAGCATTTATAACTTCTACTTGACCTTGTAATAATTCTAATATTGAATCACGAGCTTTTTCAGTTTCCCCTAAAATTTTAATTTCCGAACTATCAAATGCAAAATTTTCATTTTGTAAATCCTCATCACTTGGTTCCTCTGGAATTGATTTTAATATCCTTACATGTTCTTTTATACTTCTAAATATAAGCCATGCCCTAAGAGATTTCATTGCACATTCGCTGCTTATACTTACGCATATATTCACAACGTTATAGCCAGACATAATACTATCCTTAATATTTCTTATATCCTCATCGCTAATATCAAAATCTTTTACTTCAACAGTCTTTTTGTTATTTTCACTTGTACTAGGTGTAAGCTTAGAATGTTTTTCTTGTACGACTAAGTGAAGCTTCTTTAATAATTCATCACTTTTTGAACCTTCCTCTTTTCCATTGTTAATAATACTTTCAATATTATCCTCTAAAAAATCACAGCATACAAAAAATAAATCAATTATTTTTTTATTAAGCTCTAACTTCCCTTCTCTAACATCGCTTAAAATATCCTCTAATTTATGGGTAAAATCAGCCATAATGTTAAAACCCATCATTGAGGAAGATCCCTTTATTGTATGTGCAGCACGAAAGATTTTGTTAAGTAACTCCTTATCAAAAGTACCTTTTTCAAGTTCAACTAACGACTGATTCATTATTGCAAGGTGTTCCTTAACTTCATCTACATACACATCAAATAGCTCATTCACTTTTATGCCTCCTCTTTATTACCCTTTCAACTAAGACATATCTGTAAAAATATACTTCTTTATGATCAAAGAATAAATCCGTATCTTCGTATTAAGGTAGAATTTTGATTGCTAAAAAATTATCCAAAGTTATAGCTCCTATATTCTTCAATATTGGAAGGTTACTTTTGGTAAATAGTTGGCCTAAGGTAACGAAATTTATGATTCTTGTTATTTAATGTTTCAGAATGACCTATAAAAAGAAGTCCACCTATTTCTAAAGCATCATAAAACTTATCAATGATTTTTTGCTGGACACTTGGCTCAAAATATATCATTACATTTCGGCAAAAAATAATATCAAATTTCTTTTCAAAGGGAAAATTATTCATCAAATTAAACAACCTAAAGGTAATCATATCTCGAATCTCTTTCTTAATTTGATAGTTTCCATTAAATTTATTACAGTACTTTGATAACCAATACTTTCCAACATTGCTTGTTATGGTTTGCGGATAAATGCCATTAATAGCTAAATTAAGTGCTTTTGTATCAATATCCGTGGCTAAAATTCTAGTTTTAAGTCCCAATGTATCATAATATTCTTTTAGTATGAATCCTAAGGTATAAGGTTCTTCTCCAGTGGAACATGCTGAACTCCATACCCTAATCTCTCTATTTTTTTCAATAGTTTTGTTGTTCTCTAGAATAAATTTCGCATTTCCCCTAAGAAATTCAAAGTGATTATTTTCTCTAAAAAAGTCAGTTTTATTAATTGCAATTTCATTAATAAACTCGGTTAAAAACTGCTTTCCGCCGCTTGTACTAATAAGCTTTAAATATTCATCATAAGAAGTGATACCTAAAGGAGTCATCATTTTAACTACCTTTAATTTCAGCATATCTTTCTTAGCATTACTAAAAAAAATTCCAACCTCTCTATTTATAAAATCCCTATAACTCTCAAATATAACTTGGCTAAAGTACTCCATAGATTAAGCTCCTTAAAATTTTTTTCCTCTCTGAAAATGCCTTATTACTTTAGAAATTTGCTGTATCCTCATCTAATGGAATTATGTCATTAGGATTTACTATACGCGTGCTCTTTCCACTTGTTTGTAACTGAACTTTTCCTCCTGTTGAAAAATATTTATTTGTATTCCTACTATTAAGTGATGCACTACCTTTCATTTTATTTCCAATATCCTGTGGCTTTTTGATTTTTTGTATATTTCCATTGATAGCAGCCTGCCCTTCAACAATGGAAATTAATTGATGTACTACCTCTCTTAGATTCTCTGTTTGGGCACTTAACTGTTCTGATGCTGAAGCACTTTCTTCAGCTGTAGTAGCATTTTGTTGCGTTGCAATTTCCATTTGGGACATTGCTTTATTTATTTGTGAAATTCCTTGAGCTTGCTCTTGGCTTGCTGCAGAAACTTCATCCATTAATTCTTTAACCTTATTTGCTTCCACGGTTATTTCTTCTAATGATTTAGAAACCTTTTCTGCTACAATTACACCTTTTTCAGATAAAGAGATATTCGTTTCTATAATTGCTGCAGTATCTTTTGCAGCTTGAGCACTTCTTTGTGCTAAATTTCTAACTTCTTCTGCAACTACAGCAAAGCCCATTCCTGCGTCTCCTGCTCTTGCTGCTTCCACAGCTGCATTAAGTGCTAATATATTAGTTTGAAAAGCAATTTCATCCACAACCTTAATTATCTTTGAAATTTCATCACTAGATTTCTTTATTTGTGTCATTGCCTCCATCATTTCTCTCATATCAGTACTTCCATTATCTGCTGAAGTTTTTGCCTCTCCTGCAAGAATTGAAGCTTGTCTTGTATTCTCATTATTTTGTTGTATCATAGATGTCGCTTCTTCTAAGGTAGCTGCTGTTTCTTCTATAGAAGATGCCTGTTCCGAATTTGCTTCTGCTAATTGTTGACTTGAACCTGATAGTTGTTCAGATGCTGCTGCAATTTGCTCAGCCCCTTCATTTAGAGATTCCACTGCAAAATGCAATGGCTTTGAAATAGAACGGCTTAAGAAAATACCACAAGCAAGAGCTGCAATTACACCTATAATTAGTACTACAATTGATGAAATAGTTGCAAAAGCTGTATCTTGACCAGAATCTAAAGTAGATTGTTTCCCTACATCTTCATTTAACTTTATTATTTGGACTAATGTATTTTGTGAATCAAGAAAAGATTGCCTAGCATCAAGGGAAGCTGCATTAGCTTGGTCATATAAAGCTGAGATTTGTTTATCATTTATATCTACACCTGAATCAAGAAGCCTATCAATTTGCTTTGTAATATCTATTACTGCTTGATGTTTTTTCTTCCATGTATCCCATTGTGGAAGAAATTTACTAACCAACTCTGATTCTTCCTTTGTTTGTGGTAATGGCTCGTATACTTTCCAAGCCGCATCGCCATCGCTTAAAGCGTTATCCATATATGTATAATGTGCAGTTCTAAGATCCTTAGTCGAACTGAGCTCCTTATTTATTATCCCACGTTCCGCCGTTAATACTTTATTTTGTTGAACTTCCACTTGAAGAAGAGCATCTATGCTTGGCATGCGCACTTGCCCAACCTCTTTAATATGTTCTGTTAACTGTACAATGCCATACCATCCACACATACCAACCATTAATGTTATTATCGATACCAATATAAATCCACCAATAATTCTAGAACTTAATTTCATATTTCTAAGCATACTCTTTTTCCTCCTATTTCATTTCTTTTAGAAGAACCATTTCTTCCATGTTTAATACCTTCTCTATTTCAAGAAGAAGTATTACCTTCCCTTTCACCTTTCCTAATCCCGTTAAAAATTCCTGTTCAATATCTGTACCATACTGAGGGGATTGCTCAATTTCAGCTTTTTGGATATTTACAACCTCGGAAACTGTATCTACAACTATGCCCATTAGTTTTTTTGCATCTGCTAAATTTATTTCAACTACAATAATACAAGTTCTATGGTTATACTCTCTTTTCGAAAGATTGAATTTTAATCTCAAATCCATTATTGGTATAATCTTACCTCTAAGATTAATCACACCTTTAATATATTCAGGCGTTTTAGGTATTGAAGTTATATCCATCATTCCTATAATTTCCTTTATATTTTGAATAGGAATTCCATACTCCTCTTCAGCAATTTGAAAGGTCAAATATTTTCCTCCTTGTGGTTCCATATTTTTACCTCCTCTCATAAAAAGTTATAAAATAAAATCAAACATAACAAAGTTTGCCATATTTTTCTTTTTTAATTGTAAATTATAGAAGTTATAACAAAATTAAGTCCATGTTAAAATTGCATTTCGTTGTGTATAACATGTAAACTAAACATAGCTTTAAATAAAAAAACTAGCTTAAAATTTACAAGCTAGTTTTTAACATATTCAAAATAGTATTATATTTTTACAACAATTTTATTAATTCATCAATATCATTTATAGGTGCCAAGCATGATTTTCCCTTGCATAAATAATATGATGATTTGTCATTTATAAAATCATAATCTTTAACAAAAGGAATTAACTTTTCTATTTCATCTTTATTTTCATTAGTCTTTATAATAGTCGTTAAGTTAAATATTGCTTTTTCACTTAATAGATCTTTAATTTTTTCTTCTTCGCTTTTATCTCTTATTAGGCATACTAATTCCTTAGATTCACTTAATGCAAAAGAAGCTGCTAATAAGAAAAAGGAATGATTTATTTCTTCACTTAATATAGACCCACAAATAAAATTAAGATGTTGTCCTGCCATTTCCTCTAAGTTTGAATCCCCAGTTATTCTTGCAAGTTTTATTAAATTATAAGCTGCAACAGAATTACCTGATGGCATAGCTCCATCAAAAAGTTCTTTTGGCCTTGCTATTAGCTGCTCGCTGTCTTCACCATAAAGGTAAAAGCCATGATTTTTATAATCCCAAAAGAAATTAATCATATTCTTATTTATATCAATAGCTTTACTTAAAAATGAAATGTCAAAACTACTTTCATAAAGCTCAATAAGACCAAAGCAAAGGAAGGCATAATCATCTAAGTATGCTTTATGGCGCGACTCCTCATCTCTATATCTGGCAAGTAACCTGTTATTTTCATCTATTAACTTTTCAAAAATAAAGTTTACTGCCTTTTTAGCATACTCAAAATATCTTTCATCTTCAATGACCTTATATGCCTTTGCAAGAGCTGCTATCATAAGACCATTCCATGATGTCAGTATTTTATCATCTTTGTGCAATTCATGTCTATCACCTCTATATTGAAGCACTTGTTCACAAAGAGCTTTTATCTTATCATTAGTCTTGTCGAATTCATTATTTTTAATTAAATTTGGTATGCTCTTCCCTTCAAAATTTCCACTGAGTGTGATATCAAAATAATCATTAAACTATGTTCCATCCTCATCACCTAATACTTTCAATATTTCTGATGGTTCAAATACATAATATTTTCCTTCTTCACCTTCACTATCCGCATCCTCTGCACAATAAAATCCGCCTTCTTTATTACTAAGCTCTCTAAATACATATTCCAATGCTTTAATTGCCACATCTTTGTATAATTCATTTTTTGTTATTTCATAACCTTCAAGATATGCAAGAATTAATAAAGCATTATCATAAAGCATTTTTTCAAAATGTGGTACTAGCCATTTATTATCAGTAGAATATCTGGAAAAACCATAACCTATATGATCAAACATTCCTCCTCTATACATGGAAACTAAAGTTTTTTCTGCAATTTCCAAAGCTTTAATATTTTTATGACTTTTATAGTATCTTAGTAAAAACATTATTTTATGAGGAGTTGGAAATTTTGGTGCTTCTCCAAAACCTCCATAATTTCTATCAAAGGTTTGCAAAAGTTGATTGTACCCGTTTTCTAATGTTTTAGAAGTTAATTCTATATTACTAGTTTCTCCTTCAAAATATTGGCCAAGTTCTGATAAAATACCCTCGCTTGTTGATATAAGCTTATTTTTATCTTCACTCCATTGTTTAATCACCGCATTCAGGATGTCCATAAGTCCTGGTATATTGTATTTTGATTTCTTGGGATAGTAAGTTCCTGCATAAAATGGTTTTTGATCCGGAGTCATTATTATTGTAAGCGGCCAACCGCCGTGTCCTGTTAAAGCTTGACAAACTGTCATATATACGCTATCAACATCTGGTCTTTCTTCTCTATCTACCTTTACTGCTACAAAATTATCATTCATAATTTTTGCAACTTCTTCATCTTCAAAAGATTCATGTGCCATTACATGGCACCAGTGACAACAAGTTTACTATAACTAGCAATATTAAGAATACCCAATAGAAAGGAATACAGGCTTATTTTCCTGCTTTGCTTTAGCAAAAGCTTCTTCTCCCCATGGATACCAATCAATAGGATTATACGCATGTTGAAGAAGATATGGTGATTTTTCTTCAGCCAATCTATTGGGTGCTATATTTATTGCAGTCATTTTATCACCTTCTTTCATAAATATAATAATTTAGTATACCCCAAAAAATAAAAGATACTACTTTTTACACATAACTTTGATTGTTCATAGGAGTGAAGCAGACTTTATAAGCAATGAAAGCAAACTAGTAATAAGAGGCATAAATCCAAAGAATAAGTATATATAAAAATCTCCTCACAATAAAATTTACATATATTGTGAGGAGCTTTAATTTTTAAACTATCTTAAATTTGAGCAAAACAACTATAATTGTCTTTTTCTTTAGTAATAGGATCATACCATTAAATTGTAATTAACTCATATTCTTTATTTCCAAGGCCTAGTTCCACAGCATAATCAATTGCAACTTTCCAATCAGTTTCTGGGCTTACATCAGTAAAATGGTCATGATGTTTGCAGCCATTTTTCTCAAGTAAACTTCCCGCCATAACAGGTTGCCTATTTACAGCATCTGCGCAAGCAATATCTAATGCAACTGGATCAAAAGATGCAAACATACCAACATCAGGTACTATAGGCACATCATTTTCTGCATGACAATCGCAATATGGAGAAACGTCAATTACTAAGCTAATGTGAAAGTTTGGACGTCCATTTAATACTGCCCATGAATATTCTGCGATTTTTTTATTTAGGATATCATTAGATTCACTTGATCCAGGCATAACAGCATCCATCGGGCAAACTCCTATGCACCTTCCGCATCCAACACACTTATTGTGATCAATAGATGCTTTTTTATTAGTGATATCAATAGCAGAGTGAGCGCATATTTTAGCACACATGCTGCAGCCAACACATTTATCTTGATAAACATGAGGCTTTCCACTACTATGCATTTCCATTTTTCCAGCACGAGATCCACAGCCCATTCCTATATTTTTAAGGGCTCCACCAAATCCAGTCGCCTCATGACCTTTAAAATGGTTAAGAGATATAAATATATCTGCATCCATAATAGCATGTCCTATTTTTGCTTCCTTAACATATTTACCATTAGCAACTGGAACTAAAGCTTCGTCAGTTCCTTTAAGACCATCGGCAATTAATACATGACAGCCTGTTGAAAAAGGACTAAATCCATTTGTATACGCAGAATTAAGATGGTCAAGAGCATTTTTTCTACCACCTACATATAAAGTATTGCAATCTGTTAAAAATGGGTTTCCTCCTAGTTCTTTAACAACATCTGCTACAGCCTTAGCGTAATTAGGTCGTAAAAATGCTAAGTTGCCTGGTTCACCAAAATGAATCTTAATAGCTGCATATTTTTTTTCAAAATCAATTTCTCCAATTCCTGCTGTTTTTATTAAACGAGTTAATTTTTGTATTAAATTTTCATTACCTGTTGTTTGCATATTAGTAAAATATACTTTTGATTTTTCCATTTTTTAATCCCTCCAAAAACAATGATCATAAGTTAGCTAAGATTCACTCGTTTACATTATAAATCTTCGAGTTAACTCGAAGTCAATAATTAATTGCGGCGATTTGAAAAAAATTTTCCTTTCTTATTGGCATCTTTAATATTTACTAAAAGAAAATCAGCCTTGAAACAATACCCGCAATTACTGCACCTACTACATCTGAAATTAAATCAAAATTAGTATCTATAAGTCCATGCTGATTATTGATTTTATTAGCTGTGTCTGATATAAATTCATATATTTCAAAAATACAACCTAATGAAATTCCTATAGCTGCAACAAAAATACAGCCATATAGCTTTGGAAAAATTATATATGTAGTTACTTTGCTTAATATAGAATAAAAGAAAAGTGAAAATGAAAATGAACCGAGAGCATGTAAAAATCGATCATAGTATTTTGAACGATTATAAAAATTCAAATGTTTCCCAATAAGGCTATCTCCAATAATAGTTAATAGAACCATGAAGATAATAAAAGCCGCGACTTGAAATTTTAATATATATTGGATTGCTAAAAAAACTAAATAAAAAACATAAACTGCAATATTTTCAAAAAGAAAATTATAATTCTTTTCCCTTAATGTTGATACAATGGTAAATAACATAATAAAAGAAAAAACAATGGTCATAAGAGCTAATAATGTACTATACTCCATACATTCACCTTCTCCAGATATTTAATATTATTATTTGCTTATTAAATGTTATTTATTCTAACGTTTAATAACTAAACAACTCTATAATAGCTATTGATAAATCTATGTTATTTCCTATATAATTTTTTTAAAGGAGATGATTAAACTGAATAACAAGAGATTACGCGCAAATATACTTTTATTGATAACTGCTGCCATATGGGGATTTGCGTTTGTTTCACAAAGGATTGGTTCTAAATATGTAGGGACCTTTACCTTTAACGGGATAAGATTTGCACTTGGAAGCATTTCTTTAATTCCTTTGATTATTTATTTTGATAAGAAAAAGAAAAATGAAAACACTAATGATACTAAAGTTTATACTAATGTAACTGCTAAAAAAATGATTTCATCTGGAGTATTAGTTGGTACGATTCTATACGCTGGTTCAAGCATTCAGCAAACTGGTCTTATTTATACAACTGCTGGAAAAGCAAGCTTTATTACAGGTCTTTATGTAGTCATAGTCCCAATAATAGGAGTATTATTAAAACATAAAATCGGAAAAAATTCATGGATTGGAGTTGGACTTGCTGTTGCTGGACTCTACCTTTTAAGTATAAATGAAAATTTCAGTATAAGTTATGGTGATTTCCTTGAAATTATAGGCTCACTTTTTTGGGCTGTTCATATTTTATCAATAGATCATTTTTCAAAAGTAGTAGATCCATTGAAATTGTCGTGCCTTCAATTTGCAACGTGTTCACTATTAAGTTTGGTTACAGCTCTGGCATTCGAAAATATAACTATATCCGGAATTTCAGGCGCATTAATTCCAATACTTTATGGTGGTCTCCTATCTGCTGGTGTTGCTTATACTCTGCAAGTGGTAGCTCAAAAAAATGCTAAACCATCTCATGCAGCCATCATTCTAAGCATGGAATCAGTATTTGGTGCTATAGGTGGTATGCTTATACTTGGTGAAGTTATGAGTATGCGGGGATATGCTGGATGTTCACTTATACTTGGAGGAATAGTTTTGTCACAACTTAGATTTTCCCCCAAGATACCTAAGTCCTGAAAATTATTAAAAAAATTAAAAATTAATTTTTCAAAATTAAAGGGATAAATCGCTTAAAGGTTTATCCCTTTAAAATTTAATTTAAATCACGCTGTATTTAATATGATTAATTATAATATTCATATTAAGCTTTTTATTAAGCAAGTCAATATAGTATTTGCAGAAATATGTATACTTTTCCTTAGGTTTCAAATAATAAATGAGATATAAAATTTAGATAAATAATAAAAATCATACAAGGAGGATAAGTAATGCAAAAAGTTACAAAAACAATGGATGGAAACCAAGCTGCAGCATATGCTTCATATAATTTTACAGAAGTAGCTGCAATTTTCCCTATAACTCCTTCTACTCCTATGGCTGAAGGGGTTGATGAATGGTCTGCCCATGGCAAAAAGAATATGTTTAATCAGCCAGTCAAAGTTGCTGAAATGCAGTCAGAAGCTGGTGCTGCTGGCGCAGTACATGGATCACTTCAAGGAGGAGCGTTAACAACTACATATACGGCATCTCAAGGGTTGCTTCTTATGATACCAAATATGTATAAAATGTCTGGAGAACTTTTACCCGCAGTATTTCATGTAACTGCTCGTGCAATAGCAACCCATGCTTTATCAATATTTGGAGATCACCAAGATGTTATGGCTTGCAGACAAACAGGCTTTGCTATGCTTGCAGCATCAAATGTTCAAGAGGTAATGGATTTAGCATGCGTAGCACATTTAAGCGCAATAAAAGGAAGAGTTCCCTTTATGCATTTCTTTGATGGATTTAGAACCTCTCATGAATATCAAAAAATTGAGGTACCTGATTTCGATGAAGTAACTAAACTAGTAGATAAGAATGCTTTAAAAGCTTTTAGAGATAGGGCATTAAATCCAGAACACCCAGTAGCTAGGGGTACAGCACAAAATCCCGATATATATTTCCAAGGAAGAGAAGCACAAAATCCTTTCTTTAATGCAGTACCCGATATAGTAGAAGATTATATGAAAGAAATGAAGAAAATTACTGGAAGAGAATATCACCCATTCGATTATTATGGAGATCCAGAAGCTGAGGATATTATAGTAGCTATAGGTTCAGTATGTGATACTATCAGTGAAGTTGTAGATTATTTAAGAGAAAAAGGCGAAAAAGTTGGTGTGATAAAAGTTCACTTATATAGGCCATTTTGTGAAAAATACTTCTTCAACGTTTTCCCTAAGTCTGTTAAAAGAATAGCTGTATTAGATAGAACAAAAGAACCTGGCGCACCTGGGGAACCATTATATCTAGATGTTACTAAGCTTTTCTATAATGCAGAAAGTACACCAACTATAGTTGGAGGAAGATATGGTTTAGCTTCTAAAGATACAAGACCATCTCAAATTATAGCTGTATTTGATAATTTAAGAGCACAAAAACCAAAGGATAATTTCACAATAGGAATAGTTGATGATATTACTAATACTTCCCTACCCGAAGGAGAAATAATTGATACTACACCAGAAGGCACTATAAGCTGTAAATTCTGGGGCTTAGGATCTGATGGTACAGTTGGAGCTAATAAGAGTGCTATTAAAATTATAGGAGATAATACAGATTTATATGCTCAAGCATATTTTTCTTATGACAGTAAAAAATCTGGCGGTACAACTGTATCTCACTTGAGATTTGGAAAAAGTCCAATAAGGTCTCCATATTTAGTTTATAATGCAGATTATGTTGCCTGCCATAATAAATCCTTCATATATAACTTTGATGTTTTAAAGGGATTAAAGGAAAATGGAATCTTTGTACTTAACTGTCCATGGGATAAAGATGAACTTGAAGATAAATTACCTGCACCATACAAGAGATATATAACAAAAAACAATATAAAATTCTACACCATCGATGCAATTGATATTGCTGATGAAATAGGCCTTGGAAACAGAATTAATATGATAATGCAATCTGCATTCTTTAAACTAGCAAATGTTATATCTGTAGAAGATGCAGCAAAATACTTGAAGGATTCAATTTCAAAATTATACGGCAAAAAAGGTGAAAAAATAGTTACAATGAATCAAGCTGCCGTGGATAGAGGTATAGATTCCTTAAATGAAGTTAGCATTCCTGAGAGCTGGGCTAATGCACAAGATGAAGAAAAACCTATAAAAGATGAACCAGATTTCGTTAAAAATATTCAACGTCCTTTAGCAAGGCATGAAGGCGATGAGCTGCCAACAAGTGCCTTTGTAGGAATGGAAGATGGTACCTTCCCTCTAGGTACTACTGCTTATGAAAAGCGTGGTATAGCAGTTAATGTTCCTGAATGGCAGACTGATAAATGTATACAATGCGGTCAATGTGCATATATCTGCCCTCATGCAACTATTCGTCAATTTATAATTGATGAAAATGAAAAGAAAAGTGCTCCTGAAGATTTCATTACAAAGAAAGCAGCAGGAAAAGGTCTAGAAAATTATGAATATAGAATTCAAGTAGCTCCACTAGACTGCACTGGCTGCGGAAACTGTGCAGATGTCTGCCCTGCTCCTGGTAAAGCTCTTATAATGAAGCCTTCAGAAGAACAAATATTAGAGCAGGAGGAAAATTGGGAATATGCTATGTCCCTTACTCCTAAGGAAGATTTAATTGATAGAAATACCTTAAAAGGCAGCCAATTAATTAGGCCTCTTCTTGAATTCAATGGTGCTTGCCCTGGATGCGGCGAAACACCATATATAAGACTATTAACACAACTTTTTGGCGAAAGAATGATAATTGCAAACGCAACTGGATGTTCCTCTATATGGGGTGCAAGTTCTCCTTCTATTGCATATACAACTAATGCAGAAGGAAGAGGTCCTGCTTGGGCAAATTCATTATTTGAAGACAATGCTGAATTTGGATATGGTATATTCCTTGGTGTTAAACAAATTAGAGAAAAACTTGCAGATTTAATGAATGAAGGTTTAACATCACCTAATTTTAATGATGAAATTAAAGATGCCTTCAGAGAATGGCTAAATAACTTCAATAATGGCGCAGAATCAAAGTCGGTTTCTACTAAAGTTATAGAAGTATTAAAGAATTCTAATAACGAAATAGCAAAAGAGATCCTTGAAAGAAAAGACTATCTAGTTAAGAAATCTCACTGGATAATTGGTGGCGATGGATGGGCATACGACATTGGTTACGGTGGAGTTGACCAGGTTCTTGCAATGGGAGACGATGTTAATATATTTGTAATGGATACAGAAATATATTCTAACACTGGTGGTCAGGCATCAAAATCATCTCAAACTGGTCAAGTAGCTAAGTTTGCAGCAGCTGGTAAAAAGACTAGAAAGAAAGATTTAGGACTAATGGCTATGAGTTATGGATATGTGTATGTTGCTCAAATAGCAATGGGTGCAAATATGAATCATGCAATCAAAGTAATAGCTGAAGCTGAGAAATATCCAGGACCATCACTTATTATAGCTTATGCTCCATGTATAAGCCACGGAATAAAAATTGGTATGGGAAACAGTATAAAAGAAGAAAAGAAAGCTGTAGAATCAGGTTATTGGCATCTATATAGATACAATCCATTACTAAAAGAAGAAGGCAAGAATCCATTCTTGCTTGAATCTAAAGAACCTACTGCTTCATATAAAGACTTCTTACATGGTGAAATACGTTACTCATCCTTAATGAATGTATTCCCAGAAGTAGCTGATGCATTATTTGATGAGTCAGAAAAGAATGCCAAAGAAAGATATGATACTTACAAACGTTTATCAGATATGCAATATTAATTTAATAAAAAAATCCCCGATTTAATGGGGATTTTTTCTTATATAATTTTATTTTTGATTTGTATCTACGTATTCTTTAGCATTTCTAACTTGTATTTCACTTGGAATATTTACGTTTGATATAGGTTGTGCATCTTCCATATTTGCCCAAGCAGCAGCATCATGTTTTTCTATTGGCATTCCAAGAAATTTTTCTTTAAATCTATTTGTCATATGTAAACCTCCTTTAATATTTTAATAAACTTGGATTAATAATAGTATTACCATGAATATAAAAAATATAGGTTTTATTTATCCTTTAAAATCTCATTTGCTATTACAATTTGGCCTAAAGCCACACCACCATCATTAGCAGGTATTAGCTTATTTGTATAAACTATAAATTTTTCTTTTTCTAATTCATTAATCAAATTTTTGAGCAAATATGAATTTTGAAATACTCCACCGCTTAATGCTACATCACTAATGCCTATATCTTTTCTGATTAGTTTACATAAATCTTTTGTAAACTTGACTATTGTATTATGAAATTTATCTGATATAATACAATCCTTCTCACCAAGAAACTTATCATTTATAATACCTGCAATAATTTTCTCTAGTTTCACAGTGTAACCATCACCCTTAACTATATTGTACGCATAAAAATCCAAACTCTTTTGTAAGGCAATTACTTCAAGTTCCACTGCTGCTTGTCCTTCATATGTAATAATATTTCTAATTCCAATTAAGCTTGATACAGCATCAAAAAAACGTCCCATACTTGAAGTTTCAGGACAATTAATGTCTGATTCAATCATAGATATAATATTAAATGCTCTATTGCCATATAGCTTTGCTAATACTTCTCTCATTTGCACATTTGAGTAAATTTTTGCTTTAAATAATTTATATATATATGATATAGCCATTCTCCATGGTTCCTTAATAGCCCTTTCAGCACCAGGCATTTTTGCATAGTCTAAATGCCCTAGTCTTATGAAATCTTTATTGTCGCAAAGTAAAAATTCCCCTCCCCAAACCTTTCCATCAGTACCGTAACCAGTTCCATCATAAGCAATTCCAATAACTTTTCTATTTATATGATTTTCCGCTAAACAGCTTACAATATGGGCATGATGATGCTGAACTTCAATTTTAGGTAATGACAAACTATAAGCATACTCACTTGAAGCATAACCTGGATGCATATCACAAGCGGTATACTTTGGAGTAAACTGAAATATATTCTGAAAATGCTTTATATTGTTTTTATAATATTCAATACTCTCAATATTCTCCAAATCCCCATTGTATTGGCTTAAAAATAGAAAGTTTTCTTTTCCAATGCAAAAAGTGTTCTTCATATTTGAACCGCAAGCTATAATTTCTTTTGTACTCTCCATTTTTATAGGTTCCGGAACATATCCTCGTGCTCTTCTTACCATGTGCACTTCATTATTTACTACCCTTACTACTGAATCATCTATTGGTATATAGATGTCTCTATTATGTAATAGAAAGTAATCTGCAATATCTTTTAAATTTTTAGTTACATTTTTATTTTTATATTCTAAAGGCAATCCATTAATATTTGCACTAGTGATAATTAAAACTTCTATACTATCTTTAAATAATAAATAATGTAAAGGTGTATATGGTAACATAACTCCTAAAGTTTTTTGATTACACGCTATATATTGGGATAAGCTATAATTTTCTGCCTGATTTAGTATTACAATAGGTTTTCTTATTCCTGTGAGCACTTTTTCTTCTTCCATATTTACATGACAATATTTTTTTACCTTTTCAATATTTTTTATCATAACTGCAAATGGTTTATGAGGCCTCTTTTTTCTAATTCTAAGTAATTTTACTGCTTCTTCATTTTTAGCATCACATACTAAATGAAATCCTCCAAGTCCTTTAATTGCAAAAATTTTACCTTCTTCAAGTTTTTGTCTTACAAAGCTTAACGTATCACTTGTTTTTATTCTTACTCTATTACAATCTTCTATCCACAGATCGGGCCCGCACTCTTTGCATGCATTAGGCTGAGCATGAAATCTTCTATTTCTCGAATCAGTATATTCATTGTGGCAATCTTTGCACATAATAAATTTCTTCATGGTTGTATATGCTCTATCGTATGGAATAGATTTTATTATTGAAAACCTGGGTCCACAGTTTGTGCAATTAGTGAATGGATATTTATACCTTTTATTAAGAGAATTTGTAATATCCTTAATACATTCTTCACACATAGCTATATCAGGGGAAATTAAGGTGATTTTTTCTTTCTTCCTTTCACTTTCTCTAATCTCAAAGCGTTTATAATTTATAATTTCCTTTTCGTGTACAATTATATTGTCTATTCTGGCTAAAACAGGTTTTTTATTTTTTAATTCTAAAATAAAACTATTTAAATTATCTTCATTTCCTTCAACATCAATATATACACCTTCTGAATTATTATTGATCCAACCTTTTAAGTTAAAGAAAAGTGCTATATTATAAACAAAAGGCCGAAAACCCACCCCTTGTACAATTCCCTCAATCTTCAAACATAATCTTTTCATATAAACCACCTTTCATAATGAAAAGTTATAAATGTAATTTATTATGACTTAAAATATTTATCACTAAAAGATAGAAAACTTTTTTTGCAGTGTTTGATTTTAGCATATTCTAGGCAACTGCTGCCCAGAGGGCATATCTACAATTCGTTTTCCACCTATAATAGTTTTTAAATAAACCCTTTGAGGAATTTTTTCTATAACTCTGCCAATAATCACTGCATTGGCTCCAAGTAAATGCTCTTTCATAACTCCTAATACTTTACTTGCATAAACTTCAGGCACAAAACAGCACAATTTTCCTTCATTTGCAATATACAATGGATCTAATCCTAAAAGCTCGCAACATCCCTTAACTTCTTCACTTATTGGAATTGAATTTTCATCTAATTCAATGGATACATTACTTGCCTCAGCAATTTCATTTAACACAGCTGCAACCCCGCCTCTTGTTGCATCTCTCAGCACATGAATCTGAGAACATACTCCTAGCATAGAATCCACAAGAGAATTTAAAGGTGCGCAGTCACTTCTTAATTCACCCTGTATATTTATTCCGCCTCTTTGACTCATGATTGTCATGCCATGATCTCCTAGAGTTCCGTTAACTATAATTACATCTCCAACCTTAGCATTATTTACTTTAATGCTTATATTTTCATATATTGCACCTATTCCAGAAGTATTAATAAATATTCCATCAACTCCTCTTTTTTCAACTACTTTAGTATCACCTGCTACTATTTGAACTTCTGCATCCTTTGCAGCGTATGCCATAGACTTTACGATAATCTCTAATTTTTTCATTGGAAATCCTTCTTCTATAATAAATGCACTAGTTAAATATAAAGGCTTTGCGCCACTCATGGCTAAGTCATTTACCGTACCACAAACTGCAAGCTTTCCAATATCTCCTCCATTAAAAAATATTGGATTAACTACAAAGGAATCTGTAGTTAATGCAATTTTCTTATTATTCAAACTAAGTTGTGCTGAATCGTTCATTTCACTTATAATTTCATTATTAAAATACTTTAAAAATAAATCTCTAATTAGATTGTTAGTTTGCTTTCCTCCACTACCATGGTCTAATGATATAATTTCTTCCATTCTATACCTCCAGAAACCAATTTACTAATTATACTTATAATAAGCAGCGCAAGTACCTTCTGTTGATACCATGCATGACCCTACAGGATTTTCAGGTGTGCAGTTTGTTTTAAACAGAGGACATTCAAAAGGAGTAATTTTTCCTTTTAGTATGTCACCGCATCTGCAGCCTGAACTGCCATCATAATCCTTGTAATCCACATTAAAATACTTTAAAGCATCAAATTCTTCATATTCTTTTTTAAATTTATATCCACTATTAGGAATTACCCCTATTCCTCTCCACGTACTTTCAATAACTTTAAACACTTTATTTATATACAGTAAGGCTTTAGAATTACCACTGTCTCTTACAATTCTTTTATATTCATTTATTATGTTATAGTCCTTTGTATCAATCATATTTATAAGTGTATTTAATCCATTAAGTATATCTAAAGGTTCAAAACCAGTTATAACACCTGGGATATTATACTCGCTGCTTAAAAATTCATATGGTTTTTTACCAATAACAGCACTAACATGGCCAGGAAGTAAAAATCCGTCAATATTAATTTCCTCATCTTCAGCAAGAACTTTCATTACTGGTGGAACAATCTTATGTGCCGTTAAAAAGAACAAATTCTTGATTTCTTTTTTTCTCGCTTCCACAACAGTTATAGCAGTTATTGGCGCAGTTGTCTCAAACCCAACTGAAAGAAAAACTATTTTTTTTAATGGCGTATTTTGTGCTATTGTCAATACATCCATTGGTGAATATACAATTCTAATATCTGCCCCCTCAGCTTTCCTCCTTAATAAAGAACTTTTCCTGCCTGGAACTTTTATCATATCTCCAAAAGTTGCGATTATAACATCTTTGTTTGACGTTAAATCTAAAGCAGTATCAATATAACTTTGTGGAGTTACACACACTGGACAACCTGGTCCGGAAATTATTCTTATATTATCAGGTAATATATCTCTTATGCCGTATCTAAAAATAGCCATGGTATGAGTGCCACATACCTCCATAATATTTATTTTCTCATGGGTAATATTCTGTATTAATTTTCCGAGGCTTCTAGCATAGCCTTCATTTCTAAATTCATCAATAAATTTCATTGTTTAATAACTCCTTTATTAATTCCAGAGTTTTTTCAGCCTCTTCTTCATCAATTGTTTCTATAGCGCAGCCAGCGTGAATTAGAACATATTGTCCAACTTTTACATCTGCAATAAGGTTCATAAAAACTTCTTTTTTCATAGTACCTATTTCAATAACTCCTTTAAATCCATTTAAACTCAGAACCTTACCTGGAACTGCTAAGCACATAATAAATCCCCCCCAAATTCATTTTCAATAAGAAAAATTTTAATAAGCATCTTTATTAATGTATATACAAAAAAAGTATTAAAAAGAATTAAGATTCATTAAGCTTTTGTTCAGATAGGTGAAATATAATAACATTAAATTCATTTAGAATCCATTGGAGGTGATTTTATGAACGATACTTTGTATCTTGTTATTCCTTGTTATAATGAAGAAGAGGTTTTACAAATAACAGCTAAAAGATTATTAATAAAAATTAATACTATGATAGATAACGAACTTATTTCTAAGGACAGTAAAATACTTTTTGTTAATGATGGCTCAAAAGATAAAACTTGGAGCATAATAGAAGAGCTTCATAATCAAAATAGCATATTTTGTGGCATTAATCTTTCAAGAAATAGAGGACACCAAAATGCATTACTTGCTGGGCTTATGACTGCAAAAGAGGTTGCAGATGTAACAATATCTCTAGATGCAGATTTACAAGATGATGTTGAAGTTATTGATAAATTCGTTGAACAATATTATGATGGATGCGATATTGTTTATGGTGTAAGATCCAGCAGACAGACTGATACTTTTTTTAAAAGAACAACAGCTTTAACTTTCTATAAATTAATGACTACTCTAGGAGTTGATATGGTTTATAATCATGCTGATTATCGTCTTATGAGTAAACGCGCTTTGGAAGGTTTAAGTGAATTTAAAGAAGTAAATTTATTTTTAAGAGGCATGGTTCCTTTAGTTGGATACAAATCTTCTATAGTAGAATATGAAAGACATGAAAGAGCTGCAGGTGAATCAAAATATCCCTTAAAAAAGATGATTGCATTTGCTTTAGACGGAATTACTTCCCTTAGCATAAAACCAATAAGAATAATTATAGGAATGGGCTTCCTCATATTCTTCTTTAGTTTTATAGCCTTAGCTTACACGTTTATAGTGAAGTTTTTCGGGCAAACAGTAACTGGTTGGACTTCTCTAACTCTTTCTATTTGGCTTATTGGTGGAATTCAACTTTTATCTCTTGGCGTAATAGGCGAATATATTGGTAAAATATATAATGAAACTAAACAAAGACCAATATTTATTATTTCCGATAAATTAATTTTAAGGGAGAAAGATGACCTATAGGGGGATATTGTATGGAGAATCTTATTGGAAAATTTAAAGAAACTTTTTTTACGAAGAAATTTATTATATTTTTGATAATTGGTGTTATAAACACCTTTAATGGAACTTTATTCTCATATATATATTCAAGCTTTTTAAATGGAAATATTGCTTTTGTATCTGGATATATTTCAGGATTATTTATATCATATATACTAAATAGCTTAATAACGTTTAAAGAAAAGCTTAACTTCAAGAAATTTATAAAATTTGCAATTTCCTATATTCCAAACTTTATAATTCAAAATATTGTTGTAATAATAATATTTAATATCCTTGGATTAAATAAACTTATTGCTTATGTGCTAGCTGCAATTATAGGTGTTCCTGTAACATTTATATTAATGAAATTTTTTGCATTTAATAAAATGTAACATATAAAAATTATCTATCATATATTATATATGTAAACTTAAGATTAAAATTTTATGCAAAAAGGAGCATATGATCATGATAGATTTGTTACAGGTCACCCAAGTTACTCCAGGTCAATCAGGAACAACTTTATCACAAACTATAACAGCAGCTGCAGTTTGGAATAGAACCTTTAATTGGACTATTTCCAAAACCGCAGACACAGAACTTTTAAATTTATTCCGTGGTGATATTGGTACTGTTCAATATAATATTTCAGTTACAAATGGACCAGCTGTTGATTCAGTAACAATTCAAGGCCAAGTATGTATTACAAATGGTGGTGCAGTAGCTACAGTAGGATTAATGAGTGTATTAGAAGTAAGATCTCCAGTAAATGGTGCTGTAATTGCTTCTCAAAGCCTTGATGTAAGCGTTAATCCAGTTCTTCAACCCGGCCAAACATTTTGCTATCCTTACACCATTACTATAAATAACTTTACTCCTGGTCAATCTTTTAAAGTAACAGCAAATACTACTATATTGAATCACTCAGGGCATCTAAATACTCCATTTGGCCCAAGTACAAGTGCATCAGGAAATTTCCCTACAAGCCCAACGATTATAAATCAAACAATTACTGTTACAGATACTAATTTGCCTGGCCAATCCTTCACTTTTAATGCAGTTGATGGAGGAGGAACTCAATCTGTAAACTATCCAAAGGCTTTTAACTGCTCAAATGAAGGTAGCAATGTAAATACAGCAACAATTACTCAAACAAATCAAACTGCTTCAGCTACTGTCACAGTAAAATGCTACGATCTCGTTGTTACAAAAACTGTAGATACAGCATTTACACGAACCTATAACTGGACAATCACTAAAATTGCAGTAGATCCCGTTACTAATGCACCTATTAGCTCTCTAAATCTTGGCCTAAATCAGCAATTTACAGTAAAATATATTATTACTGTAACACCTACTTTTACAGATAGTAACTTTGTAGTTTCAGGTGTAATAACAGTTCAAAATCCAAATCCAGTACAAACTGCAAATATTACAGTAACAGATCTAATTTCAACTACTAATGAAAATATAACTGTTACTCCATCTCCTAATACTGCTTCTATACCACCTAACGGAAGTGCAACCTTTATTTACAACCAAAACTTCAATACACTTGTGACTGGTACAAATACAGCCACTGCTATTCTACAAAATAATACTGGCCTTACAACACCATTTAGTTCTGTCCCAGTACCTTTTGATTTTAGTAGTGCTAACATGACTGAAATTGATCCATGTGTTGATGTCGTAGATAGTTATAAAGGACAACTTAACACGAACCCAATTTGTCGTATGCAAAAAACTTTAACTTATAACAGGATTATTGGACCATACAGCATATGTAATAATACAATGACTTCAGTAGACAATACAGCAACTTACTATGCTGCAACCACATCTGGCAGTGCAAGCTGGTCAATTGATGTAACTGTTTCTTGTGGTGGCTGTACTTTAACAATAGGTTATTGGAAAACCCATGCTGGTTTTGGACCTCAGCCAAACAAAGTTGGACCAATTCTTGCAAAATTGGGACAAATTAATTTAGGTACACCTGGTGGACCAAAAACGGCTTATGTAACAACTGAGGCACAAGTAGTAGCAATCCTTAACTTTATGGGTTGGGATAGTACAAGCACACCTCCTGGACCAACTCCAATTGCTGATGCATCAAATGGCATAAACAAACTTTACGCTCAACTTTTAGCTGCAAAGCTAAATGCTGCTAATGGAGCAAGCACTCTAGCAATAGACTCTACAATTAGTGCAGCAGATGCTTTCCTTGCAACACATGACACTGCTGACTGGACAAATCTTTCGCCTGAAGAACAAGCTTATGTTATTGGTTTAGCATCAGAATTAGAAGCGTATAACTCAGGAGCAATTGGACCTGGACACTGCACAGAACAATAAATTATAAATTAAACAAAAATGAGTACCTCAAAGAATTTGGGGCACTCTATCTTTTTTCACAAAAGCTCAATATCAAATAAATTATATTACTCTTCACTAAAAAATCTCTTAGTAAAGATTTTGGAATAAAGATATTTGGAACAAGACCTAAAAAACTTATTTTTATTGAAGTAGGGGAATGTCTTTATCACTATTCATCTAAAATAAAGCATTAAATTCTGAATCTAAGGAACTGCTAAAAAATTCAATTCTGAAAAGATTAATTTATTCTCCAGAAATTACATTGGTAAAAACCTCGTAAAAGATTAGACTTCTTAATTTAAATCTGTATAATCATTATTAGACATCTTCAAAAAATAACAAGTCAGTATCTTAGCATATTTGGCTTTTTATTTTATTTAACATAATTTGAGTTATCTTTTAAGAAATTGGAGATTGGAGGTACTTTATGAATAAGATTAAAAAATATTATATTATATTTCCTATAATTACTGCGATACTATCACTTATTATCATGATAGTAACATCTTTAAATACAAATGTAATTAACAAAAGTTATTCTAACTTTAACGATGATTTAAACGCTGACAGTGTTTCTACGGTAATAATAGATACTTCACCTAAAATGACTGTAATTTTAAACAACGGTAGTAAATATTCTACAGATAATCCGCATTCAGATACATTAAAAGAAAAATTATTATTAAAAGGAATAGAGGTTAAGGACGAAACCACTCCCCCTCTAACAAAATCTATTCCTTCAGGAGTTTTAGGGATATCACTTTTCACAATAATGGCTATGCTTATTTATAAAGCAAAAGGTGGTACTTCTTCAGTAACATCTATGGACATGCAGGATTTTAGCAAAAATAAAAAAGCCGCTTTAAACTTTGATGCTGTAGCAGGCAACGAAGAAGCTAAAGAAAGCTTAATGGATATTGTAGATTTTCTAAAAAATCCTGAAAAGTATCAAAAATATGGTGCAAGAATGCCTAAAGGGGTTATTCTTTATGGGGACCCTGGTACAGGTAAAACACTGCTTGCAAAAGCAGTAGCTGGTGAAGCTGGCGTTCCATTTTACGCTCTTAGTGGTTCAGACTTCGTACAAGTTTATGTTGGAGTTGGTGCAGCCCGCGTAAGAAATTTATTTAAAAAAGCAAAATCTCATGGAAAAGCCGTAATATTCATAGATGAAATAGATGCTATAGGTAAGGCAAGAGGTAATGGTAAGAACGGATCAAGTAACGATGAAAAAGATCAAACTTTAAATGCTCTTTTAACTGAAATGTCAGGTTTCGGTCAAGAAGAAGGTATAGTAGTAATTGCCGCTACTAACAGATTAGACATGCTTGATAAAGCTCTTTTAAGACCAGGTAGATTTGACAGACATATAGAAGTATCTTTACCAGATGTAAATGCTAGGGAAAAGATTTTATCTCTGCATTTAAAAAATAAACCACATGAAAATATTGATATAAAAGATGTTGCTAAAAAGACTGTATACTTCTCTGGTGCAAAATTGGAAAGTTTAATAAATGAAAGCGCTATTTTAGCTGCTAAGAATAATAGTGATTTTATTACACCATCTCATATTGAAGAAGCTTACTCAATAACTTTAGCTGGACATGAGAAAAAAGAAAGAAGTTATCTTAAAGATGAAGACAAGCTTCTTACTTCATATCATGAAGCAGGACATGGACTAGTAGGAATGCTGCTTCTTCCGCAGGACAAGGTGTCTAAAATAACGATTATTCCAACAACTAAGGGTGCTGGAGGATATACATTGACTATCCCAGAAGATACTAGTTACCATAGAATTGATTATCTAAGAAACAAAATCAAAGTTTCCCTTGGTGGTCGAGCAGCAGAAGAAATTATATTTGGAAAAGATAAAATTTCTACTGGAGCACATGGTGACATATCTCAAACTACAGATATTGCATTAAAGATGGTTACCGAATATGGTATGGGCGAAACTCTAGGGCTTATAAAGCTTTCAAGTGTTGGCTCTCTATATAGCAGCTATGGAAATCCTGTTATCGAAGAATGTAAAAATCTTGTTAATGAACTATATGAAGAAACTCTACAACTCTTAAGAGAGAATAGAGCTTACCTTGATAAAATAGCTATAGAACTATTAGAAAAAGAAACTCTATATGAAGATGAACTTAATAAATTAGCTGTTGTTTAAGTGTATTTGCAATTGAAATTAGGTACATGTGCATTCTTTATACATGTGCCTAATTTCTATATTTAAATGCACTCCTTAGGTTCAGAGAAATAATATCCTTGCGAATAATCTATATTCATATCTTTAATTTTATTATAAATTTCCTCTTCAGATACAAATTCAGCAATAGTCTCTATTCCTAACTCTTTTGCAAAAGTAACTATGGTTTTTGTAACTATCTCTGCTGATTTATCTTTATGTACATTTCGAATTATCGAACCATCAATTTTTATATAATCTACATTTAACTTCATAAGATAGCTGAAATTTGAATACCCAGTTCCAAAATCATCAATAGCAATTTTAGAGCCATATTTTTTTATTTCTTTTATAAATTCTGTAACTTCATTAAAGTTTTCGATACCTTCTGATTCAACAATTTCAAATACAACTTTCTTAGGATTTGCAGCACCTTCCAATTTTTGAATAATTAATGATCTAATTTCACGATTTACTATATCTTGAAGAAGAAGGTTTATAGATATTTCATAATCTGTTTTATACAAAGCTTCAAAAACCTTATTTAACATTATTATTGTTAGCTCTTTATACAATCCAGCCCTTTTTGCAATGTCCAAGAAAAAGTACGGTGGTATAATTTCTCCATTCTCATCAATCATTCTTATTAAAGCTTCACATTTCTCAATTGACCCTAATCGGTTATTAACTATAGGTTGAAAAAAAGGCACAATTCTGTTTTCTGCTATAGCATCTCTTATCTTTTTTGTCCATATTATATTTTCTTTAATCCCCTCATATATTTTTAAGTTTTCCTTATATATTTGGAACAATTCTCCATTCTTCTTAGCATATTTCAATGCCATTTCAGCTTTTTCAAATAGTGGTTCTTGCTCAAATGTCACTCCCACTGTTACAGTTATATAAATTTTGCCTTCTTCATAGTAAAAGCACTCATTATTTATTATATTTTGCAGTAAACTTATTCTATATACAAATTCTTCTTTAGGTATATCATTATCTACTATAGCAAATATATCTGAATTAATTCTATATGGCTGCAGTTTATTTTGTCTGCAATAGAAATAAATCATTTTAGAAACATCAATCAGAACTTTATCACCTATAACATTGCCATAAAAATCATTTATATCATTAAATGAATTGATATCAATAATTGCAAGCTTATTATAATGTCCTTCATATAAATCTTTAATTAACTTGTTTCTATTCCCCAAATTAGTTAATTTATCTATATAATATTGTTTTTCTAATTCCTCTGTTTTTTCTTTAATTTTTTCCTCAAGCTTTAAATTTAATTGATTTATTTCCTCTCCAGTATTTTTTATAAGATTATATAGTGCTGAATCTTCCTCAGTATAATATGAATATTTAGAATTAAATTCTTCATTGATTTTAATTCTTGCATTCACATCTTCTGAAAGCATTAATACTGTCATTGTTTCTGTATAAAATATATTTGCATTATTGACATATTTGAATTCACCAAAAGTATAAAATCCACTTACTGATACATACTCATTAACAGGTATTATTTCTTTAGCTTTCATTTTTTTAAATATATTTTTTCTTGAATCACAAGAATATACAAATAAACTCTCTCCTGGATATTCCATAATCTTATAATACATTTCTTTTGTGCCTTGCAAAATTTCTCTTAAATCACAAAATCCGATTCTTATTTTCTCTTTGTAGTTTAACCTTGAGGACATAAGTATTTCATGTTCATTTACAAATCTTGATATACGTGTACTAAAATATCTTTTATTTCGTCTTACCAATAAAGGAAATTTATCTCCTAAGCGTAAAATTTGTTCGTTATTGCTTGTACCTAAGTATTTGCTATAGAATTCTTTTGCTGATATATCGCCTATTTTTTTAATAACGCTGCCTTCAACCTCTGTAACTTCATACTCCTTACCTACTGGTATACAATTAAAGCTGCTTCCATTGCTTGCATATAAATCCTTTCCCGATAATGCAACTGCAACCACTGTATCTTTTTCCACGCCATTTTCTGTAAAAATATATGTTTCATCTTCAAAATCATTCTTGCCAGCAATTCCTCCCGCTACTAAAACACTGTTATTTACGAAATTTATTCCATCCAAAAATTCCTCTCCATCAATACTTATATCGCCAAAAGAAATAATAGCTTTAGTATCTGGATCAATCAACTTACGAGCCACTTCTTTGCCTTTTTGAAAGTCTGATAATTTTTTTTCAATTATAGTGGTTTTAATTACAGCTTTCTCAAAAACACTTATAGAAACTATGCATTCCTTCTCTAAAATATCACCATTTAAAATTTCACCTGAAGATGTAGCACCTATTATTTTACATTGTGGTATTAATATCTTAAAGTTTTCTATTATTTCTTCTATAAATACTTTCTTTCCTATACCTGAAAATACTTGTACCAAAATACTATTATATTTTATTATGTCAGTATTATTTAAATACTGTTTTAACGTCTCAAAGTCCCTATATTTGATATTATAGGTTTTCATAATTCACCTCAATAATCTCGATTTAAATTTTCATACATTTATAATCAATTATACCATTTATTGAAGCAATAATCATTATTTTTCTACATATTTAAGCATAATTTTCACCAAAAATAACTTTACAAGTTAAATTTCAAAAAAAACACACAAATGTAAACGTAATATTTAGTTATCTTTTATCCTTTTTTATACAGTTATATGATTTTCTTTATCTTTTAATTAATATTTTCATTATAAAATTAACTTCTAATCTAAATGATATCTTACGTAACCTGCTTTAATCTAAAAGTACCTTCCTTCCCTCATTAACAGCCTCCACCCTATTCTTAACTCCAAGCTTAGAATAGATATTTAAAGTATGCGTTTTTACTGTTGAAATAGATATATGAAAAAAATGTATCATTGTAGCATAGCTACTATGCGAAAGATTCAGATCACGAATTATTGATGCTAATCCTAATGAATCTGAACGCAGCATAAGACCTATTATAATAATGACAAACCAGTTAAATGAGGCTTGCCTTGAAAAACATTCTTTAAAGTTAGCTAAAATTTTATTTAATAAATTCCACATAAATCTATAGTTTCTCTACCAATATTATGATAAACTAACTTTAGTTAATTCTTTTGGTAGAGTGTATCTCCTTTTTTTCTTAAGCAATTAAAAGGATACTATAAATTTGCCTAAAAGGGTTAACTTTTTTTATAGAACTTTTGACTGTCCAGATGTATATAAAGTCCTATATATATTTCAATTATAAGTAAGCTTATGAATAGACCTAAATACTTATAATTTAATTTCATTTATTCCCACTCTCTATCTTTGTAATATTTAGTTAACTTAGAAGGTTATATTATTGAATTAATATTCTATTAGTATCTTGTAATCCTAAAAGCTTTTAGGAGAAATAATTACCTATAATAATAAGGTTAGAAAATCAAAATCATTTCTAACCTTATTATTAGTTATGTATTTTAAAGTTTTCTTAAAATACTATAGTATTCTTCTTGCTGCATAGAAATTATATACAGGCCCTACTTTTACAACATCCCCAGTTTGAGGTGCATGAATCATTTGCCCATTTCCAACATATATTCCCACATGTCCCGGATTTGGGAATACTAAATCTCCTGGTCTAAGCTGATCTTGACTAACAGGTTGTCCTTCATTTATCTGCGTATACGTTGTTCTTGTAATATCAATTCCTGCCGCATGACTATATACATAAGATGTAAATCCAGAGCAGTCAAAAGTACTAGGACCCGTAGCTCCCCAGACATATGATGCTCCTAAATGTTTATAGGCCTCATTTAAAATTGCTTGAGCATTTCCTCCTGATGGAACTGATACAGAACCTGAAGAACTTGATTTTTTACCACTTGAATTTGAAGTTGAAGAAGCTTGTACCTCTTGAGCCTGTCTTTGCCTATCAGCTGCTAACTTATCTTCTGCTGCCTTCTTTTGACTTGCTACTGTTTTTGCCTTATCAAGTTTAGCATTAATCTCACTAATAATTATTGGACTTTTTATTTGATTATCTCTAATACTTACTAATTGAATAATAGCACCCTGAACATCTGCATAAGTACTATCAGCGCTATCTATGGTATCAAATTGTGATTTTACAGTATCTCTTTCCAATTGTGATAAATATTCAGCATCAAATTTACTTCTTTCAGCTTTAGCCTGCTGTGCTAGAATTTCCTGGCTCTTCTTTTTACTATCTAATTCACTTAAATTACTTTGAATTTCTTTGTTAAGCTTATTAATTTCTTCTTTTTTATCATCTAAAGACTTTACTTTATTATTTAATTCATCTTTTTTACTTGTAATATTCTCTATAAAAGATTTGTCTTTTCCTGCAATTTCACTTATAGCTTGTACCCTCGAAAAAAAATCGCTGGTTGAATCAGAATTAAATAAAAACTTTAAATAATTAAATTCTAAATCTCCTGAATTATACATAGCTTTAACTCTTTGTCCTAAAGCCAAATCTAAATCATTTATGTCTTTTTTACATTTATCAATATCTTTCTTTGTCAAATCTATTACATTATTTATATTTTCGATTTCACTCTTATTCTTTTCTACAGATGCTTCTAAAGGCTCAATTTGAGCACTTAACTCATCTATCTTGTTTGAAATATCTTTTATTCTATTTTCAATTTCTGCATATTTTTGTCTTGAAGCATTTAGTTGTCCGTTGTCAGGTGCTGCAAATACAGATGTAGAACTACCAAATGTCATAATAATTACTAAAGAAAGTGCTAAAACTCTATTTTTCATACTTTTTCGGCTTATTAAACCTTTCCCCCTTATCATCCCCTGTTAAATCTATTATAACATCTTTAGTAATCGTCAACAATCCACATATATCCTGAGATATAGCATTATTACATTCAAATCTGTCAATTACTCTTTTTTCTTTCCAATTCTTAGATTTTCCATAAAATTCTGATTAATCCTTATGATATCAGTAGATGCAATTCCATTCCAGTAATTAATTACTGACCACAAAATTGTGGTCAGTTAAAATAATCTAGAACATTTATAAAAATATCATATATATTATTTTATTTTGCTCTATTAAATTCTATTTGCTTTGCTAATGTTTTTCTAACTGGGCATTTCTCTGCCTTAGCAATTACTGCAGCTTTTGTTTCGTCATCAATATTGCCAATAATCTCAATATCATATTCAAAAATTGCTTTTTCTTCATCATTGTTGTTTAAATTTATTTTAATTATTACTTTTTCATATTCTATATTCATTTTTTGTAGTACCATTCTAGTAGTGATATTTAAGCATGACGCATATCCAGCGCATAATAAATCAAATGGCTTAAAGTGTTTTCCACTGCCGCCTTTTTCTCTTGTTACATCTGAAAAAACAAGAGCATCTTCGTTTGATATTTCCGTTAAATAAGGATCCTTTTTACTTTCAGATATTATCAAAATTAAATCTCCCTTCTTTTAATAAATTAGTGCTATCATTCTAATCTAATATAGAATTCCATATTCTCTACTAAGTTATTCATTGTATTCTAAACACTCAACAAATTTGTTATATATAAGCACAATTAAAACCGAATATTTTTAATAAAAAAGTTTAAAACTAATACATAAAATTATTTAGTTTTAAATTAGGAGGATTTTCAAATGGTTCCGTCATTATTTCTAAGTCACGGCTCTCCCAACCTAGCAATAGAAACAAATAAATATACAGTATTCCTCAATAATCTTGGTAAACGCATTGCCCCTAAGGCAATAGTTATTTTTAGCGCTCATTGGGACTGTGAAGTTTTATCTTTAACATATACTGATGATGTTCTAGATACTATTTATGATTATTATGGCTTTCCAAAAGAGATGTATGAAATTAAGTATCCTGCAAAAGGATCTACTGAAATAGCATTAATCCTCGAAGAAAATTTTATGAAGAAAAATATAAAAACAAAAATAGAAATGATGAGAGGACTAGACCATGGTTCGTGGGTTGCGTTAAAGCACATGTATCCAAATGCTGATATTCCCATTGTTCAACTTTCTATTAATCCTTCTTTATGCATAAAAGAACAATATAATATTGGTACTGCTTTGCGTGATCTTGGAGAAGAAGATATCTTAGTTATAGGTAGTGGAACCACAGTACATAATTTAAATTGGATTTTTCCCGGTGAAGTAAGTGTTAAACCTGAAGCAGTAGCGTTTGATGATTGGTTAATTGAGCATATAGAAAAAAGGGATTTAGACTCTTTAAACTCTTATCTAAATCTTGCACCTTATGCTAATCTTGCTGTTCCGAGAGCCGAGCACTTTGTCCCTTTATTTATAGCTATGGGAAGTAGTGATGAAAATAAAATACCTAAAGTCATTAATAGAAATTATGAAAACGGCACCTTTAGTAATTTATGTTTTGAATTTTAAGATTTAGATAGTATTATATACAAAAATATTTTATTATGTGAAATATAAGCACACGTAATAGAATATTTTTATTAATAGAGATTATTCTCCTTTTTACTATCTTTATCTGGCACTTTAAATAATATTATTCCTCCAAAAATAAATAAAAGTATTAAACTTAAAACTCCATAATTACTCTTTCCTGTCATTTGAGTTACTATTCCTACTAAAAATGGGCCTAGTATAGCTGCAAACTTTCCAAATATATTGTAAAATCCAAAGAATTCATTAGATTTTTCCTTTGGTACAAGTTTCCCAAAATATGATCTGCTAAGTGCCTGTATACCACCTTGAGATGAACCTACCAGCATAGCAAGAATCCAAAAGTCAAGAGCATTTCTTATAAAGTTAGCGTATAAACATATGAAAATATAAATTATAATTCCAACATAAAGCATTGTCTTTCCTTTATATTTTTCAGCAAGATTACCGTAAAGGATGGAAAAAGGAAAAGCTACAAACTGAGTTAATAGTAATATCACTAAAAGGCTTGTATTACTTATACCAATATCTGAGCCATACGAAGTAGCCATTGTTATAATTGTATTTACTCCATCTATATAAAAGAAATATGATAATAAAAATAAAAAGGATTTTTCATGTTCCTTTATATTCCTTAAAGTATTTCCAAGTCTTCTAAAGCTGCTTTGTAGAGGCTTGGGTTCAATATCAATGCCATGTACCTGCTTCACATTTTTTATCATCGGTATGGTATTTAATCCCCACCATATCGCTGTTAATACAAAGGATATTTTGCAAGCTGCAGAAGTGGAAATAGGAATTAAATTGTATTGCGCTAGTATAACAATTGCCATACAAATTATGAAAGGTATTGTACTTCCTATGTATCCCAAAGCAAAACCCATAGTTGATACTTTATCCATTCTTTTTTCCGTTGTAACATCAACTAAAAATGCATCATAAAATATATTGCTTCCTGAGAATCCTATTGAATTCAGTATATAAAATAATAACAGAATACTCCAAAATGCAGCAGGTACTGCAGCAAGAAGGCCAGTAAACACTATACCTATAAAAAGGAATATATTAAAGAATTTCATTTTGTATCCCTTATAGTCAGCTATTGTTCCAAGAACTGGAGCAAGAATTGCTATTATAAGTGTTCCTATGGAATTTGCATATCCCCAAAAGGCAGTTGACATTGCTTGGCTTCCTCCTGAATTTTCATATATCTGCTTAAAGTATAAAGGAAGAATTGTAGATGTTATCGTCATACTATAAGCAGAATTAGCCCAATCATACAAAGCCCAGCTTTTCTCAGTTTTGTTTAGCTTAATCATATTATTTCCCTCCTCCCATAATTTTTTATTCTATCATACATATGTTAATTTTATATTACGAACTTGGAACAAATTTACTTATTTTTTAATTAAGACATTCACCTAATCTAAAAGCTCTTCAATAATCCTTCCATCAATATCTTGTAATTTGAAACCTAATAACTTTGCTATGGTTGGTGCCTCATCTACTAGATTCATTTCTTCAATAACAGTTCCCTTTTTAATCCCACAACCTTTAGCCATAAAAACTGTTGTGTAATTCTCTTTAAATGGAGAATATCCATGAGTTGAACTTGTAATATCATGTTCACTTCCAGATTCATGAGGCTTAATTTTCTTTATTGCCTCACCATTTAAATTATCTAAAAAATAATATCCTTTGTTTGCCTCAAGCATTAATGAGCAATTAGGATCTGCACCAAAGTCCTTAGCTTCATTACTTGTAAAAATTGCTTGTATGCATTCATGTTCCTTATTAAAGTTATTAATTAAATCTTTAATTTCAGAAACAAGCTTTTGATTTGATCTGTCTTTCACATATAAATAAGCTGAGCCATCACAATTTTTTACGATTGCTTTATAATCTATTATATTTCCTGAGTCATCAACCTTTATATAATCATTGTCTTTAAGAAGTACATTCAAATTAATTACCGTATCTTCATCTAAACTGCTATGATCTCCTAAAACTATTATTGTTGACTGATCATACATATTATTTTTCACTAAGGTTTCAACAATATCTCCCAGCCTGCTATCATGCCTTATAAGTGCTTCCTTTGCTTCTTTAGAATAAAATCCATAATTATGACGGATAGTATCCAAATCTGTGTAATGAACTAATGTTATATCTGGTTTTTTCGTTTTTATTGTGTACAAAAGAGATTGATGGGTAAAGTTATCAAGATTTGGCTGCTTTATTCCATCCCTCAAGCCACCGAACATATTATTAAGTTTAATTTGATATAATGGACTTCCATTTAAAATAGAAACCATAATTTGATTTTGCCAAGGTCTGTTTGCAAATATTTCAGGCAGATTATATTGTATTCTTGACTTAGCTGTTACAGGCCAAAGAAGTGCTGCAACTTTCATTCCATTATTAATTGCAGTATCATAAAAAGTTTCTCCCTTAATATATTTCCTTTGCCAATACCAATCAGGAGACTGTCTCCCAGGCTGAAGCAATGTGTTATTTATTATTCCATGATTTTTAGGATATTTTCCAGTAACTATTGTGGCATGAGCTGGATAAGTAAGAGAAGGATATACGCTATAAACTTTTTTACAATAAGATGAATCTTTAATAAACTCTTTAAAATTAGATAAAGAACTTATATATTCAAAATCTAAAGTTGATAATCCATCAAAGGATATTACAATCAAATGTTTTGTCATTCTTTCCATATGAATTTACTCCCTTGTAATTCAAAATAACCTATTCTTATTATACTATACTTCTTACAAATCTTCCCTTATATCTTATGATACTTTAATAAGTTTAAATTTTTTTTCGTAAACAATATATTGATAAAGGAAATTACTAATGCTAAAATTTAATAATAGAAATTTAAATAAGGTTTCAATAACTACAATTAAGTATTATATTATTGATAACTAGTATATAGGAGTGAGATTAATGGAAAAAATAGCAAGCTTTACAATCAACCACCTAGAACTACTTCCAGGTGTATATGTATCAAGACAAGATAAGTTTGGTGAAACAGTTCTTACAACTTTTGATATAAGAATGACTAGGCCTAATTATGAGCCAACTATGAATACTGCTGAAATGCATGCAATTGAACATTTAGCAGCCACATTCTTAAGAAATCACAAAGAGTTTGCAGATAAAACTGTTTACTTTGGGCCAATGGGATGTAGAACAGGTTTTTATTTGATTTTATATGGAGATTATAAATCTAAAGATATAGTTCCTCTACTTACAGAACTATATAAATTTATGGCTGAATTTGAAGGAGACATTCCTGGCGCTTCAGCTAGAGATTGCGGTAATTATTTAGACATGAACTTACCAATGGCAAAATATTTAGCAAATAAGTTCCTTAACGAAGTTTTATTAAACATAAAAGAAGACAATTTAGTATATCCAGCTAACTAATTTAGGACATGCTTAATTTAACTTTATTATTAAGTATATATTATAAAGGGATACCTCTGTACAAGTGGTATCCCTTTTTTTCTACACTTCCAAAATTATTTTGAAGCTAATTTTGGAAGTGTACTCGCTCCGTGAGGCATAAGGTTAATTGTAAGATTTTTATTCTGATCTTTATAAGCAATTTCAAGTGCCTCTTCCAATGTTTCAGTCAAAATAATCTTTGTTTTTTTAAGCAATGAAGGATCAATTTTTGAAACTAAAATTAGCTTATACTTTTCACCAGTCTCGCAAAAAAAGTATCCAACGTATTTTGAGATTGTATAATTTTCTCTAAGTTCTTTTTCTCTATCAAGCATATTATTAAAATTCAATATCATATCATTAATATCTTTAACTTCTCCAATACCTTCACTACATTCAGCAAGTATTATTATTGTACCTCCGTCAACTACTGCTTCTTTTGCATTTATTAAAGTTTTTATAGATTGATAAAGATTTATATCCTTTGGTGCTCCTCCTGCGCTGGCAATAACTATATCTGCTTTCTTTTTTATATTAACACCATCGATACTATCAACTAATTTTCTTCCTGCTTCATGAGCCGTTATGTAATCTCCTGCAACTGCACCAGCAATGCTTCCATCTGGTCCCATTACTACATTAAACATAAAGCTTGGCTTTACCATGGCAGCGGCCTGCATCATATCATCATGAACCGGGTTTTCTATAATATTACCTGAACATACACTTGCCCTTGTCCCACTTCCAAAACCATCATTTAAAGAAAGTGAATGATTTATTGATATTGTTTTAAATGATGCAATACCAGGTAATATTGATTTTTTCCCTCCTGACCAGCCAACAAGGAAATGATAAATAATAGCTCCTGTAATAACAATATGATCACATTCAACGGCTTTTTTGTTTACTATAACTGGTGTTCCATGACTTGTATCACCCAGATAAACCATGTTTTCTTCATCAAAGCAATCGTGGTCATAAACTTCAAACCTTTTTGATAACTTTTCCCCTAAAAGTAGTTCATGTTCTTCCCTAGTATGCTTTCTGTGAGTCCCCAGCGAAGATAGGAATAAAATATCCTTATCTTTAATTCCGCCAGCATTTAACTCTTCCACAATTTTATATAAAAATTTGTGTGGTTTTTGCCAACTTCTTGTAATATCCGAAATTATTACACAAGCTGTTTCACCTTCATGTACTATATTTCTTAGTTTATCGCTGTCAATAGGATTATCCAATGCTTCAGAAATAATTTCATCTTCAGTCTTATCTTGTTTAAAAGCATTGCTTTCAATTACTTCAAGAATATTATTTTCATCAATAAAAGCCTTCATCTTCCCTTGTCCATATTTCATATTAATTTCTTTCATTTATAGCCCTCCAGTAATTAAATTCTTAATATTTTTGAATATTTATTAAGAATTTCGCAAAGTTTTTCATTTATTTTTAATATAATACAATATGTAAACATAGTCAACAAATACCATTGAAGTGCAGGCTATTATTATATTTATGAGGTGATAATACGCTGTAAATCATTCTATAAATTTAATGAATTCCAAATTAGAATTGTGAACAAAAAAATCGCAAATTTAATGCGATTTTATAACCTAATATTTATTTTATTTGAACCATTCTTTTAATTGATTAATTATATTATTAAAAGTCTCATTTAATAAAAAAATATCATTATGCAATGCCTCATTTATTTGTACTATTGGAACTCCTTTTTCTTTTAACTTATTGCATGCAGATATTATATCTGGAACATCACGAGAACCAAAAATAATTTGTGCATACTTATTACTATCATATTTCCACTCAGCAAGTTTGTTTAGAATATCCCAATTTATATTAGGATTTATTTCTGTTACTCTATAACTTCTTAATGATTTTAATATTTCTTTTGTTTGATTGCTAAACGTTTTATTTAATGCAGGTGATATACCAATAATATAGTCTGCATTACTTAAAAGTGAAAGACGCCCTCCCAAAGAATGACCTATTGCTACTACTTTTCCAAAACGGCGGCAGTATTTAATTGCAGTTTCAACATCTAAAGGTACATTTTCATCTAAAGGAAGTTCGTTTTCCCCATGACCTCTAAGATCTATGACACATGTTGTAATTCCGATTTCAGCTACTCTCCAGGCTAAGCCCAGTTGTTCTTCTTTGCATCCACCGTATCCATGTACAATAACAGCTGAACCTACTGATTTTTTTGGTTTTAATATAAGGCTTGGTATTTCAAAACCATTACCTTGAATTAACTGTCTTTCAATATTCATTTTAAGTATTCCCCCTATAATTTTCTAAATTTATTTTATTATCCATTATAATAAAATTATAGCATATATTGTAAATATTGATTAGTCAATTTTTAAAGAACACTTTTTCAAATTATTGCATCTAAACTACTAACCATAGTAGAACTGCGTATAAAAATATAACAAATTACTATACCTTAAGCTATACTTCTAAAATATTATGTTGATATTAACTAATTATAGTTTGAATATTTTAGCTGTCAACGAAGTGTATATTTTGATAAAAAAGCAAAATAATAATAAAGGGAGGTATGTGTTATGAAAATAAAGAAATTTTTAATAATGTTTTTAATCCCAGATTATTCACGACACATTAAAAAGCCATGCTTTGCATGGCTAAGATACTGAATTCTATAAATATTGAGCTTTCACTTAAAAAGTGATAAAAAATATAGAAAATGAGACTCAAATT
>JAJXWH010000093.1 GCA_021781745.1 Bacillota bacterium | reverse complement strand
TCATTTGAATCATAAGTCATGTTTTCTTTTCTGCTGATATCGGTTTTATATTTTCGTGTCTTACTAATTTCATAATTTGAAGGTTTGATGAATGCAAGCTGATTATTTTCCTCAAGATACACGTAGTGGATAGGTTATAATAAATTGTACATAAAACATTCGGTCATGATATAATAAATAAAAGTGAAAAGAAAGGATTGAAATCATGGCAGGAAAAACAAAGAATTATAGAGAAGAGTTTAAAAAGCAGATTGTAGCTCTTAAGCAAAATGGTAAATCTACAGCAGATATATCAAAGGAGTATGAAATAGCTAAATCTACAATAATTAAATGGGTAAATGATTATAGCAAGTCTGGGTCTTTCAAGGCTGAAGATAATCGTACTGAGGAAGAGAATGAATTAATACGTCTCCGTAAGGAAAATAAGCAATTAATGATGGAAAATGATATTTTAAAGCAAGCAGCGCTGATAATGGCACGAAAATAGAATTAATTCTATCAAATAAAGAAAAGTACAGTATCAGCGCAATGTGCAGAATACTCAATATTCCAAGAAGTTTAGTATATTATAAGAAAAAAGCCAGGGTATACAATACTGAACTTGAAAATGCAGTTATATCAATATTTAGAGATAGTAAGAACAACTATGGTTCAAGAAAGATAAAAATAGAATTAAAAAAGCAAAATATAATTGCATCCAGAAGAAAGATAAGAGAAATTATGGATAAGTACAGATTAGTTTCTAATTACACTGTAAAACAATATAAGGTGCATAAAGCTAGCTGTAATGAGGAGAAAGTAGAAAATATAGTAAATAGGGAATTTGATAATAGAAGTGATTTAGAAATAGTAGTAAGTGATCTTACATATGTTAATGTAGCTGGTAAATGGCATTACATATGTCTATTAATTAACCTCTTTAATAGAGAAATAGTAGGTTATTCAGCAGGTGCTAAAAAAGACGCTGAATTGGTTTATGAAGCATTTATGAGCACGAATATAAATTTAGCTAAAGTGAAAATATTCCACACTGACAGAGGTAATGAGTTTAAAAATAAGATAATAGATGAAGTTTTAGAAGCTTTTAAGATAAAGCGTTCCTTAAGCAAAAAAGGATGTCCTTATGATAATGCAGTTGCTGAAGCTGGATATAAAATTATAAAAACAGAGTTTGCATTCAATAGAAACTTCAAAAACCTGGAAGAGTTAAAAAAAGAACTGCGAAGTTATGTATTATGGTATAACAATAAACGTATTCACAGTGCACTTAACTATATGACTCCAGTAGAATATCGCCTAACAAAAATGACCGAATAAAAATTGCACAAAAAAGTGTTGACAATCCAATAACGTAATTCCTGTAATTCCAGCAGCTACAAACAATAACTCCTCTTTAAATTTATGAAATTTTTTGAATTTGGGATATATTAACACCAAAGTAAAATAAGCAATTATAAATCTATAAAATAATATTTCCATGGGTTGAAGATTCTGTAGGAGTATTTTAGTAGAAATATAAGTAGTTCCCCAAATAATCATTGTTAATAACGTCATAAAATTACCAATTAGAGATTTATTTTTCATTCAATTTATCCTCATTTCAATTATATTAATATACAATATCTTTTCTCTTAAAAAGAGTCCATACAATGTTAGCGGTATATGTTTTAGAAATAAATTTAATATCTTTATCAGAATAAAGTTCAAAAGAAGTTTTATTAGTTATAGCTAAATCTACATCATTATTTATAAGTGATATAACAGCTTCTGTAGTAGAATTTGTTTTTACCCTTTCAATTTGACCATCATGTAATTCACCATTAGATAAATACTCAATTATATTTTCTACAGCAGGACAACAAGCAACCTTTGTTTTTCTATTTCTTATAGATCTATAATTATTCTTACATACTAGTCCATATTCAGGTGTTGGAAAAATAAAATTTAAATTATTTGTAAAGTTATTATTCCAAAAAAAATCTGTTATCCTTTCGTATGCTGTTGGAATTAAGGCATATCTGATTAAGCCTTCATTTAACGATTCATATACATTTCCAAAACTGTTCATTAGATGGTTTTCAAATTGAACTTTATTATTATAATTTGCGATATTCGAAATCAAATATTTTAAGGCTTGCTCGCTACTAGTTCCATTAGGCCCTAAAGTACCAATTTTTATACTATCATTATTTGATATTTCTTTAAAAAAGCAATCATATTGTTCAAAAAAAGGATTTAATAAATTCTTCATAAATTTGTCTCCTAACTATATTAAATATAAAAATTATATAGACATAGCCTTGTATGCATGTGTTTTTTATGATATTAATCCTATTTCTCTAAGTCTTGTTGAATTTTTTCGTATTTTATCTTTTCATTTCTATCTATAAATATATTCATGTATTGTTTTGGTGTAAGTCCAATTATTTTTTTAAAAAAATTTCCAAAATGGCTTTGATCTGTAAATCCTGTTTTCATTGCTACTTCCATTGGAGAAATCCCTTGTTCTAAAAATTTTTTTGCTTTATCAATGCGTACAGCTTCAAGATAACTGTATGGTGATATCCCCTTTTGTTTAGTAAAAGATCTTAATAAATGATATTTGCTTATTCCAGTTAAGGCACTTAACTCATCTAATGTAATACTCTTCATGTAATTGTTTTTCAAAAAATCACATATAATTTTGATCTCTGTATTAGGCTCTTCTAAAGTAGTTGATGAACTAATGTCAGAATACTCAGTTATTAATTGTTCTATTATAAAGAAAAAAAGCTCTTCTTTTTTAAAATCTTTTTCTTCTTGCATTATCATACAATGCAGTTCACGTAATGAAGATACCAGATCGCTGCGAAACAACACACTTTCTATAAAGTATGGAGTGTATTCCCTATTTGTTATTTCAAGTGCAATATTTTTCATTATATCTGCCTGAATATTGATACAACGGTAATCTAATGTTCCATTATCAATTTGTTCACAGGCATGACTATCATGAGGATTAAATAATATTAAATCACCAGATTCAATATTATATGACTTGTTTTTACATGATAGATACCGTTTGCCACTTTCGATAAAACCAACTACATAATAGTCATGAAAATGATTTGGAAATTTTTGTGAAACGCCTTTGAAACTATACGCTTCTACGCTTAAATCTGTATCAAAATAAACACTTCGAATTTCTTTTTGCATACAAAACCTCCCTCATTTGTATTTATTTTAAATAATAATATAAATAATAACATAAATAAATTAATATTTCTTGTATGATATTGCTAAATACTGAACGCTTGATTTGCTTTCTATGCCTACAATGCTTACAATTTTACATTGTATTTTGGGGATTCTTTATTTGAATCATTCTAGATCATTTATTATATAATTAAATCAAATTTTACGGTGGCTTTTAGGTTAAGATTCTAGTAAAAAAGCTTTAGGAATATTTAGCAAAATTAATACCAGTGTCACAATTTAATAGTATTGATACTAATAAACTTATCACTTAATATCAAGTTGTAATATAGTACCAAAACTTAGTGTCCGTAAATTATATGATTTCAAGGACACATAAAAATATAAGATATTATGTATAAAAATCTAAATGCTTGTCCATAATATAAATGACTTGAAAATATTTTAAAGGAGAATTCTAAAATGAAAAAGATTGTTGTTAAAACTTCAACTAAAAAGTCGGGCAAGAAAAACACTGATAAATATTTAAGTTGCGTTGGTAAAAATTTTTAACTTTTTGTTGCATTAGTTTTTAATTTATCATTTATAAAAGGTACTCTTTTAATAATATATTACACTTATATAAATCTCCTGTAATGGGAGGTTTTTTATTTTTAAGGTCATCTCTATAAAAAAATCTTTGGCTTTTTGTTTTAAACATATGAAATATAAAATATTAGAGTCTATAAATCATGTGATTTCATATACAATGAATTTGGTTCGTTTAGAGTATACTTCAAACAATAACAAACCAACACCTCATAAATGGCTTAAAATCATGATAAAAATACTTGAAATCGTTCGTAAAATAAATTGACCTCAAACGAACTAAATAGTATAATTAGTATATGTAATAAATTAATGAGGTGGTTACAATATGAATACATATTTTTATATTAGAGTTAGTTCAAAGGAACAGAATACAATTAGACAAGAGGTAAAAGCAAAAGAACATAACATACCTTTAGCGAATGTTTATATGGAAAAAGCAAGTGGTAATAATGTTTCTGATAGACCTGTGTTAAATAATTTAATGGCAACATTAAAGAATGGTGATAAATTAATTGTAGATAGTATAAGCAGATTTGCAAGAAATACAAAAGACTTAATTGATTTAGTAGAACAGTTAAATTCTAAAGGAGTTCAATTTGTATCCCTAAAAGAGGCAATAGACACAACGACACCTACTGGAATGTTTATGCTTACTATATTCGGAGCAGTTGCACAATTAGAGAGAGATTATATAAAAGACCGTCAAGCTGAGGGAATTGCAGTTGCAGTAAAACAAGGAAAATACAAAGGTCGTAAAGCTATAGAATACCCTAAAAACTGGGGAAAATATTATAAAATGATGAAAAATGGTAACATAAAAGCAGTTGATGTAATGAAAATATTAGAATTAAAAAAGACCACATTTTACAAATTAATAAAACAGTTTGAAGCAGATAAGTAATAATATATGCTATTTTAATGATGATTATAGACGTTTTAAGGCATAAAAATTACTAGGCATACTTAAAGTACCTCTTTAGGGGTTAACGTTCCAAAATGCTAATAAATAAATGTAAAAACTATGCAAATTTTTGATTGTATTAAGTAGGTATGGGGGCGTAGTTTACAATATTAAAGTTATTTTATTTTTTGCCAAAATAAGGAAACAGATACAGGCTCATACAGTGGTTATTATACGATACTAATAAATATAGTATGTATGGTGTAATTATTTTTATAATCTGTTACTTTATTACCTTTAGATTACTAATAACTTTTAATTTAAAATAATAAATTATTATATAATTAAAAAATTATTAGAGTAAAAGAGTATATACATATAATATTAATAAATTAAAAAAATATTAAGATAAACAAATAATTGAATAATAAAAGGATTATTACAATACATATAGAATACTTATCTAATAAGGAATAAAATGGAATTTAGGTGGTGAGAATATTGGAGATTATAGCAATAGTAAACTCAAAAGGAGGTATTGCTAAAACTACAAGTGCAGTAAATATTGCTTCATTCATGGCTGAAATGAGTAAAAGAGTATTAGTAATAGACTTCGATTCACAAGGTAATTTAACACAATCATTAGGAGTAAAAGAGTATAACAATACAATACACAATTGTTTAGTTAAAAATTTACCTTTAAGTAATGCAATAGTAAAAACAGATTTCAATATAGATTTAATTCCAGCAAATATTAATTTATCTAATACGGAAGGAGAACTTACAGGTATACAAGGAAAAGAACTAAGGCTTAAAAACTTAATTAGTGATTTACAGATAGAGTATGATTATATAATTATAGATTGTTTACCATCTTTAAATATTCTAACTGTAAATGCTTTAGTAGGAGCTAATAGTATATTAATCCCCATGGAAGCATCCATATTTGCATTACAAGGTTTAGGGCAACTTATAAAAATAATTCAGTTAGTGCAAAGTGGACTTAATTTAAACTTAAAAGTTAAGGGGGTATTTCTTACTAAAGTTACAAGAACAAGTTTGACAGTAGAGTTTGAAAATCAATTAAGAGAGATATTTGCAGATAAATTATTTAAAACATACATACATCAAAATATAGATATAGTTAAGGCACAGATAGCAGGGAGACCTATAAATTATTTTAATAAAAAGTGCAGAGGTTACGAAGATTATTTTAATTTAACACAGGAGGTATTAAGTAAAAATGGTTAAGAATACAGATGTAAAAAATAATTTACATAGTGTAGGTAAAGGAATTTTAGATTCCTTAAAGGATACCGCAAAGGATATTAATAATAAAGATATTCAAGAACAAAATATTAGTAATTCTAATAAAGAAATAAATAATATGATTGAAGATGAAAGTAATAAAAATATAATTAATGAAAATATTAACACTGTAAATAATAATAGTAAAATAGTAAAAAAGAATAAAGAGAAAATTAAAGAAAAGAATAAAAGAAGTTTTATGCTTAATGATACTGCAATACAACAATTAAAGATGTTAAATTTGGCTTTAGATGATAAAGATTTAGGGGATATAGTCATAGATGCAATAGATATGTATTATAGAAAGAACGAAAAGAAGGTTGAACAGGTAATTACTAATATGTTTAATGGATTAAAAAGATAGATTCGCAATATTTAGGGGCAAATGTATTGCTCCTATTTTTTATTTTAAATTAAAAAAATCTAAACAACAACAAAACACCCTTGTTGTTGTTTAAATATATTTAATTAACAACAATGTTTTAATAGTTTTAGGCATACCGCCAAACATTGATACATCTATATTTGAGCAGGTGAAATATAACCTATTTACTACCAAGTATAACTTATTTACTACCCAATAACCATTTAAGTATAACTTATTTACTACCAAGTATAACTTATTTACTACCAAGTATAACTTATTTACTACCAAGTATAACTTATTTACTACCAAGTTATAAAATGTCAAAAAACTTATATAGGTACAGTTATTTCAGCACTTTATAAAAATATAACTTAATATTTAAAAAGTTATTGATAACTTATATAAAAGTAAGTTATAATTGTATTTGTGGGGGTGGCATTATATGGTAACAGATATCTCAAAGGTTAATGAAAATTGGATATATCAAAGTAATAAACTTATTGAAGCAAGTTATACATTTACAGTATTGGAGCAGAAACTTATTAGACTATTGGCGAGTATGGTAAAAAAAGATGATGAGGATTTTAAAGAATATAAATTTAGGGCAATTGATTTAAGTAAGACTTTAAATATCCATAAAAAAACTATATATAAGGAATTAGACCAAATTACAGATAAACTAATGTCAAGGTATATAAAATTTAAAAATGATGATACTGAAAAGTTTAAGAAAAGGCATTTAATAAAAATAGCAGATTTTGAAAATGGAATACTAACAATGAAAATTGATGAGGATATGAAAGAATTTTATTTAAAATTGAATTGGTATACTAAATATCAATTACAAAATATTATGCAATTTAAAAGTACATATTCATTTAGATTATATGAATTGTTAAAGCAGTATGAGAATATAGGATATAGGGTAATAAGTATTGATAATTTAAGAATTATATTTGATATTAATAAAGACCAGTATCCAAAATATGCGAATTTAAAACAAAAGGTAATTAATATTGCAGTTAATGAGATTAATAAAAATAGTGATTTAAGCATTGAATTTGAAGAGTTAAAAGATGGTAGAAAAGTAATAAGTATTAAGTTTATTATAAAATCCAATAGTAATTCCAAAAATGAAACTGCAATTACAGGAGCGACAGAAACAGAGATAAAAGAAACAAATTTAATAAAACAGGTGCAATCAATATTTTATAAGCATAGTATTACAGAACTTGAAGCAAGTAAGATACTTAAAACTGCTAAGAATGATGTTGATATAATAAACCAAAAATACAATATTATATGTCAGACAAATAATATAAAAAATATAGTAGGTGCTACAATACAGGCTATAAAAGAGGACTGGCAAGGGCAAAAACAAAATAAACCAAGTACATTTAACAATTTTAAACAAAGAGACTATGATTTTGAGGATCTAGAAAAAAAATTACTTGGTTGGGAATAGTACGAGGGTATGGGGTAAAGCATACTCTTTTTAATTTACAAAATTTTTAATCACAGAACACTTATAACGCACATGACTTATATGACATATATGTGTATGTGTTAAAATAAAGATGTAGATTCATTAATTATACAGGTATTTTAAACCACATTTATTATCAAGACAGGCATTTCTACCATTAAGTTAGTAAACTATGCTTAAAATGGCTATAGACTAATTTAAAAGGTATAATAATTTATATGTGGTTAAGGTATTGGATATAAGCTATAATATTCATTGGGGTGATACGATTGGATAATGAGGTTAAAGAAATACTTATAAAATTACTTGAAGGACAGACAAGACTTGAAGATAAAGTAAATGGAATTGAAAGCAAGGTAAGTGGACTTGAATCAGAGGTAATAAAGAACTCAATCAAACTTGAAGCAATAGAAAGAAAGATAGATGTTATTGCAGAAGTCCAAACAGCACATAAAGAGCAGAACGAAAAAGAACATAATGAGGTTATAGAGCCTTTAAGAACTAAAGTTGATGTAATAGAATTAGCAGTTAAAGCTATATCAAAGGATATGAAGGAATTAAAAGATAAGTTTGATAAGGTAGAAAAGGTTACTATTCAGAATACTTATGATGTAGCATATCTTAAACAAGCAAAATAGATTTATGTAACAGTCGTTACTTTCAGTTACTACAATTTTAATATGTATGATGTAAAGATAACTTAAAGATAGTGAATATTAAGAATTTATTGGAAAACATTTTAGATTACAGAACCGTTATAAAGTTAAGCTTATAGTCTAAAACTTATAACGGTTTTTTATTTACGTGTATATAATATTGACTTATAAGATTGTCCAATTCAATGCTAAGTTCTAATAACTCCGCATCATTTGTAATTATTTCTTTATGTGATATTAAGCTATTCAATTTTACCCTGGTATCTTCAATTTGTTTTAATATATTAACCATTCCAAAACACCCCTTGATAGATTATTTTAACAAAACATTTCCAGTACAAATAATTAAATAAATCCAATCAATGGTAATTGATTCCATATAGCACTTATACAACAAAATTAACAATAATGTCATAATTTTGCAGTAAATAAGTAATGTTAGATAAATATAAAAAAGGTTTGCAAATAATATGAAAATAAAGTAAAATATAAACAAGTTTTTAAAAAAATTAAATAAAAAAAGTCCTCAGCTCTTATCAATGTAATTACGAGTTACAAAGATAAGCCAAACTCATTAGGTATTACGAGTACCAAACAAGTAGTTAGAGAACTTTATTAACTAATTTATTCATTTAATGAGTAGATTATACATGATTAATAAAGAGTTTTCAAGCACTTTTTAGGTGGTAATACCTAGAAGGTGCTTTTTATTTATACATATAGCACGTTGTTTAGGCATACAAGCAACATAAAATAAATTGTATAGGTGCGATAGAGCCGCTGCTATAAAGTCTATTCGGATACATTAAATTGCTATGCTTATAATAAATGTAGTCGTCAACTGTTTTTAGTATTACAGTATAAACAAATACAGGAGGTTTACTGGTGTATAGGCACAACAACTGGACAAACATATTAATGTGAGTATTAGGGCAGTAATTAATACTTTAAAAGTCCTTTTAGACAAGCATAGTATTGATGGGGTATGATAACTCAAGACATTATACTTTATAGTCAAAGTCCTTTTCTAAGGACTAACTATATCCAAAATACTCTAATCTAAGACAGTATACCTATTACACACTAAGTATTCCAACAGCTTATAAGAGAGTTAAATGCACTATAAATAAGGTTTAGCTAGTAGAGAATAGGGATATGATAAAAGGCAATAAAAACGTTAAAAGAAAAGAAATACAGTAGATAGGTATAGAGAAATAGCTTATAATATCAATGTGAGGTGATAACATTGGATAACGAAATATTAGAGATACTAAAATCAATGCAGAGTGATATTAAAAAAATGGATTCAAAAATAGATAAGAATACTATCATGTTAGAGGATTTAAAAACTAAGGTTGAAACTATAGCGGAAGTACAAAAATCACATATGCAGCAGAATGAAAGACAGCATACAGAAGTTATAGAGCCTTTAGGAATTAAAGTTGATGTAATAGAATTAGCAGTAAAGGATATATCTAAAGACGTTAAGACTATAAGAGAAGATTTGACTAGCGTGGAATTAATAACAGCTAAAAATTATAGTGATATTGTGAAATTAAAAGCAGTTAAATAAGCATATAGGGCAAAATTAGAACATTTAATTATTAAGACAAGTGTTTATATTACTTAGCAAAAATAATGGCTATAAATGAACCCTAGAGGGGTTGTGCAAAATACACATACCCTTTTTTAAATTCCATATAAATATTCCTTATAATACATATTACAAAAACTCATACAGTTTGAAAATGTTTACATAAAAAGTAAATGTTATAGTAATAAGATTGCTGTATTATAATTTGCAATGTTGGGGTATGGCAACATTGCCATCAAGCTAAGAAAATTCTACAAAAATAAATCCCCCATCTGTAAAAATGTTATCATTTGAAAGATAATAAAAATACACAGATGTGGGGATTTACAAATGATAAAAGAAGAAAATTTAACATTGAATGAAGATATAAAGCTTTTTGCAGATGAACTTAAAAGATGTTTTTCAAAAGAGGAAATTGAGGAAATAGCGAAAGAAACAGGTTTTGTAAAAAGAAAGGGTAAAATTAAAGCATGCGAATTCATTTGTTTATGCTCTTTTATGGATGTAGAGGTTGCTAATAATACACTTGTTACCCTATGTACAAAACTTAGTGCAAAACTAGGCATAGTTATTTCCAACCAGGCATTAGACCAACGCCTAAATGAAAGATGTGTGGAGTTTTTAAAGAAAATTTTTGAGAAACTATTACACCAAACAATAACAAATAACACTCGTATAAAAAGTATATGGGACGAATATTTCGAACGAATAAGAATACTTGATTCTACTGCTTTTCAAGTACCAGAAAGTTATAAAAATACTTATCCAGGATCTGGTGGTTGCTCTCAACCTTCAGGGGTAAAGGTGCAACTAGAATATGAATTAAAATCAGGAAACCTTGTTAATGTAGAAGTAGGAGCTGGTTCAGGAAATGACAATACTTTTGGAAGCAAGATAAGATGTACCATCAAAGCAGGAGATCTTATTTTAAGAGACCTTGGATATTTCAGCTTTGAAGATTTTTTAGACGTAGAAAGAAAAGAAGCCTTTTATATATCAAGACTAAAACCTAATATAGCAGTGTATGTAAAAAATGATGATATAGAATATTATAAGAACGGTACCCCTAAAAAATCAAGTCTATTTAAAAGAATCTATATTTCTGACATCATGAAACAGATGAGTGCTGGGGAACGTTATGAAATTAAGGATGTCTATGTAGGTAAGGAAAAGACGCTAAAAACTAGGCTTATTTTATATAAACTAACAAAAGAGCAATTGGGAAAAAGGTCAGAAAAGAGTGAGAAAAATGCTAAAAAGAAAGGTATAGAAAAAAGTGATACTACAATTGAATTATTAGGGATATCTATTTATATAACCAATATTGAGGAATCAGTGTTAAGTGCAGAGCAGGTCCATGAGTTTTACTCCTTAAGATGGCAGGTGGAAATAATTTTTAAAACGTGGAAATCTATATTTCATATACATGGTGTAAAGCCAGTTAAAATAGAACGGTTTCAATGTCAGCTTTATGGAAAACTTATTTTGCTACTCTTGAGCTCTGTTGTTATGTTTAAAATGAGAGCTTTAGTTTTAGAAAATAAGGATCTTGAAACTAGTGAAATCAAAGCTTCTGAGATAGTGCACGAATACATTGATAGAATATACTTTGAACTTATAAAATTTCCTAGTGAAACTTTCAATACCTTAAAATTAGTATTTGAAAATATAATTAGGAATGGTCTAAAATCTCATAGAAAAAACAAGAAAACCGTTTTTGATATTCTTGGAGTTCATTATAAACGAACATCGGGGAGGGTTAAAATTGCAGCATAAACTATCTTAATAAAAACGTAAAAATTTCCACTATATACGTGGTTTTTTTGGTGTACCATGAAATTGTTCAAGTACTAATAGACACTTACAATTCACCATTGAACCTTTTGAAAAAAAGAAGTTATTGGTAAAATATAGAACTTGAGAAGAGCTAACCGTTATTCACTATGGCTTAGCTTGATGGCTATGTTGCAATACCCCTATTCCGGTTTTCTGTTCAATTGTTACACATACCCCTATTATTTGGACGGATATTTCTATGAATATTTTTTATTCAATAATTCTCTCATTTCTTGAATAGATATTTCTCCATTTATTTGTCTTTCCATAAGGCCCTTGTATTCATCACTTGGTACCAATTCTCCATCTAATTGATTAATGTTTATAGCAAAATCCCAATTTCCCCTTTTTCTTCCTTACTTAGCTTTTCCATTAATTTAACCTCCCATTTATATCTGTTTTATTATACTTTCTTTTATTAAAACTGAACAAGAGAATATAATTCATCTTTACTTTCTTGAGTTATTCCGATGTATCTTAAAGTGATTTTCTCAGAGCTATGATTAAATGTATCCATAATAAGTCCAATATTATATCGACTCATCTTATAGGTCCAGTAGCCCCATGTCTTTCTTAAGCTATGGGTACCGAAATTTTCTATATGTAGACTTACAGCTGCAGCCTTTAAAACTCTATAGGCCTGTGTGACGCTTATAGGCTCATTGAGACACTTCCTACTTTGAAAGATATAAATATCTTGTCCAAGATTATTTTGCTTTATATGGGCCTTTAAAGCCTTTTTAAGGCTATCATTTAATTTAGAACTTGTCCCTAAATAATTCTTGATATCATCCGATAATTGAAGAAAAGATATAAGGGTTATATAGATGATACAAAAGCAATCCTGGGAAATAACTGATGAATTTTGGGAAGAAATAAAAGATTTAATACCTAAAAAACGTAGAGATCCAAATAAAGACTATAAGCGAGTTGCTGGTGGTGGAAGAAAACCAATGGATCCAAGAAAAATATTAGAAGCAATTTTTTTCGTACTTAGAACAGGTATACAATGGAAAGCACTACCTAAAGAGAAATTTGGAGCAGCTAGTTCAATACATCGATACTTTACCGCATGGTGTGAGCAAGGAGTGTTTGAAAATATGTGGAAAACAGGACTTGAGAGATATAACGAAATCCAAGGAATAGATTGGGAATGGCTTAGTATAGATGGAAGTATGAATAAAGCTCCTCTTGCAAAAGAATCTGTTGGTGCAAATCCAACAGATCGGGGAAAAAAATGGGAGCAAAAAGCACATCCTCGTAGACGGAAGAGGAGTACCGTTATCAGTAGTAGTGACGGGAGCAAATCGTCATGATGTATCTCAACTAGAAAAAGTACTAAACTCTATAGTTACATACCGTCCAGAACCTACAAGTAAAAGACCTCAAAATCTTTGTGCAGACAAAGGTTATACTGGCGAGCCTGCTTTGGAAATTATAGTTCTTAGCCCGACTTTCACGAAAGGGGCTGTTGCATTAGCGATTTTTCAAATCTCTATGAACAGCTCTTTTTAACTCAAAAAAAATAATTTTATAAGCAAAATTATTTTTTCCAGTTCTATATTTAAAAAAGGGTATACAAAATAAAGAGTAAATTTTATACAAATTTTACCTTTTGAATTTTTAAATTTATGCTGTTTTTAATGGATGAATATAGGAGCCACATCTTTCATTTTGTATCTTATTATGAAGCTTATTTACATTATGTGAAATTCCCAACAATATGCACTCTGCGAGTATATTTT
>JAJXWH010000125.1 GCA_021781745.1 Bacillota bacterium | reverse complement strand
AGAATAAAAGAAATATTAAAAATTATGGGATAGAAATTTTATAAATTTTGTGGTTAATAAAGAAAGTGCATGCATTTTTCATATTACTCTAACTGCATAATATTTAATTATTGCTATATGTAATTAAATAGATGATTTATTAGAATAAAGTTACTGCATAATAATAATTCTGTAGTAAGTTTGGTAGCAACAATAAGAAAAATACATTCTAAAAACTGCAAACAGCCATTAAAAAGAGGATTAGATGCACTTGGCTATAGAAACGTAGGATATTTAGCAAAAACTTCTTTTTGATGCCTGATTCAAGCAAATAGCAAAATTCCAATGGATACTATAAAAGTGTCTGTTGGCGTTTTTATTTTATTTTTGGAATACTATAAAAGAAAAAGATCATAAGGAAAGACAATGATACAAGCATTGGTTTGTGTAATGAGAAGGCTTGTAAATATAATCTATGGAATGATGAAGAATAAAAGTGAATATATAATGCTAATTGTTCCGCTAAAAGAAGCAGTATGATAAAATATTTGTAATAGATGTAATAATACTACATCCTATAATGAAAAGATGGTGGAAAGGGGGGCGAAGGTGGTAAGCAAAACAAAAAAGTTTTCGTAGAAAATTTTCTAAAAAACTATGCTACCTATACCCCCTAAACCACCCAAAGAGAAAATAGTATAAAAACTGTAGGAACTGTTGATATATAAGGGTTTGTACAGTATGAAACGCAAATATAGACTTAGCACCGAGGGGGAAGTAATCCTGAAAGAATAAATTATAGTAGGACACCCGAATCTAAAGTGCCAAAAGCAAAGGTTGAAGAAACTAAGAAGATTTTTAGTGTCCAGAAATTATTTAATGAGGATATAGCTTTGGAGGTTAATATTTATAAAAATATTAATAGGAGTGAGGTAGGAAAGAATGTTATAAATTATATCAAAGAAAATGGAACAAGTGTAGATGTTATTTACGATTATTCAACGATTGAAGAATGGGCATGCAAGGTTTAAAGGGAATGCAAATACTATTGAAGAAATTTCAAAAACTATAATACATGAAGAAACACATTTGGAATACGATGTTTTTGGAGCACAATGGGCTGCAGCTTTTTGTGATTTAAGAGCTGAATTACATGCAAAAGGTGAATTATTTATTAAATGAACAATGTTAATAATTAACATTTAAGTAAAGTGGAATATATCAGTCTGTATGTATATCATTGATTCACAAGGGGGATTTTAATGGGATATGGTATTAAATTAAAAATTTGGGGTGAATATGCTTGTTTCAGCAGGCCTGAGATGAAGGTTGAACGAGTTAGCTATGATGTTATTACCCCTTCAGCTGCTAGAGGAATACTAGAAGCTATATATTGGAAGCCTGCTATAAGATGGGTCATTGATGAAATAAAAGTAATCAATCCTATAAAATTTGAAAATATAAAAAGGAATGAATTATTAGGAGTAATACCATTAAATACAGTAAAAAGGGCATACTTAGGGAATACGGATGTTAATCTCTATCAAAGTACAAGGGATATAGTACAAAGAGGAGCTATGATATTAAAAGATGTTTGCTATTACATTAGCGCTCACTTTGAATTAACATATGAAGCTGGCGCATTTGATACAGTTGAAAAACATTATAACATGGCTTTGAGAAGAGCAAGAAAAGGTCAATGTTTCCATAGGCCATACTTAGGCTGTAGAGAGTTTCCAGCTCAATTTCAATTAGCAGATGAAATTAATGAGAAAAGTTTTTATATTAATTCAGAAAAAGATTTAGGTCTTATGTTATGGGATATTGACTTTAAGAATAAAGCGACTCCGATTTTTTTTAGACCCTCGATGAAAGATGGAGTTATCAAGATTCCTGATTTGCAAAGAGGTGATACATAATGGTATTACAGGCATTGTATAAATATTATGATATTTTGGATAAAGAGGGAACAGAAGGCTTGCCTAAAGAAGGTTTTTCAGTTCAGAAAGTATCTTTTGCATTTGTTATATCCTTAAATGGTGAATTAAAAGATATAGTGGATTTAAGAAAGTTCAATAGTAACAAACTATTACTACAAGAAATGTTAGTTCCAGAGCAAAGAGGACGTGGTGGACCAAATACACCTTCATATTTTTTGTGTGATAATGTTAAATATGTCTTAGGAATAGGGGATGAGGAGAATTTACCGTCATTTAATAGTTTTAAAAAATTACATAATAAATATTTAGAATCAAACAATCCTCTATTAAAATTTATTAATAGTTTTGAGCCTTCAAAAGCATTTGAAAATGAAATTATTTTAAAATATAAAGATGAGTTTAAAAGTAATTCTAATATTGTATTTAGAATTGAAGGAGAAGATTGTTATTTACATGAAAAAGAAGAATTACTAAAAGCTTGGAGAGAAGACAATTCAAAGGAAACTGATGAAATTAGCATGCAGTGCCTTATTACTGGTGAAGTTAAACCAATAGCAAGAGTTCATATACCAATTAAAGGAGTAAGAAATGCGCATCCATCTGGAGCTAGTATAGTAACATTTAATGATGATAGTTCTAAGTTTTATGGAAAAAAGTTAGGTTATAATGCGCCAATAAGTAAAAGTGCAATGTTTAAATATACTTCAGTGCTTAATCATTTGCTTAGAAATGATAAGAATCATATTTTTATTGGAGATGATACAGTTGTATTTTGGGCTGGAAAGAAAGGAATATATGAAGATTTACTAGTAGAGCTTTTAAATCCAACAATTCAAGATGAGGAAAGAACAGAAACTTTTGAAATTAATGTTAGAGATTTAGCTAAAGAAATCTTAAATAAATACTCTAAAGGTATTAATCTTAATGAAGAAAATTACGATATAGATTTTATATAAATTTTAATTACTAACTGCTAATATCCCAAGGGGTAAGCCTATTGTATAAAGTAACAAAGCTTTTTAAGCGTACCCTTGTCCAAATTTAATGCATCTAAATGTGACTTGACTTGTCCAAT
>JAJXWH010000092.1 GCA_021781745.1 Bacillota bacterium | reverse complement strand
TTCTTAAAATATAGTTTACATGTGTTTTTAATTTTATTAATTTAATATCTTCTTGTATCAAATGGAACACCTCTATTTTGTATTTTCTTCTAATACTTGCCACACTTTTGTATTTTTAATCAAAAACAACATTTATCTAATACATTTTATAAGGATTTTTTATGATACATATATGCTTACATATGTACTTTTTTTACAACGCATATCTACATGTATATACTCGTATTTTAATGAAATTTTTACAATCTGAATTTATCTTATCCATTGATATTACTGACTTTCAAAATTGAAAATTTTTATATTTTCCTAGACATCAAAAAAAGTTTGCTCTATGCTAGAGTAAACTCTTTTTCATATTACAAGAATAATAGTAAGGCAGCAACGCAAACAGTTGCAATAATTTTTCCCTTAGAGTTAAATTCCCTAATAAGATTTAAAAACTTTTGATCATATGCCTCTTCATAAAATTCATATTCTTCAAATCCCCCTGCTAAAAACAATAATGTTTTCATACCATTTCTCTCCACTTTATATACAAATCAGATTTTATAGTACCTATATATTTTTCAATACTCTTAAAAAATATTACCAACATTTTCATGTCTTGAAATTCCCATATAATAAGTTCCATGCTTATTAGCTCTATAATTTACATTGCATTATTAATCTTCATATAAATCTCCACTATTCTCCTTATTAAGTGTTCCTTCCAATTCAATCATCAAAAACTTTGTGAGTCTATTAACTACTGGCCTATGAATCGTTTTTCGTGGGACAATAATAAATTCTCCTTCACTAACTTCGATAAAGCCTTCTGCAGTTTCCAATTTAAATTCCCCTTCAATTACATAAAAAAGTTCATCTGATTCTTCATGAACATGAAAATCTAATTTTCTGTTTTCTACCTGTACAACACTCATGACATGCTTATTAAGCCTTCCTATTTTCTTATATACATACAATTGATCAATGTTATTTACTTCCTCAATTAGATTAACTTTTGATAACATACCGAAACCTCCCAATAAATAGAATTTTTATTTGATATTTGTTAATAAATATGGTACCATTAAGTTACTCATTTGTAAAATTGATTGTTTTGATTATATCAATCGTTTTTTTAGATTATAATATAGAGGCACATCATTATGGAATTAAAACATTTAAATACATTTTTGGCACTTAGCAAAATCAAAAACTTCACTAAAACTGCTGAATATCTCAATTATGCACAATCAAGCGTTACAACACAAATACAGCAATTAGAAAAAAATTTAAACGTACGTCTTTTTTAGCGGATTGGAAAAAGTGTAGTATTAACTTTGGAAGGTGAAAACTTAATTCCATATGCAACAAAAATGCTTTCACTTTTATCTGATATTGAAAAAATGTATGCAAATTCAGATAATCTTGGTCGCATTGTTATTGGCGCCTCTGAATCAATCAGTATATATAAACTTCCTGAAATTATAAAAGTATATAAAAAGAAGCATCCTGATGTCGACTTATTTTTGATGCTTTTAGATTCTTCTGATTTTATTCCTTTACTTGCTGATAATACAATAGATATTGCTTTTACAATTGATCATCCGATCACTGATAAATCAACTACTTCGTTGCTTAATATCAATGAATCTATATGTGTTCTATCTTCACCTGAACATCCTTTTGCCTTGAAAAAAACTGTATCTATTCAAGATTTTGCTGATACTCCTATGATTTTGACAGGACATGGCTGCTGCTACAGAACTATGTTTGAGAGAGATTTATCTATGTTCAATATCTCCCCCAAAATAGTTCTTGAGACTGGGAGTATTGAAGTAATTAAACAAACTGCACTGAGTGGCCTTGGACTATGCATTCTTCCAGAACTTGCAGTATAAAATGAACTCAAAACTGGTAGTTTAGTTAAGCTTCCCTATGATACTAATTATAATATTGTTTCTCAACTTATTTGCCACAAAGACAAATGGATATCTCCTAACTTGAGTGATTTTATTGCCGTTGTAAAACAAATGAGTTAGATTACTTTACCTATCAAACCCTTCTCTAAAAGATGTTATAAAATCTATATCCATTCCACAATTTCCTCCAGCGATTTTCGTGGTCGTGGATATGGCGATTGATTTGGATAACCAATTGCCACTGCTGCTACAAGTTCTTCTTTACGATTTAACCATGAACATATTTCTTTATCACAATGAAAAATGTCACAAATCCAAAGGGTTCCTAATTCAAAATTCTGTGCGGCTAAAATTAATGTTTGTACAGCAGCACCTATTGATTGAATATCAGTAAGTAATCTATTGACCTTTACGTTAATACCCAATTCTTCATTCATTTCTCTGACTATAGTATTTTCAGTAGTTTCAAACATTTCAACCCTGCCACCTGGAAAGGCATAGAAGTCATCTTTTATTAATCTATGTACAAGAACTTTATTTTCATCAAATAAGAGCCCTGCTATGCGAAAATTAAACACTCCATTATTTATTTTAAAATTAATCACAGCAATTTCCTCCAAATCATATATCTTATCATTTCTGATTTTATTTATTCATTTCCTATAATTAACTATTAAAATTACCTTTATTAATATTTTTAATTAATACCCTTATACAAAATTATACCTTTTTTAATTAAATTTGTAACAAAAAAATTAAATAATAACGGTATTGATTTCTTTATAACTAAAAAACAGCATTGATATTATTAGTATCAATACTGCAGTCTATGTTCTATTAAAATTCATTTTCATACATTTAAAAAAAATCGTAATATATCCGCACATTTTCTAATTCTGTCCATCGTTTTACATCAACAGGATTTTCATCAAGATCATATATTTTGGCTCCTTTCATGGCAAGTAGAAATGTAAAACTATTTAAATAAATCATTCTTTTCTCCTTTTAAATATTTATGTTTATAATAACGATCTATTTTAATTTTATTTAATACCATCTATTTCTAACTTTAATCTAGTAAAATATTCATCCATGAATTTTAGTCTTTCATTTCCTATTTCTTTTGCTTTCTCTGTATATAATTTATCTGGAATTTTCTTAAACTTTACTTCATATTCAATAAAAGGTGTATGCTTTGAAACATCTTTCAGCCTTCCATTTTCTACTGTATTAGACTCGAGATAATCATTTAACTGTTCATTTCCTGTTAGCCTTTGCCCAAATTGTCCTGCTAACATAAAGGTACGAGCAATTCCACTTGCCCCTATAACATCAAGTTTATCTGAATCAAAAAGTATTTTTGCTTCTATTGTATTAGGCTCATTTCCTGTTCTAAACCTATGTGCTATAATACAGTGTTTTATCTTCTCAATTTTCTCTTCCTCATATTCTAATTTTCTTAATATATTTTCTGCTACTATGCTCCCCAAAACTGCATGATCAATTTCTCCTGTTTTGTCTTCGCTTTCTTCCACTCTTGCAATATCATGTAGTAGTGCTGATGGAATGAGTATTTCTAAATCGACATCCTTTTCATATTTTGCAAGTAATAAGCAAAGATTATAGACTCTAAATACATGATCTAAATTATGTGCTGAACATGTTAATTTATCTTGAACAATTTCTATAATTTTTTTATGTTTCTCTTCCACATTCATATATATTACCACCCTACTTATGAAATATTTCTATAAGCACAGTTTACCAAACACATGTTTCTTTGTCAAATCATTCCATATTATTACTAAGTGTTTCTCTTTATCTTACAAACTTGAATTTTGCTATTATTTTGTCAAAATAATATAATGTTTCACCTTTTCAATTTCTCCCCCGAAAGCTTCGCTAATAGATCTATTTCTTGATTGCCAAATATCTAACAAATCACTTTTCAATTTTGAGTTGCCAATCTCTACTAGGCCAAATTCATAATCCAAAGTGCTAATATACTCACATTCAGTATATGTAAAACTATACACTGATTTAAATATAACTGAAATCAGGCTATTTACCTCTTCATAGTCGTCTTCATACAAATATCTAATAATGACTTGACCATTTTTCATTTCAATATATGGTTCTTCGTTACATGAACTCGTTGTTTTAGGTAAGTGAATTTTTTTCACGTTGATCCCCCTTTAAATATTATATTAAGGTGAAAAAATCACCACTATAAATGCTTCCTTCAGCAAAGATATTCTCCTCAAGTATTTCTAATGCTAAAGGTATAAAATAATTTAAGCCTATCTCCTGCCCTATCATATTCTTAAATCTTCGACTTCAAAACTCCCAATTACCTTTCTTCTTAACTCGTGACAAGTAATAACTAAATGTGAGTCAACTGTTGCTTCACTCCAGTCTTGTCCTTCAAGTTCTTGTAATGATTTATTTCTGTCAAAGTGAAAGTATTTTTCCATATCATAATCTCACAAACTTTTAATAACCTATGCTTAGCATTCTCTACAGCAGGTTAGCAACTGTAAATTTTAGTTTTTATATCTTTAAGAATATTTTTCATCAAATAATATTGCATTTTAATTATCAAATCCTATCGCTATACCGTCATCATGATAAAATTCTATTACAAATTTATATGAAGGACAATATAACCACTGATCGCTGCCAATAGCATTTATAGCCTCAATATGCTTAACAGCATTTTGTAAATCTGTTTTAATCACTGTTGAATTCCCATACCCCCATAAAGCAACAATCTCATAATCTTTTGTTTTATATTTTTTACTCAAAATATTAATAATATCTTGTAAGTTTGCAATTTTAATTTTATTTTTAAAGTTATCCCAATCTATTCTTCCCCATGATGTAAATGGAAACACTTTTTGTAAAGTATAATACATCTCTTCTGATTCAACTTGTGATAAAATTTCTATATTAGGTTGTAATACCTCAACACACTCTTTTAATAATGGTTCAATTTCTAATTTTCTACTCTCTTTGTTTTTTTGTAGTAATTCTTGCATTCGTTCTTTTCTTTTATTTCTCTCTTCCATTTTAAATTAACTCCATATATCGCTTATAAATGAATATTTTAACATTTTGTTTGCAACATCCTACTATTACTTTGCTTATTCTTTATCTATCACAAAAATAAAAAATTATGCAAACATGATAATTATGGCATTCCATTAGTTAATAGCATATATAGCCTTTCTTTATTATAAAATACTGTGCAACTATCGAATCCACAATCATCAAAATAGCACAACCTTTTATTTTGCTCTTCCTCTCCACTATTCTTATTAATCATATATGTTGTATTTAAAAAGTTAGGTTTTACACTATATATATTCCATTCATCTGTTAAGTTTTTTATATTATTGCCTTTAAATATTTTATCTAAAAACATATTTACAATTGGACTAGCGTTATAAGAAGATAATTGCTTTTTATAAAAACTTTTATTTGTAGTTATCATATTTAATAAAATCTTTTCTAAACCATCATAAGATATCTTTTCCATTGAAAGTTCAAAATTAGGCTTGTAAAATTCTCCTGAATAGTTTATTACTTCAACCACTTCACCTTCTATAAAGTCATAATAACTATAGCACCCCAAACTGCGTATGTTATCTTGTTCAATCATTAATTCCTTAAATTGCTTGCTTCTAATGAATTCACTTAAAAATCCCTTTAAATCTTTAGGTTGTCCTATTAGCGGAATAACTAACAAAAAGGTATTTGAATTTAAAACACTATCTACTGTTCTAAGAAAATTTTCAACTTCTGTATCTAGTTTGTTATAATTCATGTTCTTATCTATGCTTATCACACCCTAACATAAAACTTTTACACATTAATTATTTTTCAAAAAAGTTATGTCTTGCTTATGCTATGCTTACCACCATTTTTTCTTTTTAAAGAAAATAAGCATTGAAGTCGCAATAGAAATCATTATTACCCATACTACTGGATACATCCATGGCCAATCATATTCTGGCATATTTTTAAGATTCATGCCATATAACCCAACAATAAATGATAATGGTATAAAAACAGTTGATATAATGGTTAAAACTTTCATTATTTCATTCATTTTGTTACTTACACTAGAAAGATACATGTCCAGCATACTAGACAATATATCCCTTAAAGTTTCAGTAGTATCCATTACCTGAATTACATGATCATATAAATCCCTTATATATATATCAACAGATTCTCCAACTAATGTTGTTTCACTTCGTTCTAGGAAACTGACTACCTCCCGTAGCGGCCATACAGATTTATGTAAAAATAACATTTGTTTTTTTAATTTATTAATGACTTGCAATGTACTTTTTGAGGGATTCGATACTAATTCATCTTCTGTATCTTCAATTTTTTCACTCAATTCTTCTAGTACAACAAAGTAATTATCAACAATTACATCAAGTAAATTATAAACCAAGTAATCTGCACCCATTTTCCTAATACGTCCTGCTCCTTGTCTAATTCCTTCACACACTGTATTATATATTTTTACTTTCCCTTCACTAAAAGAAATAACATAGTTTTCACCAAGTATAAAACTTTCTTGTTCAGTGGTAAATTCGCCTAACTTATTATCATAGAATAACATTTTTACAACAATATAAGTATACCCCTCATAATTCTCTATCTTAGGACGCTGTCCAGTATTCAAAATGTCTTCCAATACTAAAGGATGAATTCCAAAACAACTACCAATTTTTTCAACAGTTTTGGTATCATGAATGCCTTCTACATTAATCCAATGTACAGTGGATTCTTCTGGTTTTAACAAACTTACATCATTTAAACCAATTACTTTTTCCTCAAATCTATCTTCACTATACTTGAATAATTTTATTTGAATTTTTTCATCCTTCTTTTCTCCAGTGTATATTAGACTACCTGGAGGCAATCCTGCTTTTCTTGAACGTTTTTTCGTGGTTGTATTCATAAATAATCACCTACTAATAAATATTTATTAAAATTCTACATTACATTTTCGCAAATATAATTATTTTATATTCCTTAAAATCCTTGTTTTACCTATACGTATAGTTCTAATTAAGTGTACACTAATTTACTCATTATAAGCTAATTATAACATAATTTATACATTAAATTTTATCCCCCTTGATTTATAGATCATACATAAGTTAAAATTAGATTGCAAAATGGATTTGGTGGTAACTTCGGTTACTGCCTTTTTTATGTAAAAAATAAAGAGTACAGACGTAATGCCCATACCCTTAAAACTTTAATTATCTATTTCAATTTTATGTTAAGTAGAATTTGATATAAAACTTATAATCATTTTTATCTACGCCAATACCACCAAGATTGATTTAATTTTTGTTGCATTTTTTGAGCTTGCTCATCTAATTTTTGTTGATATTTATATGCTAAGTTGTCCAACTTATTTTTATCATTGTTGTATTGGTTCCAATAATTATAATAGTTGTTAGCTGGTAAAGTTATTGCTGTACCTGTAGTAGTATTTGCTGTTGGATCTGTAATAGTTACTGCTGGTCCTGTAGTAACTGTTACTGCTCCCCCTGTGGTAACATTAGTAAAATCACCATCTATCCAAGCACCATCAGCACCTAATCTATACCCTGAAATAAAAGCATTGAATAACATATCTCCACTTTGGTTTAAGTAATACCATTTGCCCCTATCTTGAATCCAACCAGTTGCCATATCTCCATTTGATTTTAAATAATACCACTTACCTCCATCATTAAGCCAGCCAGTTCTCATATACCCATCTGGATTAAAATAAAACCATTTATCACCAACTTTATCCCATCCAACAGAATATCCATTTTCTTTAGAATTCCACCAACCTTGACTATCCTGCCTCCAGGATGCTGAAGCACCTATGGATGACATCCCGATGGCAGTAATTGTTGCGATTGTTAATGTAATAATTTTTTTAATCAGTTTATTTCTCATTTTCCACCACATCCTTCGTTTTCATATTTCAACATAATTATACAACCATAATTTTTATTAGTAAACATTTCAATATGTGAATTTTCAGTTAATTATTTTAATAAATTACATAAAAAAATATGGGTACAGTTTATAACTCCCATACCCTTAAAATCTAACTTAATTTAGTCGCTACTCCATTGCTATCAAATCTACTCATTTACGCGCTAAAGAAACTTTTTTCATACTTCCATAGTAACACATGACAGCACTTCTTCCTCTCCAAAATAAAGCCATCTATTTGATATGCTATTAAGTATATATCTTCCATACTTTATTTTTATGCTCAATTGTTCCTTTAATATCTGCTCTGTTCTTGTTTCGTTCAAGATTATTATACATTTCATCCATATCTTCATAATGACCAATAGTATAATAATTTAAACTAATACATTTACTATCTTTGTATATACTAGAAAAGTCTATTAAAAGTCCTTTTTTAGTTAATTCAAGTATCTCTTTTTTTATATCTTCAGGCATAGGATATATTTTCCTTCTTTTATTTGTGGAAAAACTCTCTATAATTTTATTTGCAATGATATCTTTAAATACTGACATATCTTTGCAATACAATTTACAAAACCATCCATCATCATGAGCAAGATAAACAAAATTATTATTTATTCCACTAAAAAATGGTGAATTCAAAGGTTTACCAAAATGCGATAAATATAATACTTCTGCCATTTCCTCTGGAGTGCAGCTATTTAAATCGACTTCATTATTATAGTCTATCCAATGAAAGTTACCTAAGCCATAAATATCTTCCTTTGATAACTCTAAAATATCATTTTTTCCGTTTGCTGTCTCCAAAAACCAACTTCTATTAAAATTATTAGCAATATAATTTCCTTCAGTCACCAAAACATTCTTTATCATCATTGGATTATGTTTAATAAATTCTTTAAATTCCATTCCGTAATACACAAAATAGCTTTCATTAAAATTTGCATTTATATAAAATACATCTCTTATTCTTCTCATTAAATTCAAATCTCCTATTACTCTACCATTTCTTATAGTAGTGTAGAACTACTATTGGGGGGATTATTACACCTTTTGAATATTATGTATCAAATCTTCTAATTATAAAATACTTATTAAATCACTTAAACTATAAATCATCTTCATACTATTAATATTCTAATATTCATTTTTTCTAACTTTAGTGATTGCTGGGTTAAATATGCTTTATTTTCTTCATATTATTCATCCTTAATACATCCTATGAAGATTGTTATATAGTTACATAAAACCTATATCCATTCTATAACTTCTTCCAGCAATTTTCGTGGTCGTGAATATGGTTTTTGATTTGGGTAACCAATTGCCACTGCTGCTACAAGTTCATCCTTACGATTTAACCATGAACATATTTCTTTATCACAATAAAAAATGTCACAAATCCAAAGAGTTCCTAATTTAAAATTCTGTGCGGCTAAAATTAATGTTTGTACAGCAGCACCTATTGATTGAATTTATGCTTAATTCAAAACTTCCAGTAGATTTACTCTGTTTCTTGTATTTATTTAATGCATCTTCCATAATATTTATTAATTCATTCTTTTTACTATTTTGAAAAACAACAAATCTCCATGGCTGGCGGTTTTTCCCCGAAGGTGCTTTCGTTGCTAATTCCAATATTTTTTCTATTATATCTTTTGGTATTGTCTTATCTTAGAACTTTCTTATACTTCTACGTTCTTCTATTGCTTGTATTACATCCATATTAGTCCTCCTTATGAGTTCTGCATTTATTTGCAATTATCATAGTCATATAGTAATTATAAATTTTAATTATCACAACTTTTAAGGATCAAAGTATCTTATCTACTTATCAATTACAACAATTCTTTCAATCGTTGTAGGAAGATCATGTATTCTATCCTTTATAAATGCTGGATATATAGTTTCATTTTTAATATATTTTGTATCCACCCATCTAAATTCAAACTCATTTTTTCCCTCAGTTATGTAAAACAAATCCTCTTTATTTAAGATATTATTATCTTTATATTCAATTAAATAATAAAAGCATATTTCATGATATTTATTATCATTATGATTAAAGAAATCTTCACAGATCCATAGTAATCTATTAACCTTTACGTTAATACCCAATTCTTCATTCATTTCTCTGACTATAGTAGTTTCAGTAGTTTCAAACATTTCAACCCTACCACCTGGAAAGGCATAGAAGTCATCTTTTATTAATCTATGTACAAGAACTTTATTTTCATCAAATAAGAGGCCTGCTACACGAAAATTAAACACTCCATTATCTATTTTAAAATTAATCACAGCAATTTCCTCCAAATCATATATATTATCATTTCTGATTTTATTTATTCCTTACCTATAATTAACTATTAAAATTACCTTTATTAATGTTTTTAATTAACTTATCAACTCTATTTTTTTGTGACTCTGATAAATTATCTCTTCTTTTTAATAATACAGATAGAAATTCTTTAGAATTTTCTTCATTTATACAAATAAATGCCCTTTCTGCATGTTGGCCAACTTCCTTTGGTCTACATGTTTCTAAATGCTCAAGTATCTTTTTCAACATAAATTTCTCATATTTTTTATCTGCTTTTGATAATTCAGCAAACACACTAATACTATTATCCCTAGTTATCACACTTCCATTCTCATATGCATTAATAACAATTTCTATGTTCTCAAATACTTCCTTTGGTTTTAGGAATGTAATCTTTGATATTGCTATCATACCACCCCAAACAAGCCTATTATTTCTTGATTTCAAAAGTTCTATAAAATCTATCACATAATCAGCAATTAGTTCTGGATTTCTTTCTCCTATTTCATAAAGAACTTTTATACAGTCATTTGCAATTTGTTCTTTTTTATTTTTTAATCCAATAATGATTTCTTTGATACCCTCTAAATCTTTTAATTCAACTAGTTCAATTGCCAAATTAATATTAGGTTCTTCATCATTTCTTCCAACATTAAACGCCACTTTCTCTATCATATAGTTCTCTCTCCTTAAACACAATAAATCTTAACCTTGTATAGAGAACATAAACCTTCTCTTTTAAGTAAATTTAAATTAATACCATTATACAAAATTATACCTTTTTTAATCAAATCTGTAATAAAGAAATAAATAATAACGATATTAATTTCTTTATAACTAAAAAACAGCATTGATATTATTAGTACCAATACTGATGTCTATATGCTATCAAAATTCATTTTCATGTATTTTAAAAAAATCGTAATATATCCGCACATTTTCTAATTCTGTCCATCGTTTTACATCAACAGGATTTTCATCAAGATCGTATATTTTGGCTCCTTTCATGGCAAGTAGAAATGGAGAATGTGTTGATACAATGAACTGACATCCCCAAAACCGTGCTGAATCTTCAATAAAACTTACTAATTCCATTTGTCGTTTTGGAGAAAGACTGTTTTCGGGTTCATCTAATATATATAGTCCATTTTCATCAATTTTTTCAATGAAATATTGAAATGCACTTTCCCCATTTGAATATTCCCTCATTTAAATTACGGACATTTAACATATAATCAAATACATCATCACTAGTAATAATTCTACTATTTTTAGGAATTTCCACTTCAATATTCATCTTGCACATATTGACATAGTCAGAATAGAAACTAGATTTATTAAATATGGAGTCACGACTTATTCCTGTTTTTTCTGATATAACATTTAGTGCTGTTGACTTTCCAGAACCATTTCCACCATATAAAATTGTAACTGGCTCAAAATCAATTCTTTCAAGGCTACATGATGATAATATCTTAAATGGATAAAATGAATCATAGCATGTTCTTTTTATATCCATGAAAAATTCAGACTCCTTATCTTCATTAGGGAATGTAAAAAAATTTAAATAAATCATTTTTTTCTCCTTACTAACTATTTAAATTTTATTTAACACCATCTATTTCTAACTTCAATCTATTAAAATATTCATCCATGAATTTTAATCTTTCTTTTCCTATTTCCTTTGCTTTCTCTGTATATAATTTATCTGGAATTTTCTTAAATTTTACTTCATACTCAATGAAAGGTGTATGCTTTGAAACATCCTTCAGTCTTCCATTTTCCACTGTATTAGACTTCATATAATCATTTAATGGTTCATTTACTGCTAGTCTTTGTCCAAATTGTCCTGCTAACATAAAAGTACGAGCAATTCCACTTGCTCCTATAATATCAAGTTTATCTGAATCAAACAGTATTTTTGCTTCTATTGTATTAGGTTCATTTCCTGTTCTAAATCTATGGGCTATAATACAGTGCTTTATCTTCTCTATTTTCTCTTCTTCATATCCTAATTTTCTTAATATATTTTCTCCAACTATACTTCCCAAAACTGCATGATCAATTTCTCCTGTTTTATCTTTGCTTTCTTCCACTCTTGCAATATCATGTAATAATGCTGCTGGAATAAGTATTTCTAAATCAACATTTTCCTCGTATCTTGCAAGTAATAAACAAAGATTATAAACTCTAAATACATGATCTAAATTATGTGCTGAACATGTTAATTTCTCTTGAACAATTTCTATAATTTTTTTATGTTTTTCTTCCACATTCATATATATTACCACCCTACTTATGAAATATTTCTATAAGCACAGTTTACCAAACACATGTTCTTTTGTCAAATCATTCCATATTATTACCAAGTGTTTCTCTTTATCTTACAAACTTGAATTTTGCTATTATTTTGTCAAAATAAGTGAATCAGTTCAATTACTTATACTATCCAGTTTCCTCTATTAATTTCTTCTAAAGTGATTTCCTTTAATAGAAGACCGACATTCCAGTCTTTCTTTGCTGATTTTGGAATGGGTGATTTACTTATAAAGCCATAATCTATTGTAGAAACTCTTGTGTATCTTATTATGTAACCTGATTCGTCAGTAATAATGACATCACTATCTGGAGAAATCTCACCTGAACTCATTTAATGCCATCCATAATTATCAATTAAACCCGCTCCCAGTACAATAAGATTATTCAATCCATAACTACCTTTGATCTTATTTAAAAATTCAACGCTGCACTTTATTGCATCATCAACATCATTTTTAATAAAAAGTTCTCTGTGATAATCTTGAATTCTATTCTTCCACATTTCATCTTCAATAAAAGTATTCCATTCCTCCTTTGGAAATCCTTCATATCTAAATGTACATATCTTGTCATATTTTTTATCAGAAAATTTATAGACATTTGAATTTGAGTCTACTATATAAATTCTCTCTAAAACATATAAACTTGTATATCCCATTGGCATTGCACGATACAAATCATTATTTCCCCACTCAAAATCTGATAAATCGTTAGATAAGTATGAAAAACAGAGTTGTCTATTTGTTAAATAGGCAAAGTATTTTCCTTTTGAATCTATATCAAATGGGTTTTCATGCGAATTAATAGGATAACTTGCGAATACCTCCACAAAATCACCTTCTAAAAAATTATATAATTATATCTCTTAAAGGCATGATTAACCTTCTATCTTTTTTGCATCTAATGTTGTTTTTATAAAATCTAAAATATAAATTTTTTCTGGCTCTGTATCTCCCGATGACATTATTAATCCTACAATTCCAAAAAATATCGGTATTCCTATAACTCCTAGTACAGCGCTAAAAGCATCTTTAAATTTTCCCAAAAAAATATTTACTGCACAGAATAACCACATAAAGGTTCCCCATCCAAACCATATTCCAATTGGTATTTTTGATGAAGCAGGCACACGGAATTCTCCTTCAATAATAGTACCGCTTTCCTTTTTAATTAGTTGTCCATAAAAAGTTATTGGTAACCCAGTCAGCCTCCTATTATAAATTCCACTTGTTTTTCTTACATGAAATTCATTGCTATCAAAATCTACTCTACCTCTCAAACCACCAATAAAAAAATCCCCTAGCGGGGACTGTGAGTTCTGTGAATTTAAAACGGGAAAGGTTCATCTTCAGCAACCCAATATGAACCTTCTTCTGTTTTCTTTTCTCCTGAATAATAAAAATCCGCA
>JAJXWH010000033.1 GCA_021781745.1 Bacillota bacterium | reverse complement strand
AAGCTTTTCCTTGTTTTGCAGGACATCCAAATCCAATTTGGTTTTTAACTATTATAATTGATGGTTTTGTTGTTTCAGCTTTTGCTGCTTCTATTGCTGCTTCTATTGCAATTACATCATTTCCATCCGCTATATTTAATACTTGCCAGCCGTAAGCTTCGTATCTTCTTCCTACATCTTCTCTAAAGGCTATATCTGTATTTCCTTCAATTGAAATGTTGTTTGAATCATATAACACAATTAACTTACCAAGACCTAATGTTCCAGCAAGGGATGATGCTTCTCCTGAAATACCTTCCATAAGACATCCGTCTCCAACTATAGCATATGTATAGTGGTCAACTACGCTGTAACCTGGCTTATTAAACTTTTCTGCAAGATGTGCTTCTGCTATAGCAAAACCAACTGCATTACAGACACCTTGTCCAAGTGGACCTGTTGTGATTTCAACACCTTTAGTATGACCATACTCAGGATGTCCTGGTGTTAAACTTCCAATTTGTCTGAAGTTTTTAATGTCTTCAACAGTTACTCCATAACCAAATAAGTGTAATAATGAATATTCAAGCATTGAACCATGTCCTGCTGATAATACAAATCTATCTCTGTTATCCCACTCAGGATTTCTTCCATTATGATTCATTTTTGACCATAATGTAAATGCCATTGTAGCTGCACCAAGTGGAAGACCTGGATGTCCAGATTTTGATTTTTCAATAGCATCTGCTGATAATACTCTTATTGCATTAATAGATAACTTATCTAATTCTCTACTCATTTTTTACCTCATTTCTTATATAAATATGACTTTATAAAACGCCATAACCTGCTTTGTTACTATACCTTGTTATATTGTTATATTGTTTTTTAAGTTAACTTGTTTCATTTATAAATTCTTATATTCTTAAGAATATAAAAATTTAAGAATTTATATTTTTAAGAAAAGCTGCAAGCTTTTCATCCTTAACTGTAAACTGTGCACTGTCAACTGTTAACTGGAAAAGCTGCTGCCCAGTCTGCTTTAAATTTTTCAAGGCCTTGATCGGTTAATGGATGTTTTACCATTTGTAGTACTAAGTTGTGAGGAACTGTTGCTATATGTGCCCCAGCTTTTGCTGCTTCAATTACGTGGATTGGATTTCTTACACTTGCTGCTATTATTTCTGTTTCTATTCCATGAATTTCAAATATTTCTGCTATATCTCTAACTAAATCCATACCTATCATTGAGATATCATCTACTCTTCCAAGGAATGGACTTACATATGTTGCTCCTGCATTTGCTGCAAGCAAGCTCTGAGTTGCTGAGAATATTAAAGTTACGTTTGTTTTAATTCCTTCACTAGCTAACACTTTAGTTGCTTTTAACCCTTCAACTGTCATTGGGATCTTTACTATCATATTTTTGTGAATTGCTGCGATTTCTCTTCCTTCTTTAATCATTCCTTCAGCATCTTCACTTACAACTTCTCCACTTATTGGTCCATCAACTATTTCTGTTATTTCTTTAATAACTTCATTGAAGTCTCTTCCTTCTTTAGCTACTAGTGATGGGTTAGTTGTTACACCACAGATAACTCCCATTTCATTTGCTTCTTTAATGTGTTCTACGTTTGCTGTGTCTAAAAAAAATCTCATTTCCTTAACATCTCCTCTTGTTTTAATGAGTAGTAGTTGACAATAAGCATTCTAAATAAAAATATTTATAGCTGGATTTATATAATAAGGCTATTTAAGGGGTATTCTATATTATTTCTTAAATTGCTTATCATCAACTATCTATTATTATTTAAAAGGTTTATCCAAATCTCGAGTTCCCATCAAGATTTAAGACTTACCTAATTAATAATCTTATTAACACAACTTTGAAAATATGTTTTCAAAATTTATTTAATAAGTTTTGAAATTAATAGAGCAGCTATTCACTACTCCATTATTTAATTTCTAAAAATTCTTCAATAGGCATCATGGCTGCCCCTAATAAATAAGCTTCTTTAAAACCTGCCATACCAATAGTACAGCTGTTTTCATCTGTAAATAAGTTATCTTTGTAGATGTTTTTCTTCAAAACATCCATTTTATCACTTAATAAGTTATTTATATCTCCACCTATAATTATAGTATTAGGATCTAGCAACATAATTAAATTTGATATGCCAGTTCCTAATATTTTTAGGTACTTTTCTAAAACTTTTTTTGTTGCTATGTCATTTTGTAGATACAATTCTTCAAATTCATCTATATCTGATATATTTTCTAAAGATACTTCATTATAACTATCAACTAAAGCATTCATAGATGTATATGCTTCTAAGCACCCTTTAGCTCCACATTTGCACTTCTTTCCATTTATAGACACTTTTGTATGTCCAAATTCTCCAGATGAATTATTATCACCTCTGTAGATTTTACCATTTATAATTATTCCAAGACCTAATCCATCTGTTATAGATACGTAGAGCAAATTTTTTACTAAATCTTTTCTATTTAAAAATTCATAATATGCTGATAAATTCGCTTCATTATCTACATATATCGGAACATTTAAATATTCAAACTTTTCCTTTAAATTAAAATCTTTAATGCCAAGAAGATATGAATATTTTACTATGCTTTCTTTAAAATCTACTGTTCCAGGCAAAGAGAAACCTATTCCTAGTACTTTCTCAGAATCCAAGTTATATTTTTTCATTAATATATCTATGTTTTCTTTAGTTAGATTTATTAAATTTTCTATTCCATTATTTTTATGTCTAACTCTTATATTTTCAATAATTTCTTTCTTTAAGTTGACTAATGCTATTTTAATATGATTTGGCGTTAATGCAACACCAATTGAGTATCTGCAATTTTCATCAAGCTTTATCGCAATAGCTTTTCTTCCACCTGTAGATTCTAAAGACCTTACATCTTCCACAATGCCTTCATTTTTTAATTCAGTAATATTTGTAGAAACAGTTGTTATACTTATATCTAAAATTCTTGAAATATCTAATTTTGTAATTTCATTTTTTTCTAGTAATAATGCTATTATTTTTTTTCTATTAGTTTCTTTTATTTTACTATGATTTACCTCTATCAAATTTGATAATACTCCTCTCATCTATCTTATAAACAATAGTAGCTTTCTTAAATAATATCACTATTACTATCATTATTAAAGTATTTATAGTTTAATAAGTCTAACTAGAAGTTTTATAGTAATAACTTAATATTTTGTAACTACGTATTATCAATATAGAAATTAGATATTTATAATACAATATTTTATCTTTAGATATCTTTAATTCTAGGGTAAGCAGAATTATATTTTTCATATACTTTTAAATATACTTCTTTTAATTCTTCATTTGGAGCTACTTTTTCATTTCCTTTTACAATTTTACTACAAGCATCCTCAACGGAATTATAAATTCCTGCTCCTACACCTGCAAGTATTGCTACCCCAAGAGCCCCTCCTTCTGATGCTTTAACTGTAGTTAATGAATACTGGAAGATATCAGCTAATATTTGTCTCCATATGTTGCTTTCTGCACCACCACCACTTACTCTTATTTCATCAATATTTACATTCATACCTTCAATAAGATCAAGACAGTTCTTTAAACTAAAACTAACACCTTCTAAAATACTACGTACAAAATCATCATGATTATTTATAAGTGATACTCCTAAAAATGCACCTTTTACATTAGGATCTATATGAGGTGTTCTTTCCCCCATAAGATATGGAAGATAAACTATTCCATTAGAACCTGGATTTGATTTTGCTGCCTTTTCAGTTAATAAATCATATATATCTCTTCCCAATTTTTCGCTTTCTTCAACTTCTTTAGCACAGAATGTTCTCTTAAACCAGTTTAGTGATAAACCTGCACCTTGCGTAACACCCATTATATGCCACTTACCAGGTACTGCATGACATAAAGTATGAACTCTTCCTTCTTTATCAAATCTAGGTGTATCAGTTGCTGCAAATACTACTCCTGAAGTACCTATAGTTGTTGATATTATTCCTTCACTTACTATTCCGTTTCCTATAGCGCCCGCTGCTTGGTCACCTGCACCACCAACAACTGGTGTATTTACTGCTAAGTTTGTTAATTCAGCAGCTTCTTCTGTAACATGTCCACTGACAACTACTGATTCGTAAACATCCGCTAATATGTTCTTATCTATATTTAATTCGTTAAGTATTTCTTCACTCCAGTTTCTAGTATTGATATCTAACATTTGCATACCACTAGCATCTGAAACTTCAGTAGCAAATACATTTGTTAATCTAAATCTTATATAATCCTTTGGAAGTAATATCTTATATATTTTTTCATAATTCTCTGGTTCATTATTTCTAACCCATAATAGCTTAGAAAGAGTAAATCCAGTTAAAGCAGGATTACCAGTTATCTTAATCAATCTTTCTTTTCCAATAACTTCTGTCATGTATTCACATTCTTTTTCAGTTCTTTGGTCACACCATATTATAGAATTTCTAATTACTTTATGGTCTTTATCAACTAAAACAAGTCCATGCATTTGACCACTTAATCCTATACCTTTAATATCAGATGCTTGTACACCACTTTTTTCAATAACAGCCTTTATTCCGCTAACACATGCCTGCCACCAATCTTCCGGGTTTTGCTCTGCCCATCCTGCTTGTGGCTGAAATAAATCATAACCATAAGTTGCAGTTTTTATTGTTTGTCCATTTTCATCAAAAAGAGCCGTTTTAGTTCCAGATGTTCCAATGTCTAAGCCTAATAAATATCTCATAGTAAACCTCCAAATATATATTTACACTTAATTTCCCTAACTTTATTTTTATTATTTTAAAAATACTTTTTAAATGTATTTTAATAAGTATATTTTACTTCTCTTTTTAGCATTAGTCAATATATTTCAAGTAAACTTTTTCATTTATTTTTATATTAATTTCTTAACTCCAATAACAATGGAACCCAAAACCATTGACTCCAAAATCCGTTTTAACTTATCACTAAATTAATACAAAAAAATAGCAGTTTTCATTTTTTATTCTGAAAACTACTTATTCTCATTAAGTCCTTGAAAATCATTAAAATTTTCTCCATTAATTCTTCTTTATCATCTAAATAATATGTATTTTCTAATTTCTTGTTAACACTTCAAATAATTTTTTTCTATATTAAGAAGCATCTCCTTTATGCCAAGTCCACCAGCATATCCTACTAACTTGCCATTGGCCCCAATTACTCGATGGCATGGAATTATAATAGGAATTGGATTTTTGTTATTAGCCATCCCAACAGCTCTTGATGCTTTTTCATTCCCGATTATTTTTGCTATCTCACCATAACTTTTTGTTTCACCAAAAGGAATTTCTTTCAAAGCACCCCATACCTTCTTTTGAAATTCTGTTCCCGTAGGATCCAGTGGCAAATCAAAAAAATAGCGTTTTCCTTCAAAATATTCTTCTAGTTGCATAATGGCCGCTTTTAGTAGCTCTGTTTCATTTTTTTTTACCATCTTATCTTTTAATTCTTCATTTATAAAATTTATTTTTGTTATTGCTGTCCCATTTTCTTCTATACTTATTCGTCCAATCTTTGTATCATAATAAAAAATATTTTTCATTATTCTCTTCCTTTATTAATAATTTTATCAATCGCTTCTTTATCTAATCTATGAATTATCCATTCATCCATTCGCTCAGCTCCAAGGCTTTTATAAAATTTTAAAGATGGTTCATTCCAATTTAGACAAGTCCATTCTATTCTTTCACATTTATTTTCTTTTGCAATATTTGCCAATACCTCGAAAGATTTCTTTCCTATACCTTTTCCTCTATATTCTGGCTTTATATATAAATCCTCAATATATATACCTTGCTTTCCAACAAATGTTGAAAGATTAAAGAAATATACTATATATCCTATAACTTCGTTGTTGAGTTCTATAAACAATGCATCTGCTTTATTATTATCAAAAATTGATTCTTTTAGGGATTCTTCTGTTGCAGTAACCTTATCTAGCATATTCTCATATATTGCTATTTGTTTTACGAAATCTAATATAATAGGAATGTCTTTTTCTGTAGTTCTTTTAAATTTAACCTCATTTACCGTACTATTATTACAATTCATTTTTTGCACCTCCTGTATCTTGGCTTAATGATTTATATAATTATAAAATAATTATATAGTAAAAATCTAGTATGAATTCTAGTTTTAATATCTGCGGTATTATTAAAATTTAATATTCTATTGGAAATTGAAAACAGGTTTAAATCATCTTCTCAAACTAATGCTTAATCTATATAAAAAAATGATTCGTTAAGGATGCACTTGCCTATATCGAATCATTTTTCTACTTTATATTCATTTCTATCTTATGATAGTCACCGTATTTTCCTTTATTATCTTTTCCTTTGGCTTTTCAGCATCTATATACCCAATAGATATTGATCCACAAACCTTATAGCTTTCTGGAATTCCCAAACTAGATAAAAGTTTTCTTACATTTTCATCCCTATCAAACCACGTCACTTGATTAATCCAACATGCTCCAAGCTCCAAATAGTTTGCAGTTAAGAGCATATTTTCGATAGCACAAGCACTATCTGCCATAGCATTACTATAATTCATATCATTTGATACTATTATTAGTGTTGGAGAATTGTAATAAAAGCTATAATTATCGTTTTGAGAAGCAATCTTACCCGATTTTTTGCTTTTATATGTATTTTCATCTACTTCTAATTTCTCAAAGGCTAACTTTATATACTCATTTAATTTTAGCAAGATCTCTTTATTTTGAATAACTGTAAAATGCCATGTTTGAGAATTCCCACCACTTGGCGCACGTTTTCCACATTCTAAAACTGTATATAAATCTTCATCTTTTATCTGTTCACTTGTATATTTTCTTATACTTCTTCTAGATTTAATATTTTCAATTACATTTTCCATCTTATTTTTCCTCTTAAACTAATGTGTATTTCTTAAGCCAGGTTAAAACCATATCAAACCAGATTTCTACATCTAAATTAATATGTGCATCTTCATTTGCAGTTACTTCATTACAAAGCGATAAACCATGGACACCATTTTCAAATATATGAAGTTCATATGGAATTTCTTTTTTTGATAATTCTGTAGCAAAATTTATTGAATTTCTTACGCTTACTAACCCATCATTTGCTGTATGCCACATAAATATTGGCGGGGCATCACTTGTCACAAAATTTACTGGACTTAGCTCTTTAAGGTACTCTTGAGATGGATTTGGTTCTCCAAAAAGAGCTTTATTAGAAACTTCCCAAAATTGATTTAGAAATTTATCGTTTTTTTCTAACTTTAACTCTTCCATTAACGTATAATCTAATACAGAATATCCTAATATAATTCCATTTGGCTTAAATAATTGACTTTCTACATTAAATTTTTCTTTAAGTAAATCATCTTGCCAGTGAACACCTAAGCTAGCTGTCAAATATCCTCCTGCCGAAAACCCGCAAACAAAAATCTTATTAGTATCTACTGCCCATTCATCTGCATTTTGTCTTACTGTCAATATGGCTTTTGCCAAATCAAATAGAGGCTGCGGATATTTTGATTCCTTATTTCCACATGGCAAATCGTTAAAATCTATTTTTTGTCTATTATAATAGGTTGTATATCTAAGTACAAAAGTATTGTACCCTTTCCCAGCAAATTTCATTGCTATTGGTTCCGCTTCCCTGTCAGATGTCATTAAGAAACCTCCACCTGGACATATAATTACAGTTGGACGTCTTTTAATTCGTATTTCTTCTGAATTATCAAGAATATATGATGTTAATGTGACATCTTCATTATTACCCCATAGTTTAATTTTTTCTATTTGCATTTCAATCCCTTCCTTTTAATTACCTAGACTACAATAAATATATTTATATCAGCCCATGTAATTGTTTTCCTAAATCAAATTATTTCATAATTATATTATAGTGTCAAATATAATACTTATTCTATATTCCTAACTTTTTTGAAGTTTTATTAAACTGAAATAAATTCATTAAAACAAAGAGAATTTTTCTACTTCATCAAAAAATTCTTTGTTTTAATAAAAATATATAAATTTCTACTAATTTTTTAATATAAAAAATCGAATTACTATATTGAACAAGCCAAAACAATATAGTATAATTAACGTAGCGTAAATATAAGACTATGGCAGTTTTAACGCTAATCTAACAAGGTTAGATTTAGGTTTTTAAATACAATTTTTGGCAATGAAGCTAAAGAATACCTTATTATTTCTTTAGCTTTTTATTTTTTGATATGTAATTTGTTCCAAATTTGTATTTTAAAGCAGTTTTATATTGTCTTGCTATATATTTTTATATTGACAATTTAGCATTTATACACTAAAATTTTTTTAAAATTATTAATGTTTTCAATTAGTTAATAACAATTTAAATAATATCAATTCAAATTATACCACTTCAATTATGTTGTGTATTCTGAAAGGAGATTTTATTAATGAACAAAATCAATGAAATTTTTGCTTCAAATGTATTTAATGATGCAGTAATGAAGGAACGTCTTCCAAAGGCTACTTATAAAGCTTTAAAGAAGACAATTGAAAAAGGAACTGCTCTTGAGCCAGATGTTGCTGACGTTGTTGCAGCTGCAATGAGAGACTGGGCTGTAGAAAAAGGAGCTACTCACTTCACTCACTGGTTCCAACCAATGACAGGAATCACTGCTGAAAAACATGATTCTTTCATCAGCCCAACTTCTGATGGAAAAGTTATTCTTGAATTTTCAGGAAAAGAATTAATTAAAGGTGAACCTGATGCATCTTCATTCCCATCTGGAGGATTAAGAGCTACTTTCGAAGCTAGAGGATACACTGCTTGGGATTGTACTTCACCAGCATTCATCAAAGATGGTTCTTTATGCATACCAACTGCATTCTGTTCTTATAATGGGGAAGCTTTAGATAAGAAAACTCCATTATTACGTTCAATGGAAGCTTTAAACAAGCAAGCTCTACGTGTTTTAAGATCATTAGGTAATACTACTACTCAAAAAGTTATTACAACTGTTGGTCCAGAACAAGAATACTTCTTAATCGATAAGAAAATGTACGATACTCGTAAAGACCTTATTTTAACAGGAAGAACTTTATTCGGAGCAAAACCTTCAAAAGGTCAAGAATTAGAAGATCACTACTTCGGAGTAATTAAAGAAAGAGTTTCTGATTTCATGAAGGAATTAGACGAAGAACTTTGGAAGCTTGGAATATTAGCTAAAACTAAGCATAACGAAGTTGCTCCTGCTCAACACGAATTAGCTCCAATATTTAGTACAACAAATATATCAACTGACCACAACCAACTTACAATGGAATTAATGAAGAAAGTTGCTGAAAAACATGGATTATACTGCTTACTTCACGAAAAACCATTTGCAGGAGTAAACGGATCAGGTAAACATAATAACTGGTCAATGGGTACTGATGATGGAATGAACCTTCTTGAACCAGGTAAATCACCACATGAAAATCAACAATTCCTTTTATTCCTTTGTGCTGTTATAAAAGCTGTTGATGAATATCCAGATTTATTAAGAGTATCAGCTGCTAATGCTGGAAATGATCATAGATTAGGTGCTAACGAAGCTCCTCCTGCTATAATCTCTATCTTCTTAGGAGAACAATTAGAAGATGTATTAGAACAAATTGAAAAAGGTCCAGCTACAAGTTCTAAATCTGCAAGTGAATTAACTATTGGAGTAAATACTTTACCGCCACTTCCAAAAGATGCAACTGATAGAAACAGAACTTCTCCATTTGCATTCACTGGAAACAAGTTCGAATTCAGAATGGTTCCATCTTCAGCTTCAATTGCTGGATGTAACTTTGTATTAAATACAATAGTTGCTGAAACTTTATCTGAAATTGCAGATAAGCTTGAAAAAGCTTCTGATGTAAATGCTGAAGTTCAAGCAATCTTAACTGATATAGTTAAAAACCACAAGAAAGTTATCTTCAACGGAAATGGATACTCAGACGAATGGGTTGTAGAAGCTGAAAGAAGAGGACTTCCAAACATTAAGTCTACTGTAGAAGCTGCTAAAGCTATGGTTAATCCAAAGAACCAAGCAGTATTAGAAAAACATGGAGTTTTAACTAAAGTAGAAGCTGAATCTCGTTATGAAATTACTCTTGAAAACTACAACAAGATTATAAATATCGAAGCTTTAACAACACTTGAAATGGCAAAACGTCAAATTATACCTGCTGTAATCAAGTTCACTACAAAGCTTGCAGAATCAATTAATACTATAAAAGCTACTGGTGTAGCTGCAGATATATCAGTTCAAACTGAATTATTAACTGAAGTGTCAGCATTAACAGCTTCATTAAACAAAAATGTAGCTCTTCTTGAAAAAGCAGTTGAAAAAGCTGATAACTTTGAAGGTGATATATTCGATTTAGGAATGATGTACAGATACGAAGTATTTGAACAAATGAATACTTTAAGAACTGACGCTGATAAACTAGAAACTTTAGTTGATAAAGAATTCTGGCCAATACCAACATACAGCGATATGTTATTCAACGTTTAATATAAGATTTCTAAAAACAAAAATGGAGTACTTCTTAAGTGAAGTGCTCCATTTTTTATTTTATTTAATGTAAGCTGTCTTAGGTAAACAGTTAAATTCATATGAGCCGCAACTAATCCTACAATTACATTTTTGCCACTTTGATTTGAATTAAGCTAAGCATCTTTTAATAATTTGCTATTTACCTTTAAGTTCTCCATGATTGCATCAGGAATAACTATTTTACAGTTGCAATAAATGGAATTATAAATTTAAAATTTAGAGGTCCCTCCTCATTTATTTCCTGCTGACTTTTATACTGGTGTTTCACCTCATAGGAAATAGCCCGTTATGATTACTTACAAAAATCAATTTTTTAAGCTCATGTTAATGTTGCGTTAGATTTCAATTAATATCGGAAAAATTCTTATATTTAAAGAATAATATTACTAATAAATCCATGTATAAAGGACAACAGTAACATGAATAAAAATATAATAAAAAAACTAATACTAATTCCTATTATGTTTGCTTTATTTTTTTCATTTATTAGAATCGATTGGTATATAATAAAAAACAATATTAATGCTAATGGAAAATTTATATCAGGTAAAACCTTCATAAATAATAATTGGTATTACTTTGATATGAATGGAATGCTTCAAACTGGGATTTATGAACATAACAATAAGAAATATTACTCAACAAACAGTGGTATAATGGTTGCTAATCAATGGATTACAGTTGATAACAAAAAATATTATGTTAAGGCGGACAGTTCTCTTGCAGTTGGTAATATAATCATCCATGGTGAAATGGAAAGTTTTGATACTTCAGGTGAATATAAAGGTCCTGGAAAAATGACAGATAGCTTATTTATAAGATTCTTAAGTGTAGGAAATGCAGATTGCACGTACGTTAAACTTCCAAATGGAGAAAAAGTATTAATTGATACTGGAGATTTCAATAATTCAGCTAAAGTTGTAAGTTTCTTAAAGGAACAAGATTTTAAAAATGATGATGGAAAGCCATTAATCGATTATGTCATACTTACACATCCTCATGGAGACCATATGGGTGGATTGATTACTATTCTTGATAATTTTAAAGTAAGGAAAGTTTATCTTCCTAATATTCCAGAAACAAAAGATTGGTACGCTGGCATGGATTTAACTAAAGAAACTCCTTATATCATTGAATCACTAAAAAAAGATTATGGTATGTATAAAGATATTATAGATTATATTAATAAAAATAATATTAATACTGTAACTATTTCAAAAAATCAAATTATAGATAAAAATAATATCTTACAATTCATTCAATCTGATAAGGAGTTTGAGCCTAAGCCAATAAGAGGTGAAAGTTTAATAAATTACTGGAATGATAGATCTGCAATTATATATTTAAATTATAGAGACTTACAAGTCTTATTTACTGGTGATATGGAATGGAGATCCGAAAAAGATTTTGTTGAAAATAAATTATTAAATGGAGCCAAAGTTGATGTGATAAAAGTTCCACATCATGGATACGATACATCATCAACACTGGATTTTATTAGATATGTTAACCCAGAGTTTGGAGTTATGAGCAGATCCGCAGAAGAAATAAATGCGGATACCTTTAAAAATAGAAATACAAATGAAAATTCTGCTTACAATAACTTAATTTTAAATGGCGTTAAAATATACGAAACAAGCGAAAAAGATGGAGTTTCAATATATGCAACAGAAGAAAATTGGAACATAGAGAACTAAAAAAATCAAAATTCCTCAAATCTCAAATTCATTGGAGTTTGAGATTTTTTTTTACAAAAGGGACTATAAACTAGTTATTTAGTTCAGCAGCCCCCTACTTCAATAAACCAAATTACAGTAATATTCTATTATATTAATTGCTTAAATCTTCCCCATTAGTCTCAATAACTTTTTTATACCAATAGAAAGAATCTTTACGATAACGATCTAAAGTCTTTAAATCAAATTCTTCTCTATCTACATAGATAAATCCATAACGTTTAACCACACCTTCATGGGTTGAAACTAAATCAATAGCAGACCATGGGCAATACCCCATCATCTCTACTCCATCTGTAACAGCTAACCGAAGTTGTTCTATATGTTTTCTTAAATACTCAATACGATACGGATCATGAATAGAACCATCTTCTTCTAATTTATCATAAGCTCCTAAACCATTTTCAGTTACGATTAATGGCAATCTATATCTTGAATAAATTTCTCTTGCCGTAGCTCTAAAACCCTCTGGATCAATCTCCCATCCGAATTGAGTTATTTGTAAGTTAGGATTCTTATAGCCCTTACATACACCTGGTTCAGCCATAGCGCTTTGTTGATCATTTTTACCAGTCACATCACCTTCAATATTATAAGCTTCTACTGTAGCTGTGTTGTAATAATTAAAGCCAATAAAATCTGGTTTTCCAGAAGCAAGAATTTCCATATCCCCTTCTTGAATTTCTGGAACAGCATCAATTTCTTCTAAAAATGACCAAACCAAATTATTATATTTTCCATACACAGCCATATCTAAGTATAACCAGTTACGTATTGCATTTAAATTTTGCGCAGCCAAGTTATCTTCTGGTTTACAACTTGCTGGATAAACTAATGATATATTAGGCGCTGGCCCAATCTTAGCATCTGGAATCATTTCATGGCATAACGCCATAGCTTTTGCTTGAGCAACTAACATATGGTGATTTTGTTGATAAAGTTCTTTTCTTATGTTTGTACATCCTTCAGGTATCATTGTAGTACCGATAACATCACCCATTAATGTTAAGACATTTTGCTCATTTATAGTTAACCAATACTTAACTCTGTCACCGAAGTTTTCATACATAACTTTTGCAAAGTTTACAAACCAATCAATTGATTCTCTTTTAGACCAACCTCCACGTTTGTCTAGTGCTGCAGGCATATCAAAATGGAACATTGTAACTAAAGGAATAATATTGTATTTTAAACATTCATCTATTAGATTATTATAATACTCTATTCCTTTAGGATTCACTTTTCCTGTTCCTTCCGGAATTAATCTAGACCACGAAATAGAAAAACGGTAAACCTTAAAACCCATTTCAGCCATTAAAGCAACATCTTCTTTATAACGATGATATTGATCTGCACAAACATCTAATTCAGAAGTACCTTCTGGAACTTTCTTTACGTCTTGACAAGATGGCCCTTTTCCATCGATTAAGTTAGCACCTTCAACTTGATAAGCAGATGTCGAAGCTCCCCATAAAAAATCTTTAGGAAAACTTTTTAAATTCTTATGAAACATATAATAACCTCCATTACATCCTATATTTCATTTACTTACTCACTTAAGTAAATAAAATATAAAGTTAATAAATTGTTTTTCATTCTTTATCCCTAATATATCATAATAAACTCTATATTTGTGTTATTTAGACTATTTAGTGACACATGCTTATTATTAGTTATTTGTTTTTTTATAATACAGCTTGTTTTTTATTAATCAGAAATGACATCTTATTTATTAAAATTATGTGTTATTTTATTTATCATAAACAAGCTCTTTACAATGTTAATTCAATAAATAAAAAAGCCTATGGAAATATTATTCAATATCTCCCAGGCTTTTATCCAATAGCTAGCATCCGTAACACTCTCACTTCTTTAAATGGGAGCTTAACGGCTGCTCGCTCCTGGACAAGGTACCCCTTAAGGGCATTAGTTCAACTAAGATTCACTTGATCCTTCCGTGTACACAGTAAACTGTGCGTCTTCTCTCGAACCTGCCAACTTTAAATTGTGGAACCCTAGAAAACTAAATTATATATCATTATAATCTGCAAACATAAATGGATTTTAGCATGATGTAATACTTAAATCAACACAATATTGTACTATCACAAAAATTTACAAGAAGGTATATCACAAATTGCACCTGCCATTACTCCACAGCGATCCAAAGCCCAGTAAAAAACATTTTACTCTTTGATCTTAAGGCTTCATTAAAAGAAATGACTATACGAGTTAATTCTGGGAAAAATATAAATTATATATATTTTAGCACTAATAAATATATAATTTATATTTATTTAATTTTAATCAAGGAGATAGAAAAATCATGAACTTAACAAATGCATTTTTTGCATTATATAGAACAACCATAATATTCGTGGTATTAATAATTTTGACTAGGATATTAGGAAAAAAGCACGTGAGTCATTTAACATACTTTGATACACTATGAAATTTAAGTTTTAAAGATATTATTTAAATAAATATTTTCTTAATCCATCAATCATCATCTTATGTGCTTCTTTGCTTTCCGGTAATTCAAAGTCCTCGATTGTAAAACCATGCCTTACTCCATAAAATCTTTTTGCATTTATTTCAACACCTGCCCCTATTAATTTTTGGGCGTAGTTTTCTGCTTCATCTCTAAGTGAATCTATTTCACATGTAATTACAATCGCTGGTGCTAAATCTATTAATTCTTCATTTGTTGCATATACTGGAGAGCAGTATGGATTTTTGGCATATTCTTCCTGACTATAACACTTATCGAAAATTGCAGCTATTTCAGGCGGGATTGCACCTTCCGTATAGAATTTTTCTATTGCTGGTGTTGCTAAATCAAGTGGAGGATAGTCAAGAATCTGACATTTGAATTAAAACTTCTTTGCTTCCTTTGCCATCATGCACACCACTGTTGAAATATTAGCTCCAGCACTATGTCCGCCGATTGCCATGCTATACGAATCAATTCCAAACTCTTTGCTATTAGAACTTACATAATCCACTACATCAAAAACATCATTTTTATCTGTTGGGCATTTATACTCAGGCGCAAGCCTATAATCAATTGAAATAACAGTTATATCAAGTTCATTTCTAACTAAATCACAAAATTTATCATCATCTTCAGGAATCCCTGTTACAAAACCACCACCATGAACATCAAAAAATACTGGTGCCTTTAAATTATTTTTAGTTTTATAAATTAAGCAGCGAGTTTTACCATCTCTTGTTGGAATAAAAATTTCTTCCCCTAAAATTGTTAGTTTTCCTGCTCTTACTTTATTTTCTTTTCTCATGTTCTCTATCATTTCTAATGTTCTTTCATCATTACTCATATTTAAATTCTCCTTTTACACACTTTAATCAAAATCACTAATAAAGTGCTATGTATATAATTTACATAGCACTTTATTGGTATTAGGTTAAGAACTATATGTGATTAGCTACTTCATAAGCATCCCAAATAGCATACATAATATTTGAAACTTTACGTGCATCACCTAAAAGGTGAATTTCAGGAATTTCAAATTCTAATTCTTTGTATAAAGAATCTTCCTCTTTGTATCCTACTGAAAGTATTACCGAATCACATTCAAGCTTTTCTACTCCATTTTCTGTTTCCATTTCTAAAATTCCAGCTTTATATGCTTTAACCTTTGCATTTGTTTTCACATCAATATTATTAAATGGAATTAATCTTTCAAGCATTTCGCTATTTGCAGAACATAATGGTCCATTTAGTGCAAGAATTTTATGCAATGCCTCTACTATAGTTACTTTCTTACCTTTTTTAGCCAGATCAAGTGCCAACTCACAACCAACTAATCCACCACCAACTACAACAGTGTTATTTCCTGCATCTTTCTTTCCTAATAATACATCCGCTGCTGCAAATACTTTATCATCATCTCCAAGTGAAAATACTTTTGGAGTTGAGCCGGTAGCAATTATTACGGTATCTGCATAAGAATTTAAGATTTGCTCTTTAGTAACTTCACTGTTTAAATTAACTTCTACATTTAATTCTTTTAATGTATGTGTATACCAGCCAGCTAATGCAATATCATCTTCTTTAAAATCTGGTGTTCCTCCTGGAATAAGATTCCCACCTAATTTATCACTCTTTTCATAAACTACTGGTTCATGGCCTCTTAAAGCTAAAACTCTTGCTGCTTCACATCCAGCTACTCCACCACCAACTATTAGAACCTTTTTCTTCTTTAGTATAGATGTAAGTCCATTATCTCTTTCCCTACATGCCTGAGGATTTACAGCACAATTAAGCATTGAGTAGTGTTGAATACGCCCCATACATCCTTCCTGACATGATATACATGGTCTAATAGACTTGATTTTATTAGCTCTTAGTTTGTTTACATAATCAGGATCAGCAAGAAGTGGCCTTCCAAGACTTATAATATCGCATGTACCATTTTCAATAGCTTCTAAAGCCATATCAGGATCATCCATTCTTCCTGCACATATAATTTGAACATCTACAGTTTCCTTCATTAACTTAGCATATGGTCTATATAGTCCTTTTTCTTGATACATAGGAGGATGGCTCCACCACCATGAATCATAGGAGCCAACATCTGTATCTAATGAGTCATATCCATATGATACAAGCAGTTTAGCTGCTTCTATTCCTTCGTCTAGATCTCTTCCCTTCTCAACAAACTCTTCACCAGGAAGTGCTCCATCTCTCAAATCTTTTATAAAACTCTTTGGTGAATATCTAAGTGTTACTGGGAAATCTTCTCCACATCTATTTTTAATTTCTTCCACTATCTCACGTGCAAAACGAAGCCTGTTTTCCAAGCTTCCACCATATTCATCAGTTCTATGATTAAATAATGAAATAGCAAATTGATCTATAAGGTATCCTTCATGAACAGCATGAATTTGAACTCCATCAAAGCCAGCTCTCTTAGCATTGAAAGCTCCATCTCCAAACTTTTTAACTATTGATTTAATTTCATCTACTGTAAGTTCACGGCAAATTTTATCAATCCATCTATGTTGAATTGGTGATGGTGCTACTGGAGGAAATTCTCCAAGGTTAGTTGGGATTGTAACTCTTCCAAATCCACCTGACATTTGTAAAAATACTTTTGCATTATATGCATGTATTCTTTCAGTCATTTCCCTCCCTGTTCTAACAAATTGTACTGGATTATGTGTAGGGCATGGAACATTTGGCATACCATGTTCTTCAACTTCATTATCCACAAAAGTTACTCCTGTAATAATTAAGCCTGTCCCACCTTTAGCTCTTTCAGTATAATAATCGATTCCTCTTTGGTTAAACCCGCCTTCACTATCAGCTAATCCAAGTGGTCCCATTGGGGCTAATGCAAAACGATTTTTTATTTCGCATTTACCAATCATAACTGGTTCAAATAATTTCTTATACTTGTTCATACATATCCTCCCAAAGTCAAAATTTTTTTAAACGTTTAATATAATAATGTAATTACACTAACTCCTACTCTTATATTATATTCTCATGTAACTAAACATGTCAATATTGACATGTTTTATTAATCATATCCTACTTTACTTTATATTTAAGCATGGTAAAATGATTATATATTAAAAACGAGGTGCTAATAGTATATGAGAACTTTAAAATATGCGATTTTGGGGCTTATTAATAGAAGCCCATTAACAGGATATGATATAACTAAATCTTTTAACGAAGGTTTAGTAGAATTTTGGTATGCTAAACATAGCCAAATATATCCCGAATTAAAAAAACTGACAGATGAAGGCCTTATTTCCTACGAAACAGTTATACAAGGTGAAAAATTAGAAAAAAAATTATATACAATAACTGAAAAAGGAAAGAAGAGTTTTCAAAAATGGCTTGCAAAAGATGATCCTCTTGAACCAACTCCAAAAGATATTTTTAGATTAAAGGCTTATTTCTGTGATGAAATGGATATAGATACTTTGTCAACCCAATTTCAAAGTGCCTTAACTAAGCATTCTGAAAGATTAGAATATCTAGAAAATTCTATGGAAGAACTTTTAAAGAAAAAGGACATATCTAAAGTTTCTTTTCCTGGCTTTGGCGATTATATTGTTTTAAATGGTGCCATTATGAGAGAAAAGAGTTACATAGACTGGCTTAAAGATTGTTTAAAAAGAATATCACAAAAAACAAAATAGGAACACTTTTTTATTTGTGTTCCTACCTATTCTTAATAGAATTGAAATAAAATAGTACATTACTATTTGAATAATCATAATCACTAAATTATAAAGTTTTGCACCATTTTACTAAGTTTTTCGGAAAGTTCAGCTTGATTTTGTGCTGCTACCTTAACCTGTTCTATAACTTTTGTTGTTTCATCAATGTTATTTTTTATAGCTTCTGTATTTTCAGATGATTTTTGTGCGGTAATAGCAGTATTTTGTATTGCTTCACTTACTTGATTTATTGTAGCTGTAAGCTCCTCTGACATAGAAGCTATCTCTTCTGACATATTAGTTACAAACTCTGCATCACTATGATATTGATCTCCCATATCTTTCATGCTTTCAAACTGAGGATCTACAGTATCCTTTATAAAGTTCAATACATCCTTACTATTATTTGAAAGATTTTTAAATGCTGTCTGAACTTTTACTATTGTATCTTTTATGTTAGTGACTGCTTCTGATGATTGTTCTGCTAAACTCCTTACCTCTTCTGCTACTACTGCAAACCCTTTCCCTTGTTCTCCGGCTCTTGCTGCTTCAATTGCTGCATTAAGAGCAAGCAAATTTGTTTGTTCTGATATATCTGCGATTGTATCAGCCATTACTTTAATTGTTTCGACAACTTTTCCATCTTCAATTGCTTTCAAGCTTTTTTCCTTTTTTTCCTCGTACAATTTTCTTGTTTCTTCTACTGATGATTTGCCTTTTCTTTGGACATCTAAAGCTCTATTTTTAGATTCATTAGCATTGTTACTTCCTTCCATAGCTTTGCTTGAAAGAACATTAATACTTGAATCTACTTCTTGTATAGAGGCACTTATTTCTTCTGAAGCTGCACTAGTTTCCTGTACATCTTCTGATATACTATTTACTACCTTTTTTATGTCCTCCGATTTTAATGTAAGATCACCTACTATAAGCGACAATTCTTTACTAGAAACACTCATATCATGAGCTTCATGAATTATTTCATCTATTAAATTCCCAATATCATTTTGCATTACATGAATTGCATCGAAAATTTCCCCCATCTCATCTTTTCTCTTCATGAGCTTCTCAGGTACTTGCGTACTTAAGTTTCCTTTAGCTATAAGTTTTAAATGATTTACTGATACTTCTAGCGCATTTGAAATATTTTTTGAAATAAAATGTGTACCTAAAAATGAGAGTATAATTGAAAAACCTATAACTAATAAAAATATTTTCATATTATATTCATAATCTATATCATTCTGACTATTAATCTCGTCTGCAGCATTTTGATTGTAAGCGCCTAAATCTTTTAAGTTCTGATGAAAATCAGTTATTGTATTTTGAATTGTAGTAAACTTTTCAATGGCTTCATTTTGTTTTCCTTCTAATGCTAGTTTAATCGCCTCATCTCTTACTTCTCGATATTTAGCTAAATTATTCTCAAGTACTGGAACAATATCTTTTTCATAGGAATCAAGGTCGTTTTTCTTATAGTTTTCAAAATTATCATCAAATATCTTTTTTCTATCATTTATGTCTTTAAGTAATAAATTTTGCTTATCCGTATCTCCTACATTCAGAAAAATATTGTAGATATCCGCCTCTATTGCCCTTGCTTGATTTCTATTATCCATTAAATACTTTATTGCAAAAGTTCTATTCTTATATAATGATGTCATATCCCTATTAGCTTTTGAATTATAATAGTACCCTATTGATCCAACAATAATAATTAATAGCATCATTATAAATGAAAGCATAAATATTTTCTTTTTAACCCTTAGATTATTAATCATTCTCAATCTCCCCTATATCTCATATAGTATTTTTTATACCAAAATAATACAATCCTCTCATATTTTAATATTATATACATGATTTCTTTACTCCTCTTTAAAATTATGTTAAATTCTTGTATACTTTATCTAATTTTGTCCTAAAGTTACTCGCCTCGTCCGTTAAAATATTGAATACAATAAAAATGCATTAGCTCGCGAGAATTTTAATTCTATGAACCAATGCATTTATAATTTTAATTATACTACTTTTTTCTATGACAATTAGTATAGGTGATTCCTTACTTCCGTTTATAAAATCTTCTATACATCATATTTAAATTTTATAGATATCTCTTTCATTTCACCTTTAGAATTTTTTCTGATAGTAAATTGCTTTATATCTCTAAACTCGTTTTCTAACTGATAATTTAATTCTGTAATTGTAGCTTTTGCTTTTTTTGTTATACCGCCATCTTCAACAACTGCAAATCTTGTTTTTCTGCAAGTTGTTTCATTATTTACATCATCAACAATTACATAATATTCAGGTGCTTCTTCAATTACTGAATATTCTTTATTTAATGTTAGTGTTGAACAAAGATTATTATCAATACATTTAACTCTCATTTATTACCTCCATATATAAAAATTATTTAATATTTCGAAACATTCTCTTCTTTTAAGTTAATAATACTTCATATAATAAATTCTTTCAAATTAATGTTTATTCAAATTAGCTTATATTTTAAACTTATATTTCAATTCTTATGGTTGTAATTGTTTTGTATTCTAAATTTTATGAAATATCAATTTTAATTTATGTTATTTGATTATATTGAATAACTTTTCTTTTTTACTCTATAAACTAAGAATATTCCGTAACAAACTAAAATTAATGCTATTAATATTCTAATATCAAATATATTTTCTCCTAAAATTATACCCGACAACAATGTTCCAAACACAGGTATTAAGAAGTTAAAAACTGATATTATTCCTACCTTGTTGTATTTAAGTAACTGCGTCCATACAACAAAGGCCACTGAAGATAGTAGTGCCATATATATTAGAAGGCATGTAGATACTACTGTAAACCCTTTTAGGGTACCACCAAAAACAACCCCTAAAATTGTTAGTATAACTCCTCCTATAAATAATTGAATCCCAGTTACTCTTGATGGCTCTTGGGTCTGAGTTATTCTCTTCCCATATATTGCTGAAACAGCAAATATAATCGCAGCTATCATTATAAAGCCTTCCCCTCTGAGAGTCACTGAAGTTCCGCCCAAGGATTTCCCATTCAAGTTTACAATTACTACACCTAAAAAGCCTATAATACATCCTATTATTTTATTAAGACTAAGCTTATCATTTTTATAAATAAAATGAGCTAAAATAATGCTTACAAAGGTGCCTGTTCCGTTTATTATGGAGCCCCTTACTCCAGTAGTATACGACATTCCTACATAAAAAAATATATATTGGAGTGCAGTTTGGGTTAGTCCTAATAATGTAACTTGGCAAAGCTGCTTTTTAGAAAATTCAAATAAAGTTCTATTTTTTATAAGCTCAAATATAAGTATAAAAATGCCTGCAAGAGTAAATCTATATCCTGCAAAAACCAGTTTGGAACCTAAATCATTTATGTTAAATAATGAGTATCCTAATTTAATAGATGGATAAGCACTTCCCCATAAAAGGCAACATAAAGCTGCCAAAATAACTATGTTTTTTCTATCCGTATAAAATTTAATTTTATCCATTTTGTATATTTCTCTCCTGACTAGTATGGTAAATCTAGCTTAATACTGCATTCTTTCTAATATCATCTAATGCTTCCATTACACGAATTGACTCATCTAAAGTTAAGTTTTCGCTTTGTAATTTTGATTCCATTAGGCAATCATGCACTTCCTTAATTTCTGCATACATATCATCAAATTCTAATTCTTCCTCGATTGTATAAACTTCATCATTATTTAAATAAATCATAGCTTTATTAGGTCTATTATAAATCGGAATTTCCATATAACCTTTTGTTCCTTTTATAATAGCGGTTCTTTCTTTATCTCTATCAATAGCTCCTTCAATAGTTCCTATTACTCCATTTTCAAAAGTTAGCGTAGCTTTAAAATATGAATCTACTCCCCACTCGTTAATTTTCATCTCAGATTTAACTTCCTTAACTTCCGAATCTATCATATCCATAACAAAAGATAAAGGATAAATTCCAACATCCAATAAAGCCCCGCCTTGATTTTTATCTAAAAGATATGAACCTTCTTTAATATCTTTAACATGATTACAAAAATTAGCTTCAATAGATGTGATTTCTCCTATTTCTTTATTTCTCATTATTTCTTTAATCTGATGAATTAACGGAATAAATCTTGTTTTCATGGCTTCCATAAAGAATGTGTTATTCAATAAAGCTTCCTTTTTTATTTCTTTCATCTCTTCTGCATTCAAACCTACAGGCTTTTCACATAACACAGCTTTTTTATGCCTTAAGGCTTGCATTGACCAATATTTATGAAATCCGTGAGGCAATGCGATATAAACTGCATCTAAATTATCATCATTTAGCAATTCATTATAATCTTCATAAATTTTCTCACATTTATATTGCTCATAAAATACATCACGTTTTTCTTTTGTTTTTGAAGCGATTGCATATAGTATACCTTCGCTTGAATTGGATAAACTCTTTGCAAAACGTGCAGCAATATTCCCAAGCCCAATAATTCCCCATTTAATCATTGCTATTCCTCCTGTATGCAACCAATGTAATTTAACTATACTTCTACAGATTCATCAATGTCTTTCATAGTTAATGATATTCTCTTTCTCTTTTCATCAACTTCAAGTATTGCAACCTTTACTATATCTCCAACTTTAACAATATCTAGAGGATGTTTAACGAATCTATTAGCCATTTGACTCTTATGAACTAACCCATCTTGATGAACTCCAATATCTACAAAAGCACCAAAGTCTGATACGTTTCTAACAGTTCCAGCGAGTACCATTCCTGGTTTTAAATCCTTAAGTTCAATTATTCCTGTTTTAAGTATTGGCTTTGGCATTTCTTCTCTAGGGTCTCTTCCTGGCTTCTTTAACTCTTTTATTATATCCTTTAATGTCATCTCTCCAACTTCTAACGTCTCACTTAACTTCTTTAAGCCTTGAGTTTCAGCTCTTTCGTCAATATCGCCCAATTTATTGTTTTTAAGGTCTTCTTTATTATATCCAAGCACTTCTATTAGTTTTTTAGCTATATCGTAAGACTCAGGGTGCACTGCTGTATTGTCTAGGGGTTCCTTGCTATCATCAACTCTTAAGAACCCTGCACATTGTTCGTAAGCCTTTTGTCCTAATCTCTTTACTTTTAATAACTCTTTTCTTGAAGTAAAATGTCCAACTTCTTCTCTATAGTCAACAATGTTTTTAGCTATTGCAGCATTTATTCCTGAAATATGTGTTAAAAGTGATGGTGTTGCTATATTTAAATCAACTCCAACAGTGTTAACTGAATCTTCTACTACTCCTGCAAGAGATTCTTCTAATTTCTTAGGAGTAACATCATGTTGATATTGTCCTACCCCAATAGCTTTAGGATCTATCTTAACTAACTCTGCAAGTGGGTCTTGAAGCCTTCTTCCAATAGAAATTGCGCCTCTTACTGTAACATCTAAGTCAGGATATTCCTTAGTTGCAAGCTCTGATGCTGAATAAACTGATGCCCCAGCTTCAGATACAATTACATAAGCTAATTCCTTACCTGTTTCATTTTTAATTTCAGTAAGCATTTCGGCAATTACTTCTTCAGACTCTCTTGATGCAGTTCCATTACCAAGAGAAATAACATCAACATTATGTTTAGCAATAAGAGTCTTTAATGTTTTCTTTGTCCCTTCAATATCCTTTTTAGGAAGAGTTGGATATACTGCTGTATTTTCTAAGAACTTCCCAGTTGCATCTAATATTGCTATTTTACAACCTGTTCTAAATCCCGGGTCATATCCCATTACTACTTTTCCTTTTATAGGCGCTTGTAATAATAACGCTTTTAGATTCTCTTTAAATATCTTAATAGCTCCTTCTTCACCAATATCAGTTAACTCACTTCTAATTTCCCTTTCTATTGATGGATAGATTAATCTCTTTAGAGAATCTCTTATAGCAAGCTTTAATTTTTCATCTAAAACAGCATTTCCTTTTAAAATTTGATTCTCTAAATATTGAATTATTTTATCTTCATTAGCAGTAATTTTAACACTTAATATTTTTTCTTTTTCTCCTCTATTTATAGCTAGTATTCTATGAGGTGGTATTTTATTTACTGCCTCTGAATATTCATAATACATTTCATATGGAGTTGGCTCTTCAGAGCTTCCTTTTGATTCTATGTTTCCTTCTCTTATTACAAATTCTCTTATATATTTTCTATACTTAGCTTCATCTGATATATTTTCAGCTATTATATCCAGTGCCCCTTGAATAGCTTCCTCACTGCTTGCTACTCCTTTTTCTTCACTTATATACCTAGCCGCCTCTTCATCTAAATTACCACTAAATTTGCCTTCTAAAATTAATTCTGCAAAAGGTTTTAATCCCTTCTCTGCAGCAATTGTTGCTTTTGTTCTCTTTTTAGGTTTAAAAGGTCTATATATATCTTCAACTTCCGTTAAAGTTGTTGCATTTTCTAAGGCCTTGCCTATTTCATCTGTAAATTTTTCTTGTTCTTCTATTAATCTTTTAACATCTGCTTTTCTTTCTTCTAAATTTCTTAAGTATGTAAGTCTCTCAGATAACTTTCTTAAAACTTCATCTGAAAGCCCTCCTGTTGCTTCTTTTCTATATCTTGAAATAAAAGGAACTGTATTACCATCATCCAAAAGTCCAATAACATTTTGAACTTGACTTAATTTTATTTCTAGCTCTTTTGCAATAATTTCTTCAATTGAATTCATAATTTCCTCCTGATTTGTATTAGCATATAAAATACAATAACTCTACAAATAATTTATTACATCTTGTGAGTTATCACATATGCTTTTAATTGTTATGCTATAGATTATAATTAACATAATAATAATATTTTACCACATAAATTATTATTGCCATTACTATTTTTTAGTAATGGCAATAATCTCGTAATACTATTTATTTTATAGCTTCATTAAATTTCAAACCAAAACTATATTTATTTTTCCTCCATACTACTCTGAACCTTTAGTTTACCATCCTCTTTACTTATTTCTAATATTAATTTTCTTAAATCATTTCTACTCAAATCATTATACACTACAATTTCACATTTCTCATTATTCTTATAATAAAATAATCTAAGTTCTGTTGTCCTATATAGATGATTTAGAAGCAAAATTTTAGATACCTGACTGTTAATACCTATACCCGATATTCTTAAATGATGTTTATCTAATCCCTCATAAGTTAAATAAATGTCTTTCAATTCTTCACCTGTCAAGTTTTTAATAAGTACATCTTTCGCACCTGGAACACTAAAATACATATTTATTACCCCCACCATTTATTGAATAAGCATAGAAGAATGAATTCCATGAATATATGTTATTCCAATACCAAGTAATAGCATTAATCCAAAATAAATTCCTGCAAATGCTAATCTAGTTAACGGTTTAACCTCGTAATATGATTTATCAGGATTTTTATATGCAGTAACAACTTGGATAATACCTAATACAAGCAATATTAATATAATTGGATTAAAAAATTTTATAAGTGCAATTATACCTATTGGTATTCCTATGAGCCATAGTTTAGGTGATATTGCTGAAACTGTTCTCCCCCCATCAAGAGGATGCAGTGGTATAAGGTTAAATAAATTTAATATAAAACCTGAATAGGCAAGAGCCATTAAAAAATCTTCTTCTAATACAAAATATAATACTAAACAAACTAATGCCCCTAAACTTCCAAGTAATGGACCTCCTATAGCTAATTTTGCTTCTGTTGCCGCATCCTTTGGTTCTTCTTTCATCCTAATTGCAGCTCCTACAAACGGAATAAAGATTGGAAGTGTTACATCTAACTTAATGATTTTTGCACTTAAATAATGTCCCATTTCATGCACAAACAGTAATAGTACAAAACCGAGTCCGAATGCCCATCCATACATCTTCGCGTATACTATAATCATTAGCAGCATGGATATAAGAGTTGATGCAAATTTGCCTAGCTTTAAAAGTATTAATAAAAATTTGAATTTCATCAAAACAAAAAGGATAACAGCTTTAAATTTTACAAGAACTAAAAGCAAAGCACCCAAAATTCCCCATATCCCTTTTTTATTTCTTAACTTTGTTATAAAATCTTCCTTCTCATTTTCTTGATTTACAATAGGAATTTCTTTTTCCTCACTTAAATTCAAATTCTCTATTTCATTTTCATTACTATCCATAAATTCCCCTTTTCAATAATCATTTATAAAGTTTGTTTGTATAATCTATACACTTATTTTCCCAAAAACCCGACTTTAAATAAACTTTACCTTTAATTACAAATATGATAAAAGATATAATTCCTATAGTAAACAATACTGTTCCTAGTATTGCATCAGTTGAAACGCTATTTAAAGTCAAAGTAACTTTATCAGTTTTAAATCCAATAGTTGGAATATAAAGCAGCATAACGAATAGATTGCTCATAAAATATATAAGCATAGGCATAAGGATATTCTTATATTTTATATATAAAATGCAATTAATTATTCCTAAAGCTAAAGCCCCTATAATTTCCGGGCTAAAATCAAAAGCTGCAAAAATTATAGAAGATACAATCATACCAACATAAACATTAAACTTCTTTGAGAGTCTTTTAAATAACACAAATCTGAATATGATTTCATTAACTACGGGTGATAATATAACTGAAATTATAAAACATATTAGGTAATCAGTTGCTGAATTAATAATTAGTGGATAACTATTTACAAAGTCGCTTGCGAAAGTTGGACTAATTATGTATATTATATAAGTTAAAAGCCTGATTCCTCCCAGATTAAGACACACAAAGAATGCGACAATCCATATACTTTCCTTAATGTTGATTTTATTTTTAAAATCCTTATATAAAAAGCCTATCTTTTCTCTAGATAATTTAAGCTTATAAGCCAACATAGCCAATAATAAAATTCCTGACAATAAACTTAAGTCATTCATATTACTACCGCTAATTTCTCCGCCGGAATTAAATATTATTGCAATTGCTGTTATGATTAGAACTACACAGTTAATCAAGTATATTATAATAACATGCCTAATTTTAACTTCATCTAAATCGTTGTCAGATTTCAAAAAATTCAACTCCTTTCTTAATTCTTTTCTTTAGTAAATTCCTTTTATATTAACAAGGTATATCTAATCTCGATTTATTTATGAATCCCTTATTATATCTAGTATAAATATACCTAGTTAAATACTTCTTATAATAACATTAAAATAACCTTAAATATTGTATATAATGAATTCCCTGTTACTGACTAACTTTTATATCTCACATCTTAGCTTTAAATGTAACAAGAGGTAAAGTTATTTCAAAGCATGTCCCCTCTTCGCTGTTAATGATACTTATACTACCATTATGCTTATTTAATATTTTCTTTGTTATAGATAATCCAAGTCCAGTACCTCCGGTTTTAGAATTTCTTGATTTATCTACTCTAACAAATGGGTTAAATATAGTTTCCCTATACTTTGCAGGAATGCCTTCACCATTGTCTGATAAAATGATGCAGAAGCAATTATTTTTAACTTTAGTCTTTATACTAATTTTATTACCTTCAGTATTGTATTTTACTTTATTATCTAAAATATTGTTTATAGCCCTAGATAATTTTTCTTCATTTATCATTACGTAATAAGGCTCCTCAGCTATATCAAAATCATATTCAAACCTCTTATGCTCAAATTCAGGAATGTAATTAGCAATAATCTGCCTTATAAATTCAGACATATCTGTTTTTACTGTAACCATTTTATAATCAGAGTTATCATACAGTGAAAATTCAAATAAATCTGTTATTAATTTATTAGCTCTTTGGGAATTTTTATTTATAATATTTAGATACTCTAATTTTTCTTCTTCATCTAAATCTCTATTATTAATTAATGTCTCACTATATCCCAAAATAGATGCAAGGGGATTCTTTAAATCATGTGAAATATCTAAAATTAAGCTTTCTCTAGCCTTTTCTAAGTTCTCTTTTAGTCGTTTTTCATTTTGAATAGTCTCTGCCATCATATTAAACCCATTAGCTAATTCAAGGAATTCATTTTTCTTGTCAATATCAAGGCGTACATCATAATTACCATGAGATATTTCTATAACCCCATTTAATAATGTTTTTATTGGGTTTATAAATGCACTAGAAGTTGCCTTCGCTAGAATGTATACAATAGAAAGTATTAACATTATATTAAGAAAACTCATTATCTTTACAATTATATTATGCGGAACTAACTTAGTAATTATATTTGGTTTTGTTACTTCAGAGTAAGGAAATCCTACCACAACTAATGAATCTTCTTCTTTTAAATACTTAGTATATAATGAATATTTTGTATTATCTTTGGTCTCAATAATAGAATTATTAAAATCTGATAATGCAAACATTGTTCTTAGGTCATCGTTTAATGAGCTTTTATTGTCTTTTGTTACTCCAAATAAATACATGTAACTTTGTAAATTTAAAGTTCGGAATTCCTCTATAACATTACCCCTTAAATAGGTAATGTTATTCTTGCTATTTATTTTTATGATGAAGCCATTTATATCTGACAAATCTTCATCTGTTATGCTTCTATAGTCTTTGGTTAATTTATTTTCTAATTCTGCAAAATACGAATTATATGTGCGCGGACTACATACAACCTCATATGCAACAATAGATCCTATAACAGTTATTAATAGTATTACATTAATTGCAATATATCCCAGAAAATATGTAAAAAATAATTCAGTTGTAACACTTCGTTTAATTTTTTTACTTTTCATTTATAGTAACCCTTTCGATCTTATAGCCTATTCCCCTTATGGTTTTTATGTATATAGGGTTCTTAGGGTCGTCCTCTATTTTTTCTCTAATATGGCTTAAATGAACCATTATATTGTTAGAATCACCAAAATAAGCATCTTCCCATACTTCCTCGTAAATTTGTTTTTTAGTAAATACCTTACCTAGGTTAGAAACTAATAACTTCAAAATCTTAAATTCCTTTGGATTTAAATCTATCTTTTTATTTCCTTTATAAACTTCAAAAGTTTCAGTAAATAACTTTAAATCACCTGTTGAATATATTATATCTTTATGTTCAGCATACTTATAACATCTTCTGAGATTAGAAGCTACTCTAGCCGATAATTCAATTGGACTTATAGGTTTTACTAAATAATCGTCAGCACCAAGTCCTAAGGCTAAAACTTTGTCTGAATCATTTCCCATTGCAGTAATGCAAATTATAGGAATAGTAGAGACAGCTCGTACCTTTTGTATAACCGAAATGCCATCAACATTAGGCATCATTATATCTAATAAAATTAAATCTATCTTTTCATTTTCAAATATAGTTAAAGCTTCTCTTCCATCAGACGCTTCATAAACTTCATAATTTTCTTTTCTCATATGCAGAGATATAAGATTCCTAATATCTTTCTCATCTTCAACTATTAGTATATTCATAAATTCAACTCCTCTTTTAATTATGAGTATATTTTATCATATATTTATACTTTTTTAGGAATTATTTTCATTCATTTTTATCAGTGGTATACAACAAATGTATTGCCCTAATAAAAAACTAACTGTATAATTATTATGTAAATATTTACCAGAGGCGGTGGAGTTATGATTAAGAATGTTAGTAAAATATGCTCTTTTTCACTGTTATTTTTACTTTCAGTTATTGCTTTGAATGAATTTCAAATAATGAGCTATTCTAGTAACCTTAAAAATATATTTTACTTTATAACTTTAATTTTGATTATGTTCTCATCTGTCACGACACTCTTAACAAACAAGTCAGGTTTTTTTAAATTTGTCAGTGTAGTAATTATGGCAGCTTTAGTGGCTGGCGGTGTTATGTCAATACTTAAGCCTGGACTAAATATATCCTTATATGTCTGCGTAGTTTTAATAACAGTATATTCACTAATCGATATTTTCTATAAAGCTGTATAATAAAATTTTCTTTACAATTTATTTTAATAATATTTTTATTTTATTTTCAGATTAACCTATATAATATTTTATAAACTTCTGTTTTTAACAGGAGTTTTTTTTACAAATATTTTCTAAATTTTTTCCAAAAAATTCTTGCTTGTGACGTAACGTCATATGTTATTATTCAATTGAGGTGAGAATTATGAATAACGAAAACTTAATGACTGTAGGTGAACTTGCAGCTAAAATGAATGTTACTGTTAGGACTCTTCAATATTACGATAAACAAGGTCTTCTTAAGCCATCTTCCCAAAGTGAAGGTGGAAGGCGTTTATATACCAATAAAGATATGATTAAATTAAGCCAGATACTATCATTAAAATTTCTTGGATTTTCTCTAGATGATATTAAAAGTCGCTTAATACCACTCGATACTCCGGAAGAGGTCGATGGCGCGTTAAAGGAACAAGCTTCTATTATTAGCGATAAAATTTCATATTTACAGGATGCTTTATCCGCAATTGAATCATTGCGAGAGGAAATACACAAAATTGATTCTGTAGATTGGCAAAAGTATTCTGACATTATTTCGTTACTTCAGTCAAAAAACGAGAACTATTGGGTTGTAAAATACTTTAACACCAATTCCTTTGACAAAATCAAAACATCATTTAGCCATGAGGATTCTGAAGAAATAATTTCTACTTGGAAGGAATTATGTGAACAAATTATACTTCTTAAATCTAAAAACGAATTACCAACTGGAGAAAAAGCACAAGTTATTGCAAAAAATTGGTGGGATATGGTGATTAAATTCACTAATGGAGATATGACCATGCTAAAGGATCTCATAAAGTTTAATGAGGATAAAGATAATTGGAATACTGATTGGAAAGAAAAACAAACCATTGTGGATGATTTCTTGGGGCAAGCATTGTTTAAATATTTTAAAGATAATAACATTGAAATACCTAATATGAAATAAATAGATTTTAAAAAAATATTATTTAATGAGGTGCAATTATGACAAAAAATATCTGTTTAAAGGAAACCATTAAATCTATTCTATTCTTAGCAATATCTACTACAATTATTTGGTCACTAATATCAGGAATCTTAATGGGCATATTTGGTTTTATCAAACATTCTTCATCTAGCTCATCTGATTCATTAAAATCAATAATTTCATTATTTCTTCTTTGCATTAGTAATGGAGTATTAGTAGTTTGGTATACAAAACGAAGCCACTATACAGACAAAAAATTATTTGCTAATATTATGTTTCTTATATTTGGTATATTTAGCTTTATGACACAAATTGAAACTCTGTATTTTAATGATTCAGTTAAAATGCCATTATTAATGTTACTTATTACAGTCTTTACAGAAGCAATCATTTCTACTTTTTGTGGCATATTTGCAGTAAAAATGAAAAATAAATCAAAAAAACAAATTCAAAGTAATTATGCATTGCACCTAGATTCTATGAAAAAAAACGTTGGTAAATTTACTCTACTAGCTTTTATATATATGATATTCTATTTCTTCTTTGGCTATTATATTGCATGGCAATTCCCTGAACTTAGGCAGTTTTATTCAGGCAGCACAGATATACTTCCTTTTATAACTCATATTCAAAACCAGCTTCATAAAGACGCTTTTTTAGTTGTATTCCAAATCTTTAGAGGTTTTTTATGGACTTTTATTGGATATATGCTGCTAAGAGGCATAGCTGTTAAAAGTAATATCGAAAGATATGTACTAATGGGGCTACTCTTAAGCATCCCACTTGCAACACCCTTATTCGTACCAAATGATTTTATGCCATCAGGCGTGAGATTTGGGCATTTCTTCGAATTACTTATTGAGAACTTTCTTTTTGGAGTTATATTAACTTATATATTGCCAACAAATAAAAAATCAAGATGATTTAACAAATATATCTTAGTCTACTCTTTTTATAAAGGCTTAAACAAATGTTTTTTAGTTTATAATAATGCAACATACCCCTTAAATATTGCATCAAACAGAAAATAAATTGAATCTACTTCTATAATTAAAATATTATGTTATCAGAGTTAACTCAAAATAGTTTTAGAATATATACACTTTTAAATTTAATTTATGAAAAATATATTTATGAATGGAGAATAAATAATGGACACAGCTATCTCAGTTAATAATTTAATCAAAAAATATAATAATTATCCTGCCTTAAAAGGTATTAGTTTTAATGTTACCGAAGGGGAAACCTTTGCGCTGCTTGGCGGCAATGGTGCTGGAAAAACAACTACTTTAGAGTGTATAGAGGGCTTTAGAAAATTCGACTCAGGTGAGATAGAAATATTTGGTTTACCTACCAACGACTCTAACATTAGAAAAATTACTGGTGTTCAGTTACAATCAACTTCTTTGCCTGATAATGTAACTTCAATTGAGGTATTAAAACTATTTTCAAAATGGAATAATACCACTGTGAATTTAGAATTATTTGATACTTTTGGTTTAAAAGATTTATATTCAAAACAATATAAAACTATGTCAACAGGCCAAAAAAGAAGATTGCATCTAGCTTTAGCTCTTACCAACAATCCAAAAATTATTTTTCTTGATGAACCAACTGCTGGGCTTGATATTGAAGGACGAATTTCTTTGCATGAAGAAATTAAAAAATTGAAAAAACAAGGAAAGACTATTATAATTGCTAGTCATGATATGTCTGAAGTCGAGAGTTTATGTGACCGAGTTGCTATAATAAAAGATGGTATTATAGCATTTATTGGCACTCCGTACGAGCTTGCTCTTTCTTATAACAGTAACACCAAAATTCACATAAAATCAAAAAATGAAGTTTATAAAAAAGATTTTTCTTCTTGTGAGTATAATTGCATTGATAAAGGCTATAGTGTATACTCCACTAAAAATATTAGTGATGGCCTCATTGAAATACTCGATTATATGAAGAAAAGTAATAACGTAATTATTGATATCAAAATAGAACATCCAAGCTTAGAAGAAAGCTTTATGGAAATTGCAAAGGGGGAAAAGTAATGAATGCTTTCATATATTCTGTTATTTTACAGTGGAAATTAGACTTAAGAAATAAAGGAGTCTTGATCACATACTATATTGTTCCACTAATATTTTTTGGTTTTATGGGATCCATTTTTTCATCAATCAATCCTCAGTCAAAGGATACACTAATACAGTCCATGTCAATATTCTCAATTACCATGGGTGCAGTACTCGGAAGCCCTGCTCCCCTTGTTGCCTTATATGGAAGTGAAATAAAAAAATCCTATAAAGCATCAAATATTCCTTTATATATACCTGCTGTATGTAACTTTATATCCTCTTTTATAAATCTTTTAATAGTGAGTATAATTATCTTCTTTGTTGCACAGTTTGCCTTTCATGCTCCTGCCCCATTAAATATTCACATATACCTATTAGTGCTAGTTGCTTTTATAATTGTTTCTTTATCAATTGGAACCCTGCTTGGTTTAATGGTTAAAAATCCATCTAAAATAGCAGTAGTTTCTCAATTAATATTCTTGCCTTCTTTAATGTTGTCAGGAATAATGTTCCCAACAAATCTTCTACCAAAAGCATTTGAAACTGTAGGAAATGTATTTCCTGCAACTCATGCGATGAAGATAATGACAAGTGATACCACAAATATAGAAATGTTTTTACCTCTAATAATTATATTTTTAGTTATGATAATGTTAAGTGCATTTAAATTATCTAAAATAACAATTGAATAATCTTATAGAAAAGTAGAAGATAAATTTAAGAGCTAAGCTTAAATTTACTTAACTCTTAAATTTATTGCTTATATTATTTTTATTAATGTTTTAAATATGAATTTATAAACATATCTATTTCACCATCCATTACTGCTGTAACATTTGATGTTTCCACATTAGTTCTATGATCTTTAACCATACTGTAGGGATGGAATACATATGATCTTATTTGACTTCCCCAACCCATATCTTTTAGTTCCCCAGTTAAATCCTCAATCTTTTCCTTATGTGCTCTTTCTTTTAACTCAACTAATTTAGATTTAAGCATTTCCATAGCTGTATCTTTATTAGCAAATTGGCTTCTTTCATTTTGACATTGTACAACTATTCCAGTAGGCAGATGAGTAATTCTAACTGCAGAATCAGTTTTATTAACGTGCTGTCCTCCAGCACCTCCTGATCTGTACGTATCTATTTTTAAATCGTCAGCTTTTATGTCTATATCCTGCTCTTTTGTAAGCTCTGGGAGTACCTCCATTGAAGCAAAAGATGTTTGTCTCTTACCATTAGCATTAAATGGCGAAATTCTAACTAATCTATGAATTCCTTTTTCAGCTTTTAGGTATCCGTATGCATACTCTCCATTGACTTTTAGTGTAACACTCTTAATTCCAGCCTCATCCCCTGGAAGTAAATCTAAAGTTTCAATACTATAACCTTGCTTTTCACACCATCTTGTATACATTCTTAAAAGCATCTCAGTCCAATCGTTAGCATCAGTGCCACCAACACCAACATGCAATGTTAAAATGGCATTATTTTTATCATATTCTCCAGATAAGAGCACTTTCATATTATAATCTTCAATTTGGGCTTCTATGCTCCTTATTGTATCTATTATTTCATCAGCAGACTCCTGGTCGTCTTCTTCCATAATCTCTTTCAATACTTCAATATCCTCAATTTGTGACTTAAGTTTATCATAATTGTCAATTTTACTCTTTATAACTTTACTTTTTTTTGTAACTTCCTCTGCTCTTTTAGTATCATCCCAAAAACCTGGCTCTTGCATTTGACATTCTAATTCATGAAGTTCTTTTTCTAAACCTCCTCTGTCAAAGTGAAGCCCCCATTTCTTCTATAGATTTTTTTATGTTAGGAAGCTTTACTAATTCTTTTTCAAGCTCTATAATCATCTAATCACCCCATTCTATCAGTTTACAGTTAACAAGTAACAGTTTATAAAGAAATCCTTTTAGTACTTCCTTAATTCTAATTTATAATTATTCTTAAAATTTCTAACAAGATGCTTATTCATTACATGAAATAATATAAATCGTTACATACTATTTTGTAATTATATCACACTTATCGTAATTCTATTCAATAAATAATTCACGTTGATAAAAATTCCGCAGAAATCTAACCTTAATTGTTACTTAATTAATAACAACATTTTATAAATCTCTACGGAATTTATTATACCATTATTTATTCTTTTAAAAAACTCCTTAGAGTTTTTCACCTTAATTGTTAACTGTCAACTAAACTAAACTTCTCTTCCACAGCAATTTTTATATTTTTTTCCACTGCCGCATGAACATAATTCGTTTCTTCCATGCTTTTCAAGATTTCTAACAGGAGCCACTGGTCCAGCACTTGGTCCACCTGAAGAGCCAGCTCCAGGTTCTCCTGGATTTCCTGGACCTATTGGTCCCACGGCTGCACTTGATGCATCTGCATGAATAGCTGCTGTTTCTTGAGCAACTCTTACTCTTTCTGGAGCAACTTCAATTTTAACACGGAATAATAGCTTAACTGTTTCTTCCTTGATTGCCTTAATCATTTCATTAAACATTTCGCTACCTTCCATTTGATATGCTTGAACTGGATCAATTTGTTTAAATGATTGAAGTCCAATACCTTGTTTTAAATGATCCATGTTATCTATATGATTCATCCATTTAGTATCAACTGCTCTTAGAAGTACAACTCTTTCAATTTCTCTTAATCTTTCTGCACCAAATTCCTCTTCTTTTTGATCATAGAATTTACTTGCAATTTCAAAAAGATTTTCAATTATTTCTTCATTAGACATATTTTCAAGACTAGGTAAGTTAACTGAATTTGGTGGTATACATATTTCTTGCAATGTCATCATCAAATGTAAGAACTCTTCCCTATAATCTTCAGATTCACCTGTAATATGTGTATTAACAGCATCTGCGATAAGTTCTTTTGTCATTGCCAGTATTTCTTGTTTTACATCTTCACCTTCAAGCACTTCTGATCTTTGCTTGTAAATAACTTCTCTTTGGACATTCATTACATCATCATAACCTAATAGTGTTTTTCTTATATCAAAGTTATTACCTTCAACCTTCTTTTGAGCATTTTCTATAGCCTTTGAAACCATTTTACTTTCAATAGCTTCTTCTTCTTGAAGACCTAATTTTTCAACAACACCTTGAATCTTTTCTGATCCAAATATTCTCATTAAATCATCCTCTAATGAAATAAAGAATGTTGATTCACCTGGATCTCCTTGTCTTCCTGAACGCCCTCTTAATTGGTTATCTATTCTTCTTGATTCATGTCTCTCAGTACCAATAATCTTAAGGCCACCTAGCTCAACTACACCTTCACCAAGCTTAATATCGGTACCTCTACCAGCCATATTAGTAGCTATAGTAACCATTCCCTTTTCACCAGCATGGCTTATTATCTCAGCTTCTTGTTCATGGAACTTAGCATTTAATACTTGGTGTGGTACTCCTTTTTTCTTAAGCATGCTTGAAACAAGTTCTGACTTTTCAATACTTACTGTACCAACAAGCACTGGTTGACCTTTTGCATGAGCTTTTTCCACTTCTGATGCAACTGCTTTTATTTTTCCAAGCTCAGTACTAAATACTAAATCTGGATTATCTTTTCTTGCTATTGGCTTATGTGTTGGAATAACAACAACGTCTAATCCATAAATTTCTCTAAATTCATTTTCTTCTGTTAATGCTGTACCTGTCATACCAGATAACTTTTTATACATTCTGAAGTAATTTTGGAATGTAATAGTAGCTAGAGTTTTTGATTCTCTTGCAATCTTAACTCCTTCTTTTGCTTCTATTGCTTGGTGAAGACCATCTGAATATCTTCTACCTTCCATAAGTCTTCCTGTAAATTCATCAACAATTATTACTTCACCATCTTTAACCATATAATCTTTATCTCTTCTCATGGCAAAGTTAGCTTTTAAAGCTTGAGTTACATAATGTTGCAATTCTATATTTTCAGCATCAGCATAGTTACTAACTTTAAATGTTGCTTCTGCTTTTCTAACGCCTTCATCAGTTAGCATTACTGCATTGGCTTTTTCATCTCTTGTAAAATCTCTTTCTGCAACTAATTTCTTCGCAAAATAGTCAGCAACCTTATAGAATTCAGTAGATTTTTCTCCTTGACCAGAGATTATAAGTGGAGTTCTAGCTTCGTCTATTAAAATCGAGTCAACTTCATCGACTATAGCAAAATTTAATGGTCTTTGAACTCTTTCTTCTTTATAAACCACCATGTTATCTCTTAAATAGTCAAATCCAAACTCATTATTTGTTCCATAAGTAATGTCTGAAGCATATGCTTCTCTTCTTTGATCATTATTTAGCTCATGTACGATAACTCCTGTAGTCAATCCTAAGAAACCATATAATTGACCCATTTGTTCCATATCTCTTTTTGCAAGATAATCATTAACAGTTACTATATGAACACCATTTCCACTTAAAGCATTTAAGTATGCTGGTAATGTTGCAACTAAAGTTTTACCTTCACCTGTTTTCATTTCCGATATTCTACCTTGGTGAAGTACCATTCCTCCCATAAGCTGTTCGTCATAATGTTTCATCCCTAAAATTCTTGTTGACGCTTCTCTTATAACAGCAAATGCTTCTGGTAAAATATCATCTAGAGTTTCTCCATTTGCTAATCTTTCCTTGAACTCAGAAGTCTTAGCTTTTAATTCCTCATCTGAAAGCTTTTGCATTTCTTCATCTAAATCATTTATTTTTTGTATAATTGGTTTAAGTCTTTTGACTTCTCTTTCACTATATGTTCCAAATAAGGCATCTAATAGTCCCATAATGTCATCCTTTCAAAATTGTATATTTCATCTTTATTCCAAAATATATCTTTAATTTTTTTATAAACTACATATTTTATAATTATACCATTTTACTTATCCTATTTTCAATAAAACTCATCATTTTTATATTAATTCCCAAATAAAATGACTAATATTAATTTTTTATTAATAAATTAATCATGATTTATTAATATTCATACTTAACGAACAAAAAAACTATCTAAGGTACACGCATTAACTGTGCACCTTAGACAGTTATTTTTTAATTTTCTTTATATAAATTCAGGTTCTAATAAACCGTAGTCTCCATCTTTTCTTTTATAAATAACATTTACTTTACTGCTGTCTGCATCTTGATATACAAAGAAATTATGTCCTAATAAATCCATTTGAAGGATTGCTTCTTCAGAGTTCATTGGCTTAACTCCAAATTTCTTTACTCTAACTAATTTACCATGGTCTTCCTCCGGTGAGTTAATTTCTATATTATTTATTTCGCCAAATTTTAATGATCCACTATGTTTTCTAGACAATCTAGTTTTTTGCTTTCTAATTTGTCTTTCTAATTTATCTTCTACCAAGTCCAATGACTTGTACATATCAGAAGTTGCCTCTTCTCCTCTTAATACTACACCATTAAATGGAATCATAACTTCGATTTTATGTCTATTTTTTTGAACGCTTAATGTAGCTTTAGCTTCTACTTCTACTTCAAAATACTTTTCCAATTTGCTTACCTTTTTTTGCACTATTTCCTTTAGTGCATCTGTTAGCTCCATATTTTTTGCTATAACTGTAACCTTCATCAATTCCAGCCCCTCTCATATGAAAAAGTTTTTTAAACTTAATATGTTTAAGTTATTAATATTCTATCACTTTTTTGCAAACTTAACAAGAGAGTTATCAGTAAATTCTGAAAATTATGTACAAAAAATGACTCCAATCTTAGGTACTAGATTAGAGATATTCTACAAATTTACTTATAATTTTTAAGTTTAAATAAAAGTAAAGCTAGTTGACCTGGTTTTTGACCCCACACTCGCCTGCTGGAGCTTTCGCTATTAGAATTTAATCCCTCACTACTAACCCTCTCAGAATACAATCTGGCAGGTCTTACTTCTATACCGCACCATGCTCCTTAGACATTTTATCTAAATTACGTGGATCGTTTTGCCTGCGACTAGCTTCGACTTTCAACCACAAACCTAGCTTTACATTAATATTATATATGACTTTTAGCTAAGGTCAAGAGTTTTATGTCTTTTACTTTATATTTTATTAATAATTTATATGCTTCTCTAATGGTTGCTCCCGTAGTAGTCACATCATCTATTAGTATAATACTGAAACCTTTCAATTCTATTCCTTTCTTCACTTTAAAAGCACTTTTTATATTTTCGTATCGTTCGTCTCTTTTCAGTGTTTTTTGTTCTTTTGTTTCTTTATCCTTTATTAAAACTTCTAGAGCTTCAATAGATAAATCTCGCGCTATTTTCCTCGCAATGTACTCACACTGATTAAATCCTCTAATCTTTTTAGATTTTCTTGATAAAGGTATATATGTAATTAGATATTTTTTATAATCTAAGTTTCTAATAATATATTCTTCTAATAATTCCGTGAGTATATCCCCTGCTGTAAAATTGCTCTTATATTTAAATTTAAGTATTAAATCCTTTAACACGCCTCCATAATATCCATAACTTATTATCTCATCCTGATATGAATCACTTATAATTTTTATACTCTGTTTACAGTGATTACATATCCCAAAACAATCATCCTCTTTACATATAATGCAGTAATTTTCCCTTGGGTATATTACTTCAATTAATCCTTCCCATAACTTTCTTATAATTCTATTAAACGTTTTTCCCATACTTTTTTATTGAAATCTCTTGCCATACTTTTTGCCTTTTCCATATCTTCTGATACTTCATTTGATACTAAAAGAACCTCTGGTAACTTTAGATTTATATTTCTTATTTGGCCACAAATATATATAAACTTTTTATAGTTATACCTTTCATTATCAGAAAATAAAACCACAGCATCATCAATATAACAATTTTCAAGTAACTCCTCTATTTTATTAGTTATTATAAATATTGCCTTATCCTTGTATTTTGATACTTTTTCACATTTTTTAATATCATCATTACTTGAAACTTTTATTATTCTTACATCTGAAAGCTTTAACTTATTAATAAAATAATCATTGACTATATTAAGTTTCTCTCTACTAGGTACATAGATAGCTACTTTGTGATTATTTTCTCTGAACCACTTAAGATAATCATAAAGAGTAAATGGAATATCTGAATTCAAATCTATTCTAGTTGTTAGTATTCTAGGTTCTACAAAAGGTTTTTTGTAATTATATGCTGCCAATTCAAACTTGTCACCAATTAATGCCATCTTTTCTATGCTGTATAACAGCACTCTTTCCCCAAGACTTCCACAATTCTCTAGCATCTCCCTCACACTTACACTGCTTAGATTTGAAAAATATGTTATGTCATCAAAAATAACCAAATCATATTGATCATCAATCTTTATCAGATTATTATAATGTGTAAACGTAAGATTTGTACTTGAGTTTCCCTTTTCAATGTAAGAATGAGTAATATTCGAATCAAATTCTCTTACTACATTTATCAGCTCTTTGTTCTCTCCATTTTTTCCCCATACGTATAGTACTTTATTGTCATTTTGAGTAAGTTTATATATTATATTTGAAAAAATACATGATGTATTAAATGGAACTGTAATAATAGTTAAAAATTTAATGTTTTTCTTATACCAATAATCTATCTTATCAAAAGCGTATTTTAAATCTTCTAGAGTTACTTTACATATATTCCTCATACACCCTTATCTCCTTTCAATTGGTCTTCAAACTCATCTTTTGTTATTATATCCTTAATTCTATATTTCAAAGCAGAATATCTTTCTATACTATTTGTATTATTAACCATATACATTAATGCCTTTTGAAATCCAATAACAACTACTAATTGTTTAGCTCTTGTAATTCCTGTATAAAGTAAATTACGATTCATTAAAAAAGGAGACCCCATAAATACAGGAATAACTACGACCTTAAATTCACTTCCCTGACTTTTATGAATTGTTGTTGCATACGCCAAATCTAATTCATCCAAAAAGTTAAAATCATAAAGTACTTTTCTTTCTTCATCAAATATAATAGTTAAAATTTTTCTTTCTTCATCTATACTTTCTATAAAACCTAAATCACCATTAAAAACTCCAACGCCTTCACTTTCTCCAAAGCCGCTAACCCTGATCCATTTTAAAGTGTAGTTATTCTTAGTTTGCATCACTTTGTCTCCTTCTCTAAGAATTATATCTCGAGAAGTTTTTTCTTTTTTATCCTTTGAAGGTGGATTAAACATTTCCTGAAGTTTAGTGTTTAAATTAGTAACCCCAAGTATTCCTTTCCTCATAGGTGTTAGAACCTGCATATCTTTCAACTTATCCCAGGATTTATTAAATTTAGGCAATCGCCTATTTATTAAATCTATTATGGTATTTACAATTCTCTCTTGGCTTTCCTCATTAATAAAGAAGAAATCTTTATCCTTTTGATTTAATACCGGCATCTCCCCTTGATTAATTTTATGTGCATTTACTACAATTAAACTTTCTGATTCCTGCCTAAAGATTTCTCTTAACCTTACTACTTTTATATAGTCACTCTCTATAAGATCTTTTAATACATTTCCTGGTCCAACAGATGGCAATTGATCGACATCCCCAACAATTATTAATCTTGTACCTAAGTTTATAGCTTTAAGCAAATTTTGCATTAGAATGATATCAATCATGGATGCTTCATCAATTATTATTACATCACAGTCTAAAGGGGATGACTCTCCTCTCTCAAAGACTGATTCGTCATCTTCTGAAATCCCCATTTCTAGTAGCCTATGTATTGTTTTAGCTTCCCGGCCAGTTGATTCAGTCATTCTCTTTGCTGCTCTCCCTGTTGGTGCTCCAAGTATTACTTTCATGCCGTTATTCTCATAAATATGTATTATTGCTTTTATTATTGTAGTTTTACCTGTACCAGGACCACCTGTAATTATTTCTATACCATTATTAAATGCACCAATTATTGCTTCTCTTTGGGATTCTGCAAATTTAATATTTTGCTCTTTTTCAAATACATCAATTTCAAAATCAACATCTGAATTTATAGTTTGTATTTGCTGCAATCCCAAAGTTATTATTTTGCTTGTTACACCAAGTTCACAATAATAATATTGAAGTAAAAATCCAACTTCACTGCCATCAACGTTTTCTACAATAATTTTTTGCTTCGCTGCCATATCATATATATTTCTTCCAATTAATTCTTTAGGAACTAGTAAGTTTTTCTCACACTCTTCTATTATATTGTTTTTAGGCATAAATGTGTTACCTGCAGCGCAAAATTGATTCATTACATACTTAATTCCACTTTGAATTCTAAAATCAGAATTCTTCTCAATTCCTATGCTCATAGCAATTCTATCCGCTGTTTTAAATCCAATACCTGATATTTCATCGCATAATATATAAGGGTTATCACATACTATCTGCCTTGCGTTTGGTCCAAATTTCTTATAAATTTTGACACATTGATTATTTGTTACCCCGTGTTTATGAAAATATAGAATTATATCTTTTAACCCTTGCTGTTCAATATATGACTCATATATTATCTGAAATTTTTTCTCTCCTATACCTTCTATCTCCATTAGCCTTTCAATATTATTCTCCATTATATCTAAAGTTTCTTCACCAAACTTTTCTATTATCTTTTTAGCTGTGACAGGCCCTATTCCATGGATTATTCCTGCACTCAAATATTTTTCTATTCCATCCAATGAATTTGGTAGAAGTTCCTCATATTCTTGAATATTAAATTGATTTCCAAATTGCTTATGCACAGTCCAGTATCCAGTTAATTTTACATTTTGTCCTTCCTTCAAAAAAGGAACTGTGCCAACAGCACTAATTAAATTTTTATCATTCCTAATTCTACAAACGACATAACCAGTATCCTCACTTTTAAAAACAATGTTCTCAACAAAACCATTTAGAACTTCCATAAAATCTCTCCAAACCTTTTGCATATATTTAGTCATACTTCCGAAATTATACTTTTTCACTTATATAGATAAATATTTTGGAATCTAAATTTATGCGATAACTTAACGAAATCATAAATATTTTTATCTAATAAATTAAGCTATAAATTTGCTTATATATATTAATTTCTTTCATATTCCCCTACTTAAAATTAATAAGAACAATACTTAGTTTCAGAACTCTTATTAAGTATTTTTTAATTATATCATAAATTTACAAAATCTAATTAGCTAAATTTCGCGTAAATAAAAAATTACATAAAAAAGAATCTAAGAAATAAATACAAACTTAACAATGTCATTTCTTAAATTCTTTTTCATTATTCACCATATTATCTTTGAAACCTATGCTTATATTCATAAAATGCAGAAAACTCGAACTAAAAATAATACAAAAAGCAAATTTAATTTATTGCCTTTATAATACTTTATAAAATTATTCGAATGTTATTTCACCTTTTAATGCAGACATAGCTGCAACAACTGGCGATCCTAAATATATCGCTGAATTAACACTTCCCATTCTCCCCAAGAAATTCCTATTATTTGTGGCTAATACCCTTTCTCCATCACAAAGAATTCCACCACTTCTACCACAACATAATCCACAACCTGGTTGAGTAACTATAGCTCCAGCTTCTACTAATATCTTCATTATCCCTTGATCTACTGCCTCTTTATAAATCTTCCTACTAGCTGGTGTTACTATAAGCTTTAAATATTGGGCAATTTTCTTTCCTTTTAATATTTCTGCTGCAGCTACTAAATCTTCTAATCTACCATTTGTACAAGAACCTATAAACACTTGATCTAATTTTATACCTTGTAATTCTTTTACTGTCTTTATCTTGTCCACTTGAGACGGACATGCTAATACAGGCACTAACTCCTCAGCTCTGTAGTTAATTACTCTTTCATATTTTGCATCTTCATCTCCATATATATCCTTGTAGTCATTTATATCTACATTTAAATATTCGGCAGTTTTCTCATCTGCTGCAAACAAGGCTACTTTGGCTCCTGCTTCTACTGCCATATTAGATATAGTCATTCTTGATGCTACTGTCATTTCTCTTACAGTACTTCCATGAAACTCTAATGACTTATAAGTAGCTCCGTCAGAGCCAATGTCTCCTAATATTCTAAGGATTATATCCTTTGATGTAACACCTTTTGGAAGTTTTCCTTCTATATTTATTCTAATAGTTTCTGGTACTTTAATCCACATTTCACCAGTCCCTAATATTGATGCCATTTCTGTATATCCTATTCCAGAAGAGAATGCTCCTACTGCTCCATAAGTAGTAGTATGCGAGTCTGTTCCAAATACCACGTTTCCTGGTAAAGTATATCCGCATTCTGTCATAAGCTGATGACATATTCCATCAGATTTATGTAGGTTTTTTATTCCTTTTTCTTCTGCAAACTTTTCTGCTATTTTAAAGTGTCTAACGTCTTCTATATAACTAGTAGGTACTAGATGATCGTATATTATAACCACCTTGTCTGGATCCCAAACTTTATCAAAACCCATTTCATTAAATTTATCCACCACAAAAGGAATAAATATATCATGTATCATAACTCTATCTACATTAACATTAACTATAGAATTAGGTTCAACATGGTCTGCTCCTATATTTTTCATTATTATTTTTTCTATTAAAGTATATCCCATTTTAATTCCCCTTCTTTTGAAATATATACTTATACATCATTTCTTTTTCTCATATTCTGCACTAATCCGCCATCATTGATTATTTTCATCAGATTATCTGGCAGCGACATGATTTTATATTCTTCACCATTATGAGTTATGTTATGATTTAAATGCACTTCTACTACATCGCCTTCTTTGCATTTATCTGGTAAATATTTATTTTCTATTAATAGTAATCCATTATTAATTGCATTTCTATAAAAGATACGTGCATAAGATTTAGCTATTATACATTTTACATTTAATTTCACTAGTATTTCTGGTGCTTGTTCTCTTGAAGATCCACATCCAAAGTTTTTTCCTGCTACAATTATATCTCCTGGCTCTATTTGAGATGCTAATTCTGGTCTAAGTGGAGAAAATGCATATTTTTTCATATCATCCACAGTTTTTAATGCTAGATATTCGGTAGGTATGATTATATCTGTATCTATATCATCACCTAATATCCACACTTTTCCCTTAAATTTTTCCATGGTATTTCACCTTCCCTTAACGTAACTATATATTCCTTGCGTCAGTTATTTTCCCTGTAATTGCAGATGCCGCTACTGTAGCTGCTGAACCTAAATAAACCTTAGACTCAGAATGACCTGCTCTTCCCTTGAAATTACGAGTTCCTGTAGAAATAAGAACTTCTCCTTCTCCAATAACACCTTGGCATCCGCCCCAGCAAACACTACAATTGCAATTCATAATCATAGCTCCGCTCTCTATAAATATATCTATTAGGCCTTCTTCTAAGGCTTGTAGATACACATTATTAGATGCTGCTGATATTATTAATCTAACATTTGGGTTTGCCTTTTTCCCTTTTAATATTGATGCTGCAACCCTCAATTCTTCTATTCGTCCATTGTTACAAGAACCTATAAATGCTTCGTCTATAGTTATTCCTTCTGCTTCATTTATGATTACAACATCATCAATATGATCTGGTCTTGCTATTACTGGCTCTATTGTGCTTAAATCATAGTTATATACTTTTTCATATACAGCATCTTCATCACTTGTATATATGTTCTTAGCAGTTCTACCTTTACTTTCTATATATTCTATTACCTTTTCATCTGCCTCTATAAGCCCAGTTTTTGCTCCTGCTTCAACTGCTAAATTAGTAAGTACTAATCTATCATTTAAACTCATATTTTTTACGCCATCGCCACCAAATTCCATTATCTTATAATTAGCGCCATTAGCTCCAATGTCTCCAATTATTTTTAATATTAAATCTCTAGGATATACTCCTTCTTTTAACTTTCCAGTAAGATTAAATCTTATTGTAGGAGGCACTAAAAGCCAAGTCTTTCCTGTTACCATAGCATACAAGAAATCTGTACATCCAACACCTATACCAAATGCCCCTAATGCTCCATATGTACAAGTATGTGAATCAGCTCCTAATACTAATTGACCTGGCGCTATAAAATCTTCCACCATAATTTGATGGCAAACACCTTTGCCTTCATAAAGCTTTATATCATACTCTTTAGCAAAATCTCTCATTTTTTTATGAGCTTCAGCAGTTTTAACATTTTCTGCCGGAATATTATGATCCATAATAAAAACTATTTTATCTTTATCAAATATTCTCTTTTTCTTTAAATCAGTATTAAACATATGAGTAGTTAAATGAGTTGTAGCATCATTACTCATCATATAATCTACATTCACTGTTACAATTTCACCAGGTTTAACACTATCCTTTCCGGCAGCTGATGCTAATATCTTTTCTCCGATGGTCATTCCCATAGTTACTCATCCTCTCTATTTAAATACTCAATTAATCCATTTGCATTTAATATGGTTTGCATATGCTCTGGAAGTTTTGTACATATATATTGCTTGTTATTAGCATTTATAATTCCATTAGATAAATCTATATCTACTTGAGTTATATTATCTATATCATCATATATCTCCCTGCATATAATAACTGGTAGTCCAATATTAATAGAATTCCTAAAGAAAATTCTAGCAAACGATTTTGCTACAACTGCCTTTATTCCCAATTCTTTGAGAACTCTTGGAGCTTGTTCCCTAGAAGAACCACAGCCAAAGTTTTCTCCAGCAATTATAATATCCCCCTCTTTTGCATCTGCTGCAAAGTTTTTTTGTACAGTTTCAAATGTATATTTTTTCATGTCTTGAATTGTTGGTAATAACAGATATTGTGATGGGATTATTTGATCTGTGTCTACATCATCTTTAAATTTCCAAATTTGTTGCACTTTAATTTTCCTCCTAAATTTCACGCATTTAAGAGAACGTTTTCTTGAAGATATAAGCACCTGCAAAAAATGGTTCTCTTATCCTACTTATTTTATATTTGCTATTAAATCAACATAGTTTGTCCCACATTTAACACTTTGCCATTCAAATTATTTTTCTTGATTTTTTCTAACCATTCATTTGGGTCTTGTTTGATAATATCAAAAGTATTATAATGCATAGGTACATATTGGCTCGCATTTAGCCATTTAGCAGCAACAACAGAATCATCTATACCCATAGTGAAGTTATCTCCAATTGGTAATAGTGCTACATCAATGTTATTAAGCTCTCCAAGTATCTTCATATCTCCAAATAAACCTGTATCTCCAGCATGATATAAAGTTTTACCACCCATTGTTACTATGAATCCTGTAGGTGTACCAGACACATTTTCTTGATCACCTTCAATTGAAGCTCCATGTTGTGCATGCACTAATTTAACTTTTCCCCATGGGAAATTGAAAGTGCCCCCTATTCCCAGTCGATGTACATTTACTCCATGCTGTGATAAATGTAAAGCTAATTTATCTTCAGCAATTATGTTACAGTTGTTTTGTTTTGCTATGGTTACAGCATCACCAATATGATCAGCATGACCATGAGTAACAAGAATTGCATCTACAGTAATATCTCCTGCCTTTAAAGCAGCTTCTGGATTACCATTTAAGAATGGATCTATAATGATTTTCCTTCCTTCTGATTCTACTAAAAAACATGAGTGTCCTAAAAATTGAATATTAATTTTAATCACCTCTTATAAATTTTTTTATTAAATCTCTATATTTTCAGCATATAAGATATACCTATATATCAGATGACATAGATTCGCATACTGACTTTCTACCCTTTTGAATATGCTTTATATAAAGAGATAATACTATTATTAAATACACTCCAGCAAAGCCAATCATTAGTTTATTAAAGCCGTAGCTATTAAGTACAACTCCGCCTAAAATTAAAAGCAAAGCATTCCAAAAACCATACTGCTGCTCCATTGAAGAAATTATTTTCATTCTCTCGCTGCTACTTAAATCTAGCGTATTTAAATGACTTAAAGTTAATGGTCTAACTCCACCTGAAGCTATTCCAAGTAAAGTAATGGCGACTACACCAATAATTACGTTAGAAAAAATACCAAAAATTAAAAGTGCTATTGCGAGTAATATTAAAGTTATTATAGTTAACTTTTTGTATCCAATCTTATTAGATAAATTCAAGATAACTCTTGAAGCTATAAATCCAGTTAAATTAAATACACTTAATATCAGACCAAAATAGTACATATTTACATCTATTACTATAAAGAAGAAATACGGCAAGAATCCCACAAAACTTCCTAAAGTAAAAGCTCTAGATATTGAGTAATAACTTTTCCAAAAACTTATTTCTTTTTTTAATTTTTCATCCATAATTGATGGATCTTTTTTATCCATAGTATTTGTATTATCTTTCGCAGGTTCTGCTTCTTTATCTTCTGAAATTACTAACATAGAAATTATTGATATTATGTTAGAGAGTATTGATAAGTAAAATGCGTATTCCTGCTTCCAATTAAATACGATACTTCCAAGTATACCTGCTATTAGAAATGCTATAAACATATAGCTATTGGAGTTAGATTCCACTTTCTTATATTTATAATTATATGGGTTCTCATTTCCCTCTCCATATTTTTTAAATACAGATTTCAATAATATGGAGTCTGTTCCAGCTGTGAAGCTATATCCTAAACCAGATAGTACTTGCCCTATTATTAATATTGCAAAACTACTCCAATTTATAAAACAAACAAGTCCTAATGCCTTAATAACTTCTCCAATTATAATTGTATATTTCCTTTTGTAAGCTTTCTTAATGCCTCCAATAAGCTTTGGTGAAACCATAAGTACTAAACCATAAATAGCTAACATAAGCTCTATCTCAATCATGGATAGTTCCTTTAAATAAAAGAAAACAAACAGCACTGGAACATGGAAATAAAATCTCGAAAAAATTCTATAACTATAAAAGGAAATTATGTCTTTTTTCATTAACTATCACTACTTTCTTAAAACGTTATTTATTTAATATTAAAGTACTGTTGGTAGGATATTTATAACGTTTTTAATATCTTCAGCAGATATATCTCCAAGTCTTGTAATGCATGGCCTGTCTACAAGAGAAATTATTGTGCTTGATTTTGTTGTTCCTTGGGCTTCTCCCTTTAATATATAATCTACCTTACCACCAACTTGATCTAAAGCTAAGTTCATATCTACCAAAACTCCATCAGCTTGACCAGATAAGTTAGCTGAAGTCATAGAAACTGGCATATTTAATTCCTCCATCATACCTCTCCAAGCTGGGTTGCTAAGACAGCTTATAGATACTGTATCTCCACCACATAACATTCTATCTGGAACAGTATCCTTTTTCTTAACAATAATATTTAAAGGACCTGGCCAAAATTCATCTACTAATGCTTGTACCATCTCTTCGTCTTCTGCTTCACCATATTTTTTCCAATCATTGGGGTTTAAAACAAACAGAGTAAGAGCTGAAGTTGCGGGTCTATTTTTTATTGCAAAAGCTCTTTCTATAGCATCTTCATTCCATGGATTTAAGGTTAATGCAATGTTTGTATCACTAGGTGCTATAACCACTCCGCCTTCCTTAATACATTTTGCTACCAATTGAAAATTTTCTTTAATCGGTTCAAGAATCTTTTTCATAAATTGCCTCCTACATTTATTGTATTTTTTCATTAAATAGGATTTATTGTAATACTAGTTTATGTGAAACTTATCATATCAATAAAATAATTTAGAATATTATTTATTTTATAATGTAAAATTATCCTATTTAATAAATAATTATGATATTCATTTTATTTTTGTAATTATTTCAATTGATTTACTTCCGGATTTATATTATCATACAATATGTACTAGTGTAAAATAGGTTTTTTCACTACCTCTTATTGATATTTAATATACATTTTTTTCACAACTCTAGTCACAATATTTGATTTATCACTATATTTTAGGAGGTTTGTTTGTATGAATACTAAAAGTTTTGAATATATTCTATGTGTAAATGAATATAAAAGTATATCTAAAGCAGCAGAAAAATTGTTTATTTCCCAACCAACTTTAAGTCAGCATATTCAAAAATTAGAAAAAGATTTATGCATTGAGCTTTTTGATAGAACTTCATCACCTATATCACTTACTTATGCTGGTGAAAGATTTGTAAATTATGCATTAAAGATTCTGAATTTAGAAAAACAACTACTTCAAGAACTTAAAGATATTAATGAACTTTATACAGGTAGGCTTACTATTGGTATATCATCTTTGCAAGGAAATTCTCTACTTCCATTAATACTTCCAAAGTACAAGGAAATATTTTCCAATATTAAAGTGGTAATAATAGAAGAGAACGCTAAAAAGTTAGAAGAATTAGCAGAGAAAGGAATTGTAGATATCATAATTTTAAATTTGCCTATTGAAAGCGAAAATCTTGATTATGAAATTTTATATCTTGATCAGGTTTTATTAGCAGTTCCAGAAAATCTTCTTCCACCTTCTATAAATAAATCTTTCATCAATAATAACAATAATTTTATTAATGAAAGAATTAACATTAACGAGTTACAAGATTACCATTTTCTTCTGCAACGGTCAGGCCATAGAGTACGACAAATTGCTGATAATATTTTTAAAAATGCTAATATTAAACCTAATATTTATTTAGAAAGTATAAATGTAGAAAGTCTCTATAAACTAACTTCTAAAGGAATGGGAATTACTTTTATGCCAAAAAGTTTTGCTAATAAGTACAATAACTTAGAATATAGAAATTCTCAATCATTTCCAGTATACTTATTCCCACTAAACAGCAAAATCGGAAACTTTTCTTTAGTAGTTGCCTATAGCACTTATAAGGATTTATCAATATTGTCAAAAGAATTTATTACTCTTTTACATAGAATGTATGAAAATTTCTGTTAGTCTTTTTATTAATTCTATATTTTTACTTGTAATTACATAAGTTTTATACAAATAAAACTTATGTATCTTCCATACTATAGTTTTCCAAAAAACAAATTAGACATATGAAGGATAATAATAAGTCAATATGCAAGTATATTGACTTATTATTTTTTTCATATGCCTAAAGGATAATTTTACAGTTACTCAAGATGACTGTAAAAATTAAATTTCGAACTCACGTTATTAATTACAGATATTTCTTTATTTCTTCTACCTTAGTTAATTGTTCCCATGGTAAATTAAGATCATTTCTACCAAAATGTCCATAAGCAGCTGTTTGTTTGTAGATAGGTCTTCTTAAGTCAAGATCTCTAATTATAGCTCCTGGTCTTAAATCAAATACTTTCTCTACTATTTCAACTATCTTATCTTCTCCTATTTTACCTGTTCCGAAAGTTTCTACTTCTATTGAAACTGGTTTAGCAACTCCTATTGCATATGCTAATTGAATTTCTAACTTATCAGAAACTCCAGCAGCAACTAAATTCTTAGCTACCCATCTTGCAGCATATGCAGCTGATCTATCAACCTTAGTTGGATCTTTTCCTGAGAAAGCTCCACCACCATGTCTACCATATCCACCATATGTATCGACAATTATCTTTCTTCCTGTTAACCCTGAATCTCCTTGAGGTCCCCCAACAACAAATCTTCCTGTTGGATTTATGAAATATCTAGTTTGATCATCTAATAATTCTGCTGGCACAACAGCTTTAATTACTTGTTCTTTCAAATCTTTTTCAATTTGTTCCAAGGATACATGTTCATCATGTTGAGTAGATATTACTATAGTATCTATTCTCTTTGGCTTTTCATCTTCATATTCAACCGTTACTTGAGTTTTACCATCTGGTCTTAAATAACTTAATGTCCCATTCTTTCTTACTTCTGTAAGTCTTCTTGATAATTTATGAGCCATATAAATTGGTAATGGCATATATGCATCTGTTTCGTTTGTAGCGAAACCGAACATCATACCTTGATCCCCAGCACCTATTGCTTCAACATTATCTTTTTCACCTTTTCTAGACTCAAGAGCTTCATCAACTCCCATTGCGATATCTGCTGATTGTTCATCTATTGTTGTCATAACAGAGCATGTATCACAATCAAATCCATATTTAGCTCTATCATAGCCAATTTCTCTAACTGTTTCCCTAACTACTTTAGGAATATCAACATAGCACTTAGTTGAAATTTCTCCCATTACCATAACCATTCCTGTAGTTGTGCACGTTTCACACGCTACTCTGGCATTTGGGTCTTGTGCTAAAATGGCATCTAATACACCATCTGAAATTTGGTCGCACATCTTATCTGGATGTCCTTCTGTAACTGATTCTGAAGTAAATAATCTTCTCATTCTTTTCTCTCCTTAACTTAAATATTTACTAATATTTTTTATATAACTCTACTCATCCTGAAACCTATACATCTATTTATCAAACTAATAAATAAATGAAACTTTAATCTTATAAAAATATTATTTAAATTAATAACCATCAAAATATTTTACTTTTCAATCAAGTATGCGCATACTTAAAATAAAAAAGCTCTTCGATAAGAAGAGCGCGATTTTAACAATCATTTTCTTATCTTGTAGAATCATATATCTACAGGAATTGGCACCTTATATTAATACAGGTTGCCGGGTTTCACAGGGCCCTATCCCTCCACCTCTCTTGATAAGAGTTACATAATTTAATTTTCAAAAACATTTTATCACAGCATCCATAATTAGTCAATATTATAACTAACTACTACTCTGCTTATATTTAATAAAAAAGAATAAACATAGTTTATTCTTTTTGGTGGAGGAAGATGGATTCGAACCATCGAAACGAAACGTAACAGATTTACAGTCTGCCCCCTTTGGCCACTCGGGAATTCCTCCATATTATTTTATTGGAGCTGGCAATAGGAATCGAACCTACAACCTGCTGATTACAAGTCAGCTGCTCTACCGTTGAGCCATGCCAGCACTTTATTCAGTTAACAGTTGACAATGAACAGTTATTGTTTTTTATTTTTTAAGATGGTGGGCACAACAGGGCTCGAACCTGTGACCCCCTGCTTGTAAGGCAGGTGCTCTCCCAGCTGAGCTATGCGCCCATCTTATTGGTGGAGGAAGATGGATTCGAACCATCGAAACGAAACGTAACAGATTTACAGTCTGCCCCCTTTGGCCACTCGGGAATTCCTCCATATTATTTTGTTGGAGCTGGCAATAGGAATCGAACCTACAACCTGCTGATTACAAGTCAGCTGCTCTACCGTTGAGCCATGCCAGCGTATTCAGTTAACAGTTTGCAATGAACAGTTAACAGTTATTGTTGCTTATTTTTTAAGATGGTGGGCACAACAGGGCTCGAACCTGTGACCCCCTGCTTGTAAGGCAGGTGCTCTCCCAGCTGAGCTATGCGCCCATCTTAATGGTGGAGGAAGATGGATTCGAACCATCGAAACGAAACGTAACAGATTTACAGTCTGCCCCCTTTGGCCACTCGGGAATTCCTCCGTATTTTTTTGTTAGTACTTGTTGCATCATTAATCAACAATGATTAGTATATCTGCAAAGTACTTTTATTTCAACCTTACTATCACTTCATCTAGATTGATTAGCCTCCAATTGCTCTCTTTTTCTACATTATACTTCTATTTAATATAGTAAACTCATTTATTTTTTATTTCTTCATTAATTCTCTTTATATCTATAAATGAAGAACTTATTTCCTCTACCCTTTTATAATCTTCACTTGCAAGTCTCTTTCTTAACAGTTTAAAAATACTTATTATTCCTTCTTCGTCATCAGAATCATTATAATATTCTTTTATTTTTCCAATATCAAAAGTTGATAATTTTTTTATTATATTTTCCAGCTCTTTTTTATCATCATTTGATAATTGTTCTAATGCCCTCTCCTTATCAATTTTATATATTGACTTAGAATAGGTTACAACTTCTTTACTTGGCTCTTGCGAAATATCAGCTTTACTTTGAGGTTCCCAGTAAATCACTAAATATACATTCATTATTACTGTTAACAATAAAATTAAACATATTATAAATTTTTTCATAAATTACTCCTTTAATAGTATTAATTTCCATAATTTATTTTTTTATACTATATTCTTTTTATTCCTCATATATATATTGTATAAAGGAGGTATATGTCCTTGGTGAAGCCAGATTTTACTCATAATGCCAAATTACATTACAATCTAACTCTAGAAATAAAAAATTATATTACTAAAAATACAGTAATAGTTTGCATAGGTACTGATAAATGTATTGGAGATTGTCTAGGCCCTTTAGTAGGAACTATATTAACCGAAAATTTTTTTCCTCTACCTGTTTATGGAACTTTGTCCTCTCCAATTCATGCTTTAAACATAGATGAACGGTTAGATGAAATATATGCCAAGCATCCTGATGCTTCAATAATTGGTATTGATGCATGCTTGGGAGATACTGAAGATATTGGTGAAATTCGCATAAGAGATTATGCAATACATCCTGGCAAAGGAGTCGGAAAAGAACTTCCTGAAGTTGGAATTGCATCAGTTATAGGAATTGTTGATTCAAGTGATAATGCTGAATTCTTTTTTTCCCGTAGCATAAGACTTTCTTTTATTATGGATATGGCTAAGAGTATTTCAAGAATTTTTATGGAAGCCTATAATTTAGGCTGTGGACAATTCCCTAATATTTAGTATCTTATTTCAAAGAAAATAACAGTCAAGAATTTTTGACTGTTATTTTTATATTATTCTATGAGAACTATTTGTTGCGAATTCACTTCGTTATCTAACTTATCTATGTAACCAAGCACTTTCCCGGTACCATTAGCAACACATTCAACAGGATTTTCAGCAATTGTAGCCGATACTCCTGTTTTAAATTCTATAAGCTTATCTAACCCATGAATTAAAGCTCCCCCGCCAGTCATTAATATTCCTCTTTCAATAATATCTGAGGCTAATTCAGGCGGTGTTTTTTCTAATACCTTTTTTACTGTATCAACAATTATTTCCACAGGTTCTTTTATTGCATTCCTTATTTCTTCTGTTGTAATTTCAATTTCATCTGGTAAACCAGTTATAAGATTTCTTCCTTTCATCATACATGATAAATTTCTTGAATTCTTAAATGCTGAGCCAATATTTATTTTTAATTCTTCAGCTGTTTTTTCACCTATCATCAATTTATATTCATTTCGCACATATTTTATTATTGCATCATCAAACTTATCCCCTGCAACCTTTATGGACTCTCTTTCTACTACTCCTCCCAAGGAAATAACAGCAATATCGCAGGTACCTCCTCCAATATCTACTACCATGCATCCATTAGGTTTTGTAATATCTAGACCTGCTCCAATAGCTGCTGCTAATGGTTCCTCTATCAGGTGAACTGATTTAGCTCCTGAATTCATAGCTGCATCTATAACAGCTCTTTTTTCTACTTCTGTAGCCTGAGATGGTACACAAACAATTACCTTAGGAGCTCTAACACTTCTTTTTCCACATGCTTTTCTTATAAATTCTTTTAGCATCTTTTGCGTTATATCATAATCCGAAATAACTCCATCTCTCAACGGTCTAACTGCAACTATATTTCCCGGGGTTCTTCCTATCATTTTTCTTGCTTCTTCCCCTATTGCCAACAATTTATTATTATTTTTATTTATTGCTACAACAGAAGGTTCCTTTAAAATCACCCCTTTACCTTTTACGTAAACTAATACAGTTGCTGTTCCCAAGTCAATTGCAAGGTCTATCCCTGTTCTCCAAAAGTACATCTCTTATTCACTCCTATAATACATATTAATACCTAACTTTACATAATTCTACTAATATTATATTATAGCCTTAATCGCATTAAGATTCAATAATTTTATATTTCATTTTTGTGGCTTCTCCACCTCTAATATGTCGTTCTGATTTATTTAATTCTAAAATCGAATGAGTTTCTTGTGCAATTTCAGGATTTATCTTTAAAAGTCTTTCTGTCATATCTTTATGAATTGTACTTTTACTAACCCCAAAAACTTTAGCAGTTTTTCTTATTGTAGCTTTTGAATCAATAATATACTTTGCGACATCTAAGACTCTTTCTTCAATATAATCTTTCAAAATACCACTTCCTTATTTTATATTTTATTACAAAAAGTATTTTTTATTAGTCATTCATCTTCATAAAATGAATGACTAATTTCTATTTTTCATAAAATCCTATTTAGTCTTCAAATTAAAATATTTTTCTGGATTAACTTGCTCTCCATTAGCATCGATTACTTGTAAATTTAAGAATTCTCCAAATACATCTTTACTAAATACTTTTGCAGTTTCTCCAACTTTTGCAATTACTTGATTTGCTTTGACCTTGTCACCCTTTTTTACTAAGACATTAGCATCAAGATTTCCATATCTTGTTTTTAATCCATTAGCATGCTTGATTTCTACTACTACTCCTTCTTCTACTCCTGAATTATCAACAAGCTCTACTACTCCATCAGCTGCTGCCTTAACATCAGTTCCTATCTTTGCTTGTAAATTTACACCTCTAATAGTTCTAAAAATACCTTCCTCCATTTTTACTGGTGCTGGGTACGTATATTGTCTACTTTCAACACCATCAATAGGATTTACAAAGTTTACAGTATTACTTGTAGATACTGTAGTAGATTTCTCTGTCTTTGTCTTATCAGTAGTTCCTTTATTATCTGGAACATTTTCTACTCTCTCAGCATTTTGAACTTGATTAACAGTTTTTTCACTGTTATCAGAATTCAATGTTAAATCTTTATTTATATCTTCTGTCTTATTTACTTCACTTTTATTGCTAAGCATTTTGTAAGAAACAGTTCCAACTGTAACTACTATGCAAAGACAAAGGAATAAAGCGATATAAAATCCCTCCTTCCTTATTAAATTTTTAAATTTTTCTTTTAAATTTTTGTTCAATATGAACACCTCCTATTGTTATAGTTCCCTTTTTATGAAAATTAATACATAAACATGCTATTTTATTACATATTATTTTCAAAGTTTGAAGAGAATTTTTTATTAAATTTATCTAATCCCTGGAAACCTTAGCTTGTATGTTTTTTCTAAATTCAAGGTCACAGTAATCTGAAAATGATAACCATTTCGGTTAATAATTCAGATGATCTCAGCCTGGTTATTGAATCTACCTGAAATGTTTTCTTATATAATTCCTACTTTGAAATAGTATCAGCTTAAATTTTATCCATTTTTCTCCTTTTTAATCAAAAGAACAAAAAAAAATTTGCAATAAACTTTTTTAATTTATTGCAAATATATATAAACTCAAAATATAAGATTTCCATTGAACCTATATTTTACTCCTCAAACTTCATTATAAGGATTTCATCATTAATTAATGACTTTTACACTATTATTAAGTACAAATTTTACTTTCAACATGCATTCCTATAAATTCTTTGCCCACCCATCATCTGTAGATAATGTCTCACTTATATTTAATCTCTTGAATCTTCACACCATTATAATAATGTTTAAGAATATCCTCATATGTTGATCCATTTTTTCCCATAACATTTGCCCCCCATTGACTCATTCCAAGGTCGTGACCATAGCCTGTACAATTTATTGTAACTATATCTTTGTCAAAACTCACTTTAAAATTTGTTGAGTTTAAATTAAATAATTCTCTAAATTCTGTTCCTTTTATTGTATTATTTCCAATCTTTATCTCTTTAACACTTCCAGCCTCAGTGTAACTTTCTATCTTTACAAGTGATGTAATATTACTTCTATTAATATTAGAATTAGTATATTTCTTATTGATTTTATCAACAAATTCATTTATAGGAACTTTTATAGTCGTTTTAAATTTAGGAGCAATCTCTTCACCTTTGCTTTCTTCGGATTTTAAATATGGTACATCAATTGAAAGCACATCTTTTGCATCTTCAGTTCTTCCAGAACTAATGGCAAAATATTGTGGATACTCCAGTACTTCATCATCATAGGTAAGAACTTGTCCTTTAGTATCTAAAACAGCTTTCTGTATTTTATCCCAGTTACTTTGCGCCTCGCTTTTGCTCCAGCTTGCCATTCTCTCTTCCTTACTCATATATACTTGACAATTAGTGGTATCGCAAACCTCAGCTCCGTTATTCTTGGAATCTTTACATGGATTATTTCTTCTATTCATATAAAATGTACGTGCAGCAACTGCTTGAGCTTTTAATGCTTCCTCGTTAAAACTAGCAGGTACCTCACTTGCCACTACTCCCATTATATATTCCTCTAAATCGATATCTACGACCTTGTTTTCTGACTTACGATAAAGCTTAACTTTTCCGTTAGCTGGAAAAATCAAACTTGAGTTCTTAACCATATCACTATTATTTAGCTTAAAGATATTGTTAATTCCTTTATCTTCTCCAAGAAATATTATAGGTAGTGCTATTAACATAACAAAAATAATTAAGGTCATAATACCAATTATTTTAACATTACTATTTATCTTCATATTTGTAGCTTTAATTTTAATCATTTTTATCATAATCCTACCCCCAAAAATCTGCACTTTAAAGTATATGTTCTAATCTTCAAGTTATGTTACCTTTTTAAATCGTCTAAAATTTAAGCAACAAAAAAGCTATCTAAAAATAAGATAGCTCTTTAGTCTATTTAACTTATAGACTTATTCTATAAATTTCTGCTCCTAATCTTCTGAATTTATCTTCAATATTAACATAACCTCTATCTATATGGTATACATCACTTATTTTAGTTTGGCCTTCAGCTACTAACCCGCTTAATATCACAGCCGCTCCAGCCCTCAAATCTGTTGCTTTAACTTCACATCCAGTTAATTTATGAACCCCTTCAATTATTGCAGTTCTTCCATCAATTTTTATATTAGCTCCCATCCTTTGAAGTTCAGCAACATGCATAAATCTATTTTCAAATACTGTTTCAGTAATAACACTAACACCTTCAACCACTGATAATAAGCTCATCATCTGTGCTTGCAAATCTGTTGGAAATCCAGGATACGGAAGAGTTTTTATATCTAATGGCTTCTTAATGCCTCTTCCATCTACAACAACAGAATCATTTGCATAATTACTAAATTTGACTCCACACTCTTTTAATTTCTCTATTACAGGCCTTAAGTGTTCTTCATTTACTCCATTAATCTTCAATTTGCTGTTTGTAATAGCAGCAGCTATCATAAATGTTCCAGCTTCTATTCTATCGTAAATAGGAGTATAATTTGTCCCCTTTAAACTTTTCACTCCATTTATTGTTATTTTTCCAAGTCCTGCGCCTTCTATCCTAGCCCCCATTTCATTTAAAAATCGAGCTAAATCCCATATTTCTGGCTCTTCTGCCGCATTTTCTATTATTGTTGTACCCTCAGCAAATACTGATGCCATCATAATATTTTCTGTCGCACCTACTGAAGGAAAATCTAGGTATATCCTGCTTCCTATCATTTTTTTTGCTCTTACTTCAACAAAACCATGGCCTATTATAACATCTGCTCCAAGTAACTTAAATCCCTTAAGATGTAAATCTATTGGTCTACTTCCTATGTTACACCCTCCCGGTAGCGATAACTTACAATACCCAAATCTAGCAAGCATAGGCCCCATAATTAAGAATGATGCCCTCATTTTTCTCATAAGTTCTGCATTTGCATCCATCTCTATTATATTTTTTGTATTTATAGTTAATTGATTGTTCACATTTGAGATATCAACATCACAATTTAATCCACTTAATAACTTACATATAACTTCTACATCCTCTAATTTTGGTGCATTCTCTATAACTATAGGTTCTGGACAAAGTATAGTTGCTGCAATTATAGGTAAAATTGAATTTTTTGCACAATTTATATCAACTTCACCCTTAAGTTCTTTTACACCTTTAACCACAATTTTCTCCATATTATCCTCCATAATGAATTGTTAAGCATTTGAAAATAACTGTTCAAAAACGACTTATATTTTATAATAAAATCTATAAAGTAAATAAGTCATATTGAATAGTTTTTCAATATGTCTTAATATGTTGCAAATATCATTGGCGTACCAATTATTATATGTGAACCAGTATCATATTTAATTAGTGCAAAATTAATTTTATCTCCATTGCTTAAATATCCTGTACCTGCATATCCATTATTTATATCAAGAAACTTTACATTTTTTAAATTATTTTCATTGATTAATTTATCGATAGTGTAATCCTTGTTCAATTCCTTTCCCTCGTAATAAATAAAATATTGAACATCCTCCATTTTGTTGTTTTCAATATTTTTAAGCAAATCCTTTAAATATTTTGTTGAGTAATCTAAGTTTTTATTTAATAAAATAATTTCAATATAGGTATATTTGCCTTCATACCACATTTTTATATTAATATCTAAATCTTTATTATATATTTCAAATTGATTATTCCCTAGATCTTCATAATTTCCGTTTATATTATTAATTAAATGCTGTTTTATCCTAATAATTTCTTTTTCTATGTTATCTGTAGTTTTATATTGCAGCTTTACACCATCTGCTTCAAATTTGCTTGTACTAGATATACTATTTTCTAAATTATTAAATGAATTTTGTGTATTGTTAAAATTTTTAGAAATGGCCCCTAAGTTAAAAAAAGATAATAATATTAAAAAAACTATACTTATTTTTATTTTCATAATAAGCCCCCCTTATCTTTTAGGGTACTGTCAAAGTTTTTTATCTAACTAAGACAGCAACCCTTTGATTTTTCTTATTTTTTATATAAATAACTTGCCACCCCTAAAAAGTTGAGATATTTTATATTTGCAAGACAAAAACATTGAACT